>CAYFQW010000001.1:0-137626 GCA_964345475.1 uncultured Raoultibacter sp.
AAGATCTTTAAAAACTTTGCTAAAACCTATTGACATTTACATAGCTGGCTCCTTTTTGTAAGCAAAAGCAATCCGTCCACCCTGATCCTATCCAGACAATCCAGATGGCTTGTTAATTGCAGACCATTACACACGGAATTTACCCGTAAACCGTCATGAAAGCACTGTTGGGATGAGTTGGCCTAATGTGGGCTATTTTTATCTGGTCGAATAATAAATATGTGAAAGAGATAATACTGGCGACATGAAACCATAGTACCTCTGTATCGATTCCGTCCTTTTAAAAATAAAAGAAGGATCGAGATCCGAAATTAATCGACCCGATCCTTCATTGTAAGGGGCTTGTGCTGCAGCCCCATCTTTGAAGTTGGTAGCTCCGACGAGATTCGAACTCGCGACCTCCGCCTTGAGAGGGCGGCGTCCTAACCGCTAGACGACGGAGCCATACCTAAAGCGCTTATGTAGTATACCTTAAAATGCTTGTAAACCACACGAAGCTTGCGTCTTCACGAAAACTTTGTACAGACCAATTGGCTGGGGTGGAAGGAGTTGAACCCTCACATACGGCACCAGAAACCGCTGTCCTACCATTAGACGACACCCCAATTATCAAAGTTTCGTACCCTTTACCCACTCTCAGAACCTGAAGAGCCGAGGGGGCGTGCGAAGACACGATTAGATATAATACGTTTAGCGCGGCATATCGTCAAGGGCGTGTTTGCCCACAACATTCCAAGCACATGATTGCTCATGCAGAGTTTCCGCAACCTGTTTTCGGAATCCGATAGAAAAAACAGGGCATAAAAAAGCTTCACAAAACCTTTGACAGCATTCCAGGGATGCGCACCAGCGCTTAATAGTCTCTCATAAACTCCCACATATGATTGAGAGGTCCACGCCCTTTCCCTAAGTTCAAGTTATCCCGTAAAGCCCCTGTTACGTACGACTTAGCCTTGCGAACTGCCTGCTCTAAGCTTAAGCCGACTGCTAGGTTGCAAGCAATTGCAGAAGAGAGGGTGCAACCTGTGCCATGGGTGTTCTCGGTGTTGACATGCTCCTCGTAGAACCAAAAGCTCTCCCCTTCCGGCGTAGCTAACACATCGTTCGCTGAATCCTTTAAATGACCGCCCTTGAGAAAAACCGAGACTCCTGTAGTACGTGCAAGATCAAGGGCAGCCTGTTCAAGAGCAGTTTCTCCGCTCAGCTGACGCCCGCATAGCATTTCAGCTTCAGGTATATTGGGGGTAATAACAGTAGCGAGCGGAATAAGGATCTCCCTGAGGGCATCAAGAGCATCCTCATGCAGGAGCTTTCCTCCAGAAGTCGCAACCATTACTGGGTCAACGACAATGTTTTCAGCTTTCCAATATACGAGGCGCTCCGCGATAGCCTCTACAATGGGCACCGAAGAAACCATACCCACCTTAACGGCGGCAGGGCGAATGTCTTCGAATATCACATCTATTTGATTTTTAATAAACTCAGGCGATACCTCTTCGATGTTTTGCACACCGAGTGTGTTTTGAGCAACAAGCGCTGTTATTGCCGTTTCAGCAAATAGGCGATGTGCCGCGATAGTTTTGATGTCGGCCTGGATGCCGGCTCCCCCACTTGGGTCTGTTCCAGCAATACTGGCTACTGCAAGCATATTTTCTCCCTTCGTTGGCATTACCCAGATCAGGTTCGCGGGTCGAAGCGAAAGCTCCCTCTCAGCCTGATAAAAATCTCAAGCTCCCCGGACATACACAAGCTTATCACATATTATCGACAGCTAATATGTGAGGCCAAGCATCGAGCGCAAAGAACAAGAGGGCTGTTCCTGAAGCGACAGATATCTTCGCGTCTTCTTGTGTAAAGGAATTCGAAACTCCTAAGGGGTGTACTCGCTGCAGTCGAGCATCGCGCAATTCGTATTCTAGGCCACTCATCGTAAGGCCTGACACGCACGTACTGAAGGAGAATATCGAGAGGGTGCCCTCGCAGCCCGCAGCAAAGCGAATAGAGCTTAGGGAGCGAGATACATTTCTTGTCCTGTCCGCAATAAACCCTTCTTTCGCCTCTCGCGTATCTTCGTGGTCGCGTTGGTGCTCATATTGATGCCTGTGCCCGCGCTCATGTCCAAACTTATACCTGGTCAGATGCCTGTGGCCATGCTCGTGGCCGTAGTCGTGGTCGTGGCAGTGCTCGAAATCTTGCCCCACAAGAGCCCTCACCACAACATCCTCGCCTATTGCATACACAATCTGCCCACGCTCGGAAAAGCTCGCGATAAGCTGATAGACCGCAAAGGTGAAGTCGAGCCGGCCCCCTAAACAGCCGTAGATGAGAACATCGTCGTAATGCTCGTCGAAGACCCTATCAAGCGCGAGTTCGATATCGCTTTTATTTTTTCTTTCAGGAAACTGTATCAGGTTCGAATGATCGGGCACATATCCCAAGGAATCAAAATCACCTATAACTAAATCAGGCTCAACACCTATGTCTTGTAAGTGACGATATCCACCATCGACTGCGACAATGTAGTCAAATTTTTGAGTAAGGAAATGCTTCGCATTAAAACATGCTGCACCCACCAACGCACATACAGTCATCTTAAAGCCCTTTCCAGGTGGAAGAAGAAACATTGGCGCCAGACAAATAGAAGGTAAGGCTTGGATACCTTTGCCTGTGGAGAGCTCTTTTTTCTAGTAAAAGCGTTTTTGCTGCAGCGATTCTGTTATAAATCAAAAGTAGACCCTTCCTCACTCGACCACCCACCTTGTCCCATGATAGAATATCACAGCAAGCGGGTTGAGCGACTGCGCTTGATGGAGTGACGCAAGTCCCCATTAAGTGAGGAAAGTCCGGGCTCCAAAGGGTCAAGATGCCAGCTAACTGCTGGGCGGGGCAACCCGACGGATCAGTGCCACAGAAAAGAAAACTCTTCGTACCTTGCGTGCGGAGAAAAGCTGAAACGGTGCGGTAAAAGCGCACCAGCATACTGGCAACAGTGTGGCTTGGTAAACCCCATCTGGAGCAAGCGCAAATAGGAATGCTACGCGGTGAACCCTTCCGTGCATTCGGGTTGCGTGCTAGAGGTGCATGGCGACATGCATTCGAGATAAATAGTCGCTCTCGACAGAACCCGGCTTATAGACCCGCTTGCGTTCCTCAAGTATTTCCACAATCGAAGCCTTCGGCGTTGGCCGATAGGCTTCGATGTCTACAGACAAATTTTGAAACCAGCTGCAGAAGCCCCCAAAATATACCCTATATCGAAATACCCCATCTTTTTCGGTCGATGACATACAAGCCTTGTAGCAAAATGCCGCAGGTAAGCGTCGTAGAAAAAAGCCCGAAACTATTCATTTCGGGCTCAATCGTAAAGACTCACTTCAATATGAACGGTTTTATCAACCCGCTATATACACAGACAAGCTTAGTCGACTTCCTCGAAATCAAAGTCGTCATCAGCATCACCAAATCCTGAAAGATCTTTCTCTATAGACGAGGGCTTAGGGGTTGCTGGAGAAATAATAGCTGATGCGCTCGTCTGGGGCGTCGTGTACGTGGACGTAGAAGAGTTTTTTCTAAAAGGCACCTGGTTTTTGCCGGTAGCATCCATATTCGACCTACCGTGCGCGAAACTTCGAGGGCCACTATCAATTCCAAGACTGTTAAGTTTCTTGGTTGCATCGCTAATGAAGTCTTTAAGGATATCCTGATACTCTTCGCGAGCATCTTCACGATCACTTTCGAGCTTAGCAATCGCATCTACGATGCGCTGCTTCTCGCCGTTTGCCTTGTCGAGAATACGTTGGGCTTCATCTTCTGCATCTTGACGGATGTGCGCAGCTTCCTGATTGGCATTCATAATGATTTCGTCAGCAGACCGTTGTGCAATGATTAAGGCTTGTGCGATAGCGTTGTCGTTGGCCTTTTTTTCCTCTAGCTCATTCTGGAGCTTAGTGATAAGGACATCTTTTTCATCGTTGCACTCTTTCAGGGCATTTGGTGCGGTCGCCCCATAGCCTGCAAACTTGTTGCTCTCGATCTCATCTTCATATTGCATAATTGTCGCGTTCATCTCATCGACTTCGTTGGACAAGCGCTCAAGAAACACATCGACTTCATCGACATCGTATCCCTTTCGATCAATGGAAAATGTTTGATTTTGGATTTCGGATGAAGTGATTGCCATACTTATCCCCTTTTCATTCGTGAAAGTCACCTAGAAGCTTATTCCATTATATAAACTAACAATTATTCGTACCCCGAATTGTAATACAAGCAGAGCCACAATAGGACTAACGTCCACCATACCTCCAATTGGCGGTATGAATTTCCTGAATAAATTAAGATAGGGGTCGCATATCTTGCCTAAATACATGTAAATATCGCTCACTATTTTCATATTTCTCGGAAACCAAGACATAAGAACATACACAAAAATGACCATTGTGTATACATCGGCTAAAGAAACAAGCAAGTAAATCAGGTTATACAGTATCACGACCAAGCTCCTTTGCCCGACGCACGGCCGCAACGACGCCGTTTTTATAAACAGAATGCATGCCAGCGTCATTCATTGCCTGTAAAGCTGCGATCGTAGAGCCCCCAGGGCTGCATACTGACTCTTTAAACAATGATATATCTTGATTCGTCTCCTTGAGCTGGACACAGGTCCCATACACTGTCTGGAGTACGAGGGATTGTGCAAGATCTTTTGAAAGCCCCTCATCCTCGCCGGCCTCTATCAAAATTTCCATCATAGCTGCCACATATGCAGGTCCTGAGCCTGAGAGTGCGGTTGCAACATCCACAAGATCTTCTTCGACACGTTCTGCCACACCAAGGCACGCGAATAGCTTGTGAACGATATCTACATCGTTTTCGGTAGATGTTGCTGAGGAACAAACAACCGAGGCGCCCTCTCCAACACTCAGGGGAAGATTGGGCATGACACGAACGAGACGTGATTGCTCTGGTAGGTGCCCAATGAGAGTTTTTGTCTCAACACCAGCGGCGATTGACACGAACAACGAATGTGAGAAAGCCTTGAGCCCCTTAAGATTCTGCACAACATCTATGATAACCTGGGGCTTGACAGCAAGTATCACGATATCGGCCTTGTCGATACCATCTGCTGATGCCAAACAATTCATCCCATGCTGCTCTTCAAGATATGTGCGGCGAGACTCACCTGGGTCTACAATCGTAATGTTTGCGGAGCTGATATCCCGCGCAATCTCTGCCTGAGAGGACTGAAGCCCGAGGGCAATTGCCTCCCCCATTTTACCGCCACCGATAAAAACTAATGATGTTTGACCCATCTTGTATGATTCCATTACAGGACTCCCTGTCCACGTAGTTCAAAACGCTCTTCATCGCTCAGCGTATCACCGCGAATAATTACAAATACTTTATCGGCAATGCAATCGACACTCGCATCGAGCGCACTTGACACTCCGAAAGAAAAGTCGAGGATACGCTTAGCCAGATGATCGGGGGTGTTTCTTAAAGACAATACGACAACATCGCCGGATTTAATAATCTTCGCCACCCGCTCTACCTCAGCATAGCTCACTGGTTTGAGGATTTTGAGACTACGTGTAGGTTTATGCGATACTGCTCCTGAGCCTGAAAAAGTGTCATAAGGATCGTAGGCCCTCGAAGACCCTCCTGGGGCGCTGAGTGATGTTGCACTTGGGCTGCCCAAGGAGCTAGAGGAAACCGCCGATGAAGTACTGGGCAGCAAAGCATCCAGGCCTGTACCTCGTGCATTATGCTGCATGGTGGGATTGTCGCTTGTTTCCGTACTCAAAAGATAGTCGGAAGCGCGCTCTACTGTTCGATTTCCGCGGGCATATGAAGATCTACTGGCCGGAGATGAGCTTGAGCGCGACCTATCGTATGAAGAAGTTCCCTGGGAAGAACTGGACGTGCTCGAACGTCTTTCCGGTAAGGGATTTCTGTTCAGGCTATCGGGCACCTGCGTTCTGCTCTTCACATCGTCTATCGACACCAAACGAGGGCCAGCATCGCTTGAGTACGACACGGACGACGACCTGCGGATAGAAGGCGTAGGGGCACCATAGCCATACTCGCCATAATCGGGGTCTACCTCATAATCATCGAAATCGTCATACTCATCGTATGCAGGCTGCATTACCTCTTCATAGTAGGGATCGTCGTATTCACCGTCGTCATGATTACCAATAAATCCAAGCTTCCCTTTAATTCCTTCAAACATCTTGGTCAACCTTCTCTTGATTCAGCGGATCGGCCAAACAATCCATGGACTCGATAATTGATACGATTATATAAGAAATTGCTCATAAGCCCGCAAATGTGTCATCAAAAATAGCACGTCCTATGCGTATCATAGTAGCGCCTGCCCTTATCGCCTCACGCCAGTCTTCACTCATTCCCATAGAAAGCTCATGCATTTCACCCAGTCGATAGTCGTCCGTGAAATAATTTTGTGTCTCTTTAAGCAAATTCGATAAGCCCTCAAAACAGGTTTGGGCAAGCTGGCTGTCCCCCTGGGGGGCCATAGTCATTAAGCCACATATCTGAATATTACGATAGGAAAGACTTTCCTCTATGAAAGGAACAAGTTCAGAGGCTTGAAGTCCTCCTTTACGCTCCTCACCAGACATATTCACTTCGATAAGCAGCTTTTGAGTTTTAAAAAGCCTCGCTGCCTCCTTGTCAATAAGGGGAAGATGGCTGCTTTTATATACTGAATGTATCAGATCTGCGTTTTGAACGATAAGGGGAATCTTTCTAGATTGAATGTTCCCAATAAAATGCCACCTTGGACTCTCAGATTGAGAAATGTCGCAGACGGCTTTCTTATCCGCAAGATCGTCAGGTCGATTCTCGCCAAAATCCTGCATCCCTATATTAAGAGCCTGCCTGACAATTTGGGCATCAACCGTTTTCGAGACTGCGATAATTCGCACCTCGTCAGGGTCGCGCCCCGCATCATAGCAACTCTGTTCAATTTCGCTTTTGACGCTTCGATAGCGCTCAGCTAAGGTCATGTACGCTCACATCCTTACAGCGAATGCCCCGTGGCGTCCGCATATACCGTCCTGTGCCCGATACGAGAAATAACGCTCGTTTTCACATACGGTACATATTTTTGTATCAGCGATCCTTTCGCCGTCTATCCCTACATTAAGCAATGAGGCCTTGAGTGCATAGGCCAAGTCAATACAATTATTATCGTTTGCGGAAAGATTCCCGAATTCTTCTTTAAAACGACAGGCTAGGTCTACGTCAACTTGGAAGCATTCTTGACGAATATGGGGCCCAAGATACACGTTGTACGAATTTGGCTCAAGATTGAAACCCGCTCGTACATCAAGCGCGTGTAAGTCTTGTATAGCTTTCTCAACGATGCGAGCGAGTGTTCCTCGCCAACCAGCGTGAATAAGAGCGAAATGTCCCGAGGGAGATGCGGCTATCACGGGAACACAATCAGCAAAACGAAGGAGGGCACAAATATGACGTGGAGCGATAATGATGGCGTCTGCCTCTTCTGAAGGTATTTGCGCACATATCTGTGTAGCCTGCCTCTCATTCTCTATATTGAGGACCCTACTTCCATGGACCTGCGATACCCCGAGACAGGGCATATCATGTACGCCAAAAGCGTCCCGCAGGATTTCAATATTCTTTTCGACTGCTTTTTTTTCGTCCCCAACATGAAAGCCAAGATTTAAAGAGGAGAAACTACCTTCACTTACTCCGCCCCCTCGTTCAGTAAAAGCAATCCTCAGATCAATAGCTTCAAACAGCTCCTCATCCGTCAAAGCTGATATATGCGAAAAACGACCCTGGCTTAATCGCGGGGGTGGCAGCTCAGGACTTGTGAGCACGACGCACTACCTTTCGAAAAGACTAATGCCGCTTCAGGAAGTCGGGAATATAGTCCTCATCAGCAAATCGGCCATTTGAGCTGCTTGACGACGTCGATCTCATCGGAGTGTACGTCGGAGCGGCTACAGGTGCCGGTTCAACAGGCTCGTCGGTTGAAGCAAACAGATCTCTGTGGGAAAAATCAAAAGCTGACTGACTCGTTGCTGGCTTGAAGCCCGTTGCGATTACAGTAATGCGAATCTCATCTTCTAGCCCGTCGTCAACGATCTGGCCATAAATGATATTAGAATTGTCGTCAGCCAAGGCTTCAACAGTACGGGCGGCCTCATCAACCTCCGCCAAGGTAAGCTCAGAGTTTCCAGCTATCGAAAAGAGTATACGTGAGGCGCCTGCGATAGAAGCTTCGAGTAATTTTGAATTTGTAGCCTGTTGGGCTGCCTCAAGCGCGCGGTTCTCCCCAGAAGAGCGACCAATGCCCATCATGGCAGTGCCCGCATCCTTCATGACCGTACGGATATCTGCAAAGTCAAGGTTTATCAAACCTGGAATGGTAATAAGATCGGTAACACCTTGAACACCTTGGCGCAAGGTATCATCAGCAATGCGGAAAGCATCAAGCATGCTTGTCTTTTTTTCAACAATCTCGAGGAGCCTATCGTTAGGGATGACGATTAAGGTATCCACTTTTTGACTGAGGAGATCGGTGCCCTGTTCGGCTTGGTTACGGCGCACTCTGCCTTCAAAGCTAAAGGGCTTGGTCACGATACCGATAGTGAGCGCCCCAATTTCATCGCGAGCAATTTCAGCAACGATAGGTGCTGCGCCGGTTCCGGTTCCTCCTCCTTCACCTGCAGTTATGAATACCATATCTGAACCAGCAAGAGCTTCACGAATATCCCCGCGGCTTTCTTCAGCGGCCTGAGCTCCTACTTCTGGATTCGCTCCCGCGCCCAGCCCTCTCGTTAGCTCTTCTCCGATATGGATTGTCGTATCGGCGTCTGACATTAGCAAAGCTTGTCGGTCGGTGTTTATTGCGATGAAATCTACGCCCTTGACACCAGCCTCAACCATACGGTTCACAGCATTGGTACCACCACCGCCAACTCCAACTACTTTAATAACCGCCAAATGGTCAGAACCTGTAATATTTGACATCGCGTCCTCCACATGTGTTGCGTTTAAAAGTGCTGCATTTTCGAGTTCTTAAGTTTATCATGTGGGGTTATTGTACACGATGATGTTTCAATTGCCAATAAAATCGCCGTTAAGCACAAGTCCGAAACACAAGTTGTGAAGCCTGTCATTATGCTGCAGGGTGCATCCAAAATATTTGCTCTTGCTTCAACGAAGACGAGATGCTGATTCCCTGAGCTCGCAATCTGCCACAGACCCTCTTCTCCCCAAGCAAACCCCAGCATAGGCACGGATAAAATCGCCCTGCGTGCCCCATATGTCCGAGACCCTGCTGCCTACAGCGTTCTGAATGACGGCTTGTCTACCACACGTACGTTTATATACGATATCTCGCCTGCGTACTCTTCCATTAACTGGAGGCACACTCGTTCCTTGTCGCGAATATCATCTGCCGTGCCGAAAGCTATTTCAATTCCGTTGTCGAGAATAAGAGTAGTCGTCTCCGTACCCGTCGCTGAAACAGATTTCACCTGGTCAGCCAATTCCGTTGTAAAGCCAGCGACAATCGCGAGAGCATTGGTGATACTGGCGTCTGAACACACATCTCCTACTTCAGGCTTAACGCCGTAAGGAACATCACTTATGCGAAGGACGATCTGCGCGTCTTCGTATACCTTTGCACTAACAGAAGCTGCTTCGGCTGTATTTTCAGGCGGTATGTTCATAAGCCAGGTACCATCAGAGGCGATCGCCCACGTCTCATGCTCACTCGAGTCCTCGGCAGAAACCTCCACGACCGCAGCAATACTGCGTTCTTTAATATCAATCTTAAGCGTATCGGGAAACACGCGACTCAGCTTCGCTTCGTCTACCCACGCCTCCTGCTGCAGACGATGCACGATTCCCGATTCGTCCACGCGCAGAAGCGTCATGCCTTCGGGTACCGAAGCGATATCTGTCATTTCATCCGCTGTGAGATGCTCAACCCCATTGACAGACACCTTAGAAATAGTGAATAAACTGGAGTTGTATACAAGAATCCCTGCAACAAGTATTGAGATGAGTACCGCAAAGACGAGCAATGTACGAAGTACATATCTTCTATAGCTCTTTTTTACACGGCTATCGCGGATTGCCTGGTTCAAATCACCCACACGAACCGAGCTTATGCTCCCGCCCGTATTTCTTCTGAAACTCGGCTCGACGAGAGAAGGGCCTTGTCGAGAGGCTGTCTGGCGCACGGTACCTTGCGAAGAACTCCGTAGGGTAGTTTGGCGGACATTAGAGCTGGCCTTGGCTCTATTTGACCGGCTGCTTGACTTCGACGATGTGTCAACCCTGCGTGTAGTAGACCTGCTTGCTGCGGACGACGAAACCCTGCGAGAGGGAGTGTACGACTTGCGTGAAGAGCTATTCACTCCAGAGCGCGGTGCTGCACCTGCGCGAGAGCCAGAGCTTGTCTTTCTACGAGAAACCGAGGAATTTGACTTCTGGCTGTAATTCGATGCCATAGGCCCTCCCTACTTTCTCTTGAGCCATGTGTATCAAGTCAACAACATCTTCGGACGAAGCACCACCCGTGTTTACAATAAAGTTTGCGTGCTGCTCCGAGATTTGGGCACCGCCAATACGTGTGCCTTTCAATCCCACATCCTCTATAAGTCTGCCGGCACTTTCTCCCTCTGGATTCTTGAAAACGCTTCCACAGGACGGATACGTAAGCGGTTGGCTTCGTTTTCTTTTATTGAGAAGAGCCTCCATCTTACCCCTGATATGAGCTGTCGGTGCCTGCCCCATAACAAGTTCGCACTCAAGTATTATTGCATCCAATGGAAGAGAGCTTTCGCGATAGCCCCATTGCAATTCATCTGAAAAGTATTTACGTAACCCGCTCTTCGGCTCATACACCGTGAGGGATCTTATGCGTGCCCCGATCCATTCCTGTGCGCTACCAGCGTTCATCCTTACTGCTCCACCTACTGTGCCTGGTGTTCCTACGGCAAATTCTAGGCCCGCCAAAGAGCGTTTGTACGCCTCTTGAACAAGCTTTGCCAAATTAACCCCAGCTCCTACGGTGAAGCTCATCTTATCCTCATGGTACTTGAACGACTTAAAGTCGCCACCAAGGGTGATAATGAGCCCCTCATACCCTTTGTCAGAAGCTAATATATTGCTTCCCTTGCCCAAGACAATCCAGGGAAGGTCTTCATCGTCACAGGCTTTTATAAGGGGAATGAGGGCTCCGAGCTCGTTAACTTGAACATAAAAACGGGCTGGTCCACCTATGCGATATGTAGTTCTACGGGTCAGAGGCTCGTTGCAGTAAACCTCTCCGTTAAATGAGCTGTCGACTAAGAGAGCCTCAAGCGCCGTTGTATGTTGAGCAACCACTCGTATCCAATCCTACTTTCGAGATTCAGAGCCTACACCATCGAAGCTCAAGAGCATGCTTAGCGTTCGTTGAACTTTTTCGAGAGAACGTCAACCAACTGCGGGGCGATGAGCGTAACATCTCCAGCTCCCATGGTTATCATAAGATCGCCTGGCTTAAGCTCGCTCACCAAATGAGGAACCACTTCCATGCGTCGTGGTATGTAGGTAGTATGGGGGGCTCCAGGATGGTTTTGGATAATTTTCATAAAGGTCTTCCCCGTTACGCCCGGTACAGGCATTTCGCCAGCAGCAAAGACGTCCATAAACACGACTTCGTCGGCTTGGTTGAAGGCACAGCTGAATTCATCTCGCAAAACCTCGGTGAACAAGCCGACACGGGAATAACGATGGGGTTGAAATAAAACAACAATTCGTTCAAAGCCGAGCTTTTTTGCAGCACCGATGGTTGCGGCAATTTCTGTTGGGTGGTGGGCATAATCATCGACGACAGTAATACCTGCTACCTCGCCTATCAAATCAAAGCGACGGCGCACTCCAGAAAATTTTGCCAAGGCATGGGCTGCCTCATCAAGAGGCAGGCCTAAAGCCCAGGCAAGCGCAAGAACCCCTGAGGCATTCAGAACATTATGACGCCCAGGACTTTGCATGAGGTGTCCAGACACCTGCTTTCCGTCGGGCATAGTACAAACAAAATCGCTCTGCAAGCCATTTCTTGTATACTTGCTAATTACAATATCGTGGCTATCGCCGAAGCCGTAGCTAAAATACGGGATACCGAGATTTTCGACCAAGGCAACCAAGGCCGCGTCCTCTCCGCATACGACACATACCCCATCCTCAGGGAGTGAGGATATGAATTCTTCGAACTTGGAGTATATTTCCTCAAGATTGCCGTAATGGTCAAGATGATCGTTTTCGATATTGGTTACCAGAATCGCACAAGGGTCGAGGAAGGTAAAAGACTTATCGCTCTCATCGGCTTCAACCACATAAAATTTCCCTTTGCCAGAATGGGCGTTTGTTCCATAGGAACGGACAAGCCCGCCTACCAGAAAGCTGGGCTCAAGCCCCATTCCATCAAGGGTGCTTGCCAACATGGCTGAGGTAGTTGTTTTGCCATGGGTGCCGGCAACGGCAAGAGTCTGCTTGCCCACACCCAACTTCGCAAGCATTTTCGCCCGATGCCAGATGGGAATTTGTTTCTCGGAGGCACGCACCAATTCGAGATTATCTTCCAAAATAGCTGTGGAGACGACTACTATATCGGGATCAACCCTATCGATAGTATCTGCTTCATGCCCAATAGTTACTTCTATGCCTGCATCTTTTAATTGTTTTGTATAACGGCTTTCCTTCAAGTCGGAGCCTGTTACTTGCATCCCCTGGTCGAAGGCAACGCGGGCAATACCACTCATGCCTACTCCGCCAACTCCGATAAAATGTACTTTTTTACTTGTTGAGCTTCTCATTCGCTTCCTCAAAACAACGCCTCTACGTGTAAACTATTGTACCCATAGCCCTAGGCTTCTGCCGTTGCTATCACAACATCTGCCAATCTTGCAGACGCCTTTTCACCAGAAAAATGAGCTAAGGCTTCCTTCATTGCACACCTTGTTTCATCACTTCGTATCAGGGAGAAGAGCTTTTCCTTGAAAATTTCTTTGCCCAAATCATCATCAGCTATCATACATGCGGCCCCTTGGGCTGTGTAGGCTGAAGCGTTCTTTGTCTGATGATCCTCGGCTGCGTACGCATACGGTATTAAAAGAGCCGGAATCTGCAAAGCTGTTATTTCTGCTAAAGAAGTTGCTCCTGCACGGGAAAGAACTATATCAGCTGCAGCGAGTGTCTCCCCCATGCGATCTTGATAGCCAAATAATTTCCATCGCTTCTGTTCTTCTTCAGTCAAAGCAAGCTCTGAACGGACCGTCTCGTATTCTTTCGGCCCTGTTATGTGAACTAGAGAAAGGCCCTCGACAGAAAGAAGCTCTTCCTTGAGACCGATTATTGCTTGATTTATATGACGGGCGCCAAGGCTTCCTCCGAACACAAGCAAAACCAAGTCGCGCTCGGGTAGGTTGAGGTAGCTCCGACCCTCAGACCGTGTAGCCTTAAGCACCGATGCGCGCACTGGATTGCCTGTAAGCTCTGTCTTTCCTTCAAAGCCAAGGTCGAGAGCTGATTCTTCGTAGGTGAGCGCTACCTTCGCCGCCGCCTTGCCGAGGTATTTGTTAGCAAGTCCCATAACCGAATTCTGCTCATGCACCACAAGGGGTAATTTTAGCTTTTTCGCTGCCCTTCCGACAGGTATGCAGACATATCCTCCAAAGCAAACCACCGCATCGGCTTCCACTTCGCGAAGCCAGGAGCGTGCGAACCCCGTTGAGCGAAGAATACTGAAAACGGCAGGCACCAGGCTCAAAGGACGAGAGCGGTTGAAGCCCTGGGCTTCGAAAGGCTTGAAAGGAATGCCGGCCTCTTGAACAAGCCGAGCTTCTACTCCCCTCGATGTGCCGGCATATTGCACTTCATGTCCTCTTGCCTGCAGCTCTTCGGCTAAAGCAAGTGCAGGATTAATATGCCCAGCTGTCCCGCCTCCTGAAACTACGAACCTCATACCTACATCCTCCATTAGAATCTTGTATATACTGATGCTGTATGGCCATAAGGCAATGAGCATCCGCCTGTTCTATACCCATGCACGAAACGCCTTCACTCGCCCATGCGACGATATCTTTCAATTGCTTCTCCGGGGCTGCGATCCTGCCCGTCTTGAAGAATTCCTCTTTTGTCCCTGCCCCGAATGTTCGCTTTCTGGTAAAAAACTCGTTCGTGTTGATCTGCTTTCTCGACTTGGTGAAGTGCGTGCGGACTCCTTCCCTGAAAAACCACGCCTCGTTGAATCTGGCGAAGATTGATACCGCACCACCCTCAAGTCGTCGCGGCGCTGATTGTATACCGTATCCTGCCCCGAAGCATGTGATACAGAAAGAATGATCCCTACCATCCAAAGTGAAGCAATGAGAGACGAGCCCCCCGATGATATAAATGGAAGCGGTTTTCCTGTTGTTGGAAATACACCCAGTGCACAGCCAATATTGAGAAAGGCCTGAAAGACAATCATTGCAGTCAGACCGCCGGCAATCATCATACCGAAGGCATCGGGAGCATGCCGTGCTATCCGCATCCCTACAAAAAGAAAGGCAAGGAAAAGAAGGATCACGACCAAAGCCCCGACCAGGCCGAGCTCTTCTCCGATGATTGAAAAAATAAAATCTGTCTCTGACATAGGCAAGTACAAGAATTTTTCTCTTGAATTGCCCAGACCCACTCCAAAAAGACCACCCTCTGAAAAGGCATAAAACGAATGGATGAGCTGGTACCCTGTACCTAAGCCCCCTTTCCCATCATTCCAGGGATTTATAAAAGTGAAGCGGTTTTGTCGGTATCCCACGGTAGAGGCTATCGCAACAAAAACAATACCGAGGGCTATAATTCCGAGTATCATCCTCCAGGGAACTTCGCCCAGCCACATAACCATTAAAATACCTACAAGACAAATAAGTGTCGAGCCTAAATCTGATTGTGTCTTATATAAAAACAACAAAGGAACAATGATAAGGAGGAAACCTTGGGCGAGCGCATCCCTTGTCCTCATCCTACCGTCGCGATAGTCGTCTAATATTCGTGCCGCCATGATAAGAAATACTATTTTGACAATTTCCGATGATTGAATGCCAACAGGGCCTATCCTCAGCCAGCGTTGGGCACCATATTCCTCTTCCCCAAGAACCACAGTAAGCACAAGGAGAACAATGGTGAGAAGCCATGCCGCCCAAACAAAAGGTCCCTTCCACCATCGATAGGCGATACATTTCCATATAACGAAGGCTCCAGCTATACCAAACACGGCGTACAGGGCTTGCTTGAACAAGTAGCTCGCCATCGATTTTCCCTCATTGAGGGCAACTATCGAGGATGAAGAGTACACCATGACGAGGCCTATCAGAACGAGGGCAAGACTTATCAGCAAGAGAAGAATGCGGGGGCCCCGAACTGAGGCAGGAACGGTATCAACAGCTTGAGACGATCCTCTGCCCTGTGAATAAGCTCCAGAATACTGACGTTTGGGAGCCATATAGCTTAAGCTCCTTTTTGCTCAGATGCGCGTGCGAGCAAGGCCTTAAAGACGGTTCCCCTTTGCTCGTATGAGGAAAACTCATCGAATGAGGCACAAGCTGGAGACAAGACAACACGGTCTCCCTCCACCGCAAGTTCAATAGCCTTATGAAGAGCATCTTCCAAGGTTCGGGAGAGGTGGTTCGGGCGGGATGTTTTTTTGAGTGCCTCAAAGAAACGTGGACCTGCAGCACCGAAGCAGATTGCAAATTTGCAGGACTTTTCAACAGCCTCAACAAGCGAAGACAATTCAGTGCCCTTATCATGGCCTCCAAGCAAGACAATAAGCGGCTCGCCCTCAAATGAGTTGATAGCCTTTATGCTAGCATCAATATTCGTCGCTTTTGAATCGTTGAAGTACGAGACCCCCGCGATAGTGCCGCAAGGCTCTATCCTGTGCTCAAGAGGGGCAAAGCTGGAAAGGGAAGCTGTTATCACCGACGGATCGGCACCTAAAAGGAAGGCTGCGGCTGAGCCAGCGAGAACATTGCTTATATTGTGCTCGCCTCTCACTTGCAGCTTCTCCCTTTCTATGAGGCGATACTCCTCGTCTCCAACAGCAAGAAAAAGGGCGTCGTCCCTGACAAAGGCAGCATGCACACTTCCGCACCGCTTCCTCATATCGCAGCCAAGCCCCTCCGCAGTACCAAGCGGTATGTACTCAAACATCTGGTCGCGGGAAGGCATACTGCCCACGCTCTCACTTGACGAGGCTTTTTTGGCCAGGACGGTATCTCGATACGAAATAAAGGCTTTACGTGCTTGAGGATCGCTTGCGTCAAATACAAAAGATCCACAGCCTTCCTTGCTGTTCGTAAATATCTTTGTCTTTGCCTGAACATACGCCGCATACGATCCGTGCCAATCAATATGATCAGGGCTTATATTAAGCAGGACCGCTACATTGGGCTTGAAGAGTATCGTGGAGGCAAGCTGGTAGGAGGAGAGCTCGACCACGTAGGTATCAAACTTGCCGGAAGACACCGCCTCGATACAGGTTGTGCCGATGTTTCCAACAGCTTGAACCCTGAGCCCAGCATTTCTTAAAATATGGGCAGTGAGCGCCGTAGTGGTTGTCTTTCCATTGGTCCCCGTAATGCCGACCCACTGGGATGTCGCATCGCTTTCTCTCCAGGCGAATTCTACTTCACTTATGAGAGCCTTGCTTGCATGAAGGGCATTTTGATAAAATTCAGAGATCTGGGGGATGCCAGGAGAGACGATACAAAGATCATAGCGCTCCTCAAAATCAAACCTATTAAAAAAGGCCTTCACGTTTTCGGCATCAAGACGATTGGCGAAAAGCCGCGCTTGCTCATCTTCATTACCAGCGGCTACCGTTAAGGAATCAATCCGGACCCCGACAAGACCCAAGCAGTATTCGCACACGGCCTTCCCACTTTTTCCGAGACCTAAAATAAGTACGCGGCCCAATTTTTCAGGAGCATGCTTCTTGGATGCAATCATATGTGGAGCTTCTTCCCTCACCTATACTGCCCCTATGAGAGACTGGGCAAAGTAGACCGAAAAACCAAATGCAGCCAAAGCCCCAGAGATTATCCAGAAGCGAACAACGACTTTCGTTTCACTCCAGCCTTTTTTTTCAAAATGATGGTGAAGTGGCGCCATGAGAAATATGCGCTTCCTTGTTTTCTTATAGTAAAAGACCTGGATCATAACAGAGAGCGCTTCAGCAACGAAAAGCCCCCCAATGAGTATGACCACAAACTCAGTTTTCGTATACACAGCTAAGCATCCCAGGGCCATGCCGAGCGTGAGAGAGCCGGTATCGCCCATGAAAATGTCAGCAGGGTGTGAGTTAAACCAGAGAAACCCTATGCAGGAGCCTGCTATTGCAGCTGCAAAAATTGAAGCCTCGATTAAGTCTGAACGAAAGGCGATAGCCGCCATGATGAGCATTACTATCATAACGGTCCCAGCAGCAAGCCCATCAAGGCCATCGGTAAGATTCACCGCATTACACATACCCATCAACAAGATGTCCACAAAGAGGAGGTAGAGCCACGGTATTGAAAACCCATGCTCTCCGAAAGGCAAAACCGTTGTAAGTATTCCCAAATCGAAGGTGGTAATAAAAGGTATGTTCACCGTCGGTTCAATATCGAGGAAGTTAACAGCAAAAAGACAAAAGGCTGTGGCTATCACAAATTGGGCAAAGAGTTTTGCTTTTGGCGTTAAGCCCAAAGATCGTTCCTTAATGACTTTGGAAGCATCGTCGAAGAGACCCACGGCGGCCGTAAAAATAGTGGCAGCCATCAAGGCGTAAGTTGCTGCGGATGATTTTCCTATTATCAAAACCGCCAGCAACACAGCAACGACCATGATAATGCCCCCCATAGTAGGGGTTCCTTGCTTTACGAGATGGCTTTGCGGGCCATCTGCCCTCACCTGCTGACCTATCCTTGCCTTTTTAAGCAGTTTTATCCACAAAGGAGTCAGAACAAGAACAATAGCTGCTGTAATAAAGATGGCCAAAAATACAAGAAAGCTCGGATACTGAAAAAATATTGAAAACATCTTAATCTATAAGCCCTCCGACAATACGCTCAAGCTCCATAAAACGCGATGCTTTTACCAGTACCACATCGTCTGATCCTACAGAATCATGCAAGTCCGTCAATGCTCCTTGTATAGAATCGAAGCTTCGTACCTTATCAGCATCCATTCCTGCCTCGCGCGCTGCGCCCGCAATAAAGCGAGCGAGATCGCCGACGCAAATGAGACGATCGAAGGACAGTGCTGCCGCAACATGCCCCACCTCTTCATGATAAGACTGAGAAAACTCTCCTAATTCTCCCATATCCCCCAGGACTGCAATCCGCTTTCCGGGAACCTCATATTTTGACAGCACGGATAAGGCTGCCTTCATCGACGCAGGGTTCGCATTGTATGTATCGTTTATAACGGTGAAGCCTTTTTGTGTGTGAATGTGCTCCTGGCGCCCCGATTCAGGTTGGGACGACTCAAGAGCGGCAAGTATGGTGTCTATGTCGATTCCGAAAGAAGCCCCGACACTTGCCGCGGCTACAGCATTCTTGACATTATGGGCACCCCTCAAGGAGAGAAGGCATGTTCGTGATGCGGTGCCGAGATGTAGCACAAACTTAGGGCGTCCATGCGCATCCAAGGAAATATCTTCGGCCCAGGCACCCCAAAGCTCTGTGCCCCCTGTCTCGCCCAGACGGCGCTGCTTTTCCCACTCTGCCTTATGCAAGGCCGCCTCCGTGGATCCGTCATACCAGGTAAGTTCTATCTGCCTTTCTTCGAGCTGCGTCCACTCAGGTACCTCTCGTATATAGTTTTCGCTTCTTCCCATAAAGGCTTTTCCGCGACCCTCAGGTAAGGCTGAAAACAGCTCTGCCTTAGCACGAGCAATATTGTCCCTGCTTCCCAAAAGCTCGATATGGCTTTCTCCGATGTTTGTAATAAGCCCTATATCAGGCTGGGTGACTTTGCTCAGTTCTTGGAGTTCTCCCAAGCCGCACATACCCATTTCAACAACAACGACTTGGGTATCGAGGCCCGCTTCAAGAATCGTCTTCGGAACTCCGAGTTCATTATTTTGATTACCCTGGGTCGCGACGACACTAAAAGACGTTTTGAGAACATCCCTGACGAGATTTTTGGTCGTAGTTTTTCCGCAGGACCCTGTAACAGCAACTACCTGGGCCGATATCATACTCCGCCATTCACGAGCGATATCTGATATTGCCTCTACGGTGTCATCCACCTCTATGATGGCTGCACCGAGTTCAAGCGCCAGACGCTCTGTACTCTCGTGGGGAGAGGCAGAGACAAGTACCACGTGTGCCCCACTGCGGAGAGCCTCGTCAACAAAGTCATGGCCATCTCGCTGTTTTCCTGTCAGGGCTACATACAGATCGCCTGAAGATATATCCCGAGAATCCCAACTGATACCTACTGCCAACTCGGCAGGATCTGATGGTTCAACGAGCATTCTGCCTTTGGTGAATTCGCATATCTGCTTTGCATTAAGACGCATCGAAATATCCACTCATTTCAAAATCACTCACGATACTTCCTATATTCATATATGACTTCTGCATAGATCGTACGTTTGAATCTTAATAATCCCAGCCATACTCAGCCCGGTTTCAGTGGGGCACAACCTTATAACGATCAATGGCATAACTCATTATATCTTTAAATAAAGGAGCAACCGTACCCTCACCAGGAACCTCAGTTACCCCCACAAAAACAACTAACTGGGACGTAGAGTTCGGAAGAAAGCCAACGAAGGATATATTGAACACTCCTTTGAGGTATCCCCCTCCTTCTGCGGCTATTTCTGCCGTTCCCGTCTTTCCAGCCACCGTGTAGCCCTCGATAGCAGCAGCTTGTCCCGTTCCGCCCTCAACAACGGTTTGGAGCATACCTGTAAGAGTGCCGATAGCCTCCTTGTTGTAAATGATTTCCTCTTCTTCGTATTCGAGCGTATTGTCGCTATGTAATTCTTTAATGAGGAAGTGGGGAGTTACAGCATATCCATTATTGAGCAAGGCTCCGTAATACCGTGTCATCTGGAGAGGTGTTAGGGAAACACCCTGTCCAAAGCTCACATTGTAAGATTGAATGAGTGACCACTGAGATTGCTCAAGCAGATATCCCGAAGCCTCGCCCGGGTAATCTACGCCCGTCAGCTCATTGAGCTTATAGGCGAGAATTTTTTCATACAGGCGGTCGAAACCGAGATTCGAGCTTGCTAAGGAAATCCCTACATTGGAAGACCAGTCGAGAATCTCTCTCAATGTCATATCCTGATCGTCTCGCTCGTGGGCGTCCGAAACGTAGTATTCATCAGCCGCAATCACCGCAGGACAGAACAGGATATCAGACGGGTCCATTGCCCCATATTCTAATATTGCCGATACTGATACTGCTTTAAAAATGGAGCCTGGCTCGAAGGCGGTGGTTATACTTGTCAGCTGTTCCGTACCTGCCTCATATTCACTGGTATCAGAAGGGTTAAAAAATGGATCCGATGCGCAAGCAAAAATCTCGCCCGTAGACGCGTCCATGATTACCGAGTTTCCGCCCTTAGCCCCCCGATCTTCCACCCCTTGGGCAAGCAGCTCTTCAAGCTCCTGTTGCATGCCTATATCGATTGAGATAATTATATCCTGCCCGTCGACGGACTTGATCTCTTCTTGAACTCCGCCAGTAATCGGAATACCGCTCCGCCCTCGCTCTACAACGAGTTTGCCAGAAGATCCTTTTAACATTTCGTCATAGTACAGCTCTAAACCCGAAATTCCATTCCCGTCAACATCTACGAAGCCGATCACCTGGCCTCCCGTTTGGCCATTTGGATACACACGCTTTGTATCGGAAAGGAAGTAGATGCCAGGAAGCTCTAGCTCCTTCAACTCCTCCGCTACATCGGTATCGACTTTTCTCTTAATGTAGACGAAAGATGTATCTTCACTTTTTAGTTTTTTTTCAAAATCAGCAGCTTTGCCCCCAAGAATTGCCGCAATTTGACGTGCCTCGTCTTCAGCATCCTCCACTTCGTATGGATTCACGTAGACCGTAGTGGCATCTATGCTCGTAGCCAAAACTACTCCGTTTCTATCGTAAATCGTCCCTCTCCGAGGGGAAGACTCGACAGTTATCGTACGAGCATCACGAGCCTGGGCTGAGTATTCATCGGCAACGATGACCTGCAGATATATTAAACGTAAAAAAAAGATGCAAGCAATAGCAATAAAAAATACGAAAATAAGGCCCATACGTCCTGAGGGATATGCGTGGCTAGGGTTTGAGGAAGGGCCACCTTGAGGATACCCATGCGATAAGCGCCCAGCCCTGGAAGGCTCTTTCCCTCTATCAGCCATACCTTGCTAACCTTGTGCCACAGATTTTAAGCTCGCAGACAGAGAAAGCCTACCTGCTTCATCACAGGCAACCACGTCTTTTGAAAGAGTCATTATCTGTGTATTTTCAGCAGCTTGCATATTCAATTCAGTAGCTTCACCTTTTAAATAGACCGGATTGGAGAGGTGGCTCTCACGAACTTCTAAATCTTTTCCTGTGGAACGGGCAGTCTCTATCTGCGCCGCTACTGCCTCGGTTTCAACTGCAGTTGAAACAGCAGCAGAAGCAAGCACGATGCGTACAATGCCGATGAGCGCAAACAACAAAAGAAGGACAGCGGCAACTTTTGCCAAGGTGACAGCAGAAGCAGGAAGCGTACCATCCGAAGTCTCTCTGCCACGACCTGGAACTACGTGTATGTCAGGAGTCCTTGTTGGGGCTTGCTCATAGCTGCGTCTTGGATATGAATATGCTGGCATTGTTTGAGCCATGCCCTACCTCCCTGTGTTATGTATGCCGTGAAAAACACGGCCTGTTTCTTATACCAATGAGTCTTTTGCTCTTGCGTCTGCACCCCACAGACTCTCCGGGCTCAATTCTCGCGTTTCTAGCACTTCAGCAAATCTTTTCCGCGACCCTCAGCTTGGCGCTTCGAGCACGGAGGTTTGCATCAATCTCTTCTTTTGTCGGCAAAACTGGTTTGCGCGTAATTGCTTTGAGTATCGGCTTTTTCTCACATACACAGACGGGGAAATCTGGTGGACAGGTACATGGGTTTGCGTATTGCGCTATGCGATCCTTTACGATGCGATCTTCAAGCGAATGGTAGCTAATAACCACTATGCGGCCGCCAGGATTAAGCCAACGGACAGCTGCATCAAGACCAGAGCTCAGTACCTTTAGTTCTGCATTCGTCTCTATTCGTAAGGCTTGGAAGGTTCTTTTGGCAGGATGTCCCCCTGCCCGCCTCGCAGATGCAGGTATGGCAGCTTTTATAATCTGCACAAGCTCTTCGCTTGTCTCGATCTTTTTGCTGCGTCGCGCCTCTACGATAAACTGTGCGATACGATGAGCCCATTTTTCATCTGAGTATTCACGGATGATCCGAGCGAGATCTGCTGTGTTGTACGTGTTTATTATCTCTGCTGCGTTTAAAGTTTGTTTACTCAGATCCATCCGCATATCAAGTGGGCCATCTTCCTTAAAGGAGAAGCCACGAGAAGGCGTATCGATTTGCACAGAAGACACCCCGAGATCGAAAAGTATTCCATCGATTCCAGGTACTTCTGCTTGTAACAGAAGTTTGTCCAAGTCTCCAAAATTCCCTTTCAAAAGTTTGACCTCAGGACGTTTATCAGGTGACATGCTCTCAAGTCGTGCCCGGGCAGCTGTTAAAGCCACCTCGTCTTGATCGATTCCGATAAGCGTACCCTGCGCGCCAATGAGCTTCGCAACCTCCAGGGAATGCCCCGCACCGCCGAGTGTTGCGTCCACGAATGTTTGCTGTGTTTTAAGGTGTAGGTATTCGAGGCACTCGGCGAGCAGAACTGGTATATGCCGATATTCATTTGTCACTGCGCTCACGTCCTGGGCTTAATCCACAAACAGCGACATTAAGTCAACTGAAGCAGAGTAGTCGTCCCAACGCTTTGCGTTCCAAACCTCTAAGTGGTCAGCGTCGCCAATTAAGGCGACCTCCTTATCAAGGCCCACCTCTTCACGCATATCAACTGGTATGCCAAGGCGACCCGTGCTATCAAGCTCAACATTTCTGGCGCGCGCATGAAGCAGCTTGCGGCATCCTGCCAAGTTAAGATTGTTAGGCTGAAAGCCCTCTCCTCCGTCATTACGAACACCGTTGAACAAACTTTCAATCCAGTTTTCGAAACCCTCATCATCAAAAACCATGAGATAGTCTTTTTTCGGAGAAAGGGTTACCACGAGGTTTTTTGCAAGCTCCTTACGGAAGGAAGCGGGCAGGCTGACACGACCTTTTGCATCAAGCTTATGGCGAAATTCGCCCTTGAGGTACATCTTCAGCCCCTCTTCTTTACCCTAGGCACCTGCATTGCTTGGAATTGTACTGCATTTTATCCCACTTCGCAACACCCTATCCCACATTACCCAACCGCCTTTTATCCTTGTATTGATGACAAAAAATATGACTTTGTCTACATTTAGTGTATATATAGGGGGTGGTAATACTAAATGTTGCGGTTTCTCTGATAGAAACGAAGAGTGAGGGCACATATATTTTAGATACGTAATTCTTTCGATAGGCGGTCGCTTCTTCGACCTAGATTGGAATACAAGCCCAGTTTAGCCTGGTCGTAGTCGTTATAACGCATTGTTGTTTGATTTGTGGGGCAAGGTGGGAGAATTTTTGAGCATCCTCAGAGGTAAAAGACAGCCAGATATCAGATCGGCGCCTTCTATAGCCTGAAACAGTCAAGCCGAATGGCTGCGGTTTGCAGAAAGCTCCTTTTGCAGTACGGGCAATTTGTGCGAAGAATTTATTCTTCCTCTGATGTCTTTTTCGGTATCTCTTCGATATCTAAGGGTATGGAATCGTATAAATCCCGATCGGACAAGAAGCTGCCAGAAGATTTGCTTTTCCTGCTTTCTCTGAATGCCTTGGTACGCTGGATGAGTACTGCACCTATCAGGAAGGGCATCCAAAATACTAAGCCACGATACACTATGGCAATAGCCATTCCTATAGCTCCCGTAACTCCGTACGAGGTAAAAAGGACTAACACAGCAGCTTCAACCACTCCGACGCCTTGCGGGGTGATAGAAATCATCGCAAATAAAGTTGCTATGACGTAGCCTGTAATGAGAGCCTGTGGCATGGACACTCCAAAAGAAACCCCCACTAAACAAAAGCAAACAAGTTCGCAGGCACTGGCAAGAAGAGAGAAGGCATAAACCCTCAACACTTTCTTGGGATTTTTTGCTATCAAGCCTGCTGCTTCTCCAAATGAGACCACCGTTTTTTCAGCCCAGGGCTTGAGTGGGGTTTTTTTGAGTTTGATAAAAATTCTCTTAACAAAAGCCTCAATAGGCTTTAAGAGTCTCATCAGTTTCTTAGGGTAGCTATGCCCCAAATAGAGGATGCAACCCATAAGGGCTATCATGAGCAATACAAACAGTCCGAGCAAGAACCAAAGAGGGTTGAGATTGCCTATGAATGCAAGGAGGACAAAGCCGACAAGCATGATGCTTGCAAAGCCTGACTCAATGGACATCTGCATGAGAATTGCGGCCGAAGTAGCCTTTCCTGGCTCTATGCCCCGACGATGAGCGTCATCCACCACTAAAGCCATACCCGCAGTGTTGAGGGACGGTGCAATAGTATTCATGAAAAATGTTCCAAATACTAAAGGAAGGGTATCACAAGCCCTCATACGCTCTTCAACTGCCGCGAAGGAGTTCGAGTACGCGAAGCTTTGAGCAAAATACTTCCCAAGCTGTGTTGCCACCGCAAACAAGAGAGGGATCATGCTGCCCCGTTGCACAGTCTCAACAAGTTCAACTAGTTGATTGCCTCGTAGCAGCACAAACGCAAGCACGATAATTATGATAATACCAGCAAACAGTTTCTGAAAAGTGAATTTCACTAAGCATGTCCTTTACCGTCGATTACGCATCATACACTAAGGCTGGCAGGAAAGAACCTGGGTAATGTAATTAGTGCAAAATTATTGCTGAGCGCTTCGAAGCTTTGCACGAGGATGGGCCATGAGATATTCTTCCCGAATATGAGATCGGTCCACATGAGTATATATTTGTGTGGTGGCGATATCAGAATGGCCCAGTATTTCCTGTATCACCCTCAAGTCAGCGCCTCCTTCGAGCATGTGGGTTGCAAAAGAATGGCGGAGTGTGTGGGGATGGAGATTGTCTATGCCGATATGCAAACCGGCATCCGCCACTATCTTATGCACGCTCTGCCTCGTCAGGCGTCCGCCTCTTGCATTAAGAAACACTGCCGGGCTTGGTTCTGAATAGCTCTTTACAAGCTGGGGACGCCCTCTTTCAAGATAGTCCTGTAAACACGACTTCGCAACGCCTGAAAGAGGAACGAGTCTTTCTTTGCTTCCTTTGCCGACGACCCTGAGAAACCCTTCCTCGAAATATATCCGAGCCATATCGAGGCTGGTAAGCTCACTGACACGCAGACCGCAGCCGTATAAAACCTCGAGGATAACCCGGTTGCGCAAGCCGCGCTCGTCTTGAGGAAAGTCTTGCTCTAAAAGTGCAAAGACCTGCTCAATAGAGAGAACGTCGGGGAGCCGCTCGGGTACTTTTGGCAAAGGTATTGAAATCATAGGGTTTTGCTCAAGGTAATTTTCGCGTATTAAGAATTTATAGAACCCTTTAAGTGCCGAAATTCGCCTCTCGATGCTGGAATGTGCGTACCCTCTTTCCATAAGGTCGGCTTTGTAGGCTACAATCTCGTCTCGCGAAACCTCAGCTACATCTTCTTTGGACCTTTCGCTAAGAAACCCTTTAAAATCTCTTAGGTCGCGCCGATAGGCATCCAGGGTCAAGGAGGAGCTCCCTCTCTCAAGCCCTAGGTAGGCCAAGTATTCACGTATAAGATCTTCCATGTTTTTCCGATCCTGAGAACTTATAGTATATTAACATTGAGCTTGCTAGCTTGCTTATGAAGTGAGTTATAATCAAAAACTATACTGACAGAATCACATAAAAGGAGCTCGGTCCTCATGCGTATTGGGTTCGACAATGACAAGTACATCGCCTTGCAGGCAGAGCACATACGCAAGCGAATCGATCAGTTTGGTGGCAAGCTGTATCTCGAATTCGGTGGCAAGTTGTTCGATGATTACCACGCGTCCCGTGTGCTCCCAGGATTCAAGCCTGATGCGAAAATACAAATGCTCAAGCACTTGTCTGACGAAGCGGAGATTATCGTTGCAATAAATGCGAATGATATCGAAAAAAGCAAAATCAGGGGCGATTTAGGCATAACCTACGATGATGATGTTCTACGCCTTATGGACAATTTCCGCAGTATGGGATTTTTGAGCAAACATGTGGTTATCACCCACTACGCAAACCAAGCTAATGTCGACGCATTCAAGTTAAGACTCTCGTCCTTAGGAATTAAGTACTACCTTCACCATCCCATCCCTGGCTATCCCTATGACATTGACCGCATCGTAAGCGATGAGGGGTATGGCAAAAATGATTTTATAGAAACGAGCAGGCCGCTTGTTGTCGTAACAGCCCCAGGGCCAAGTTCTGGCAAAATGGCAACCTGCCTCTCACAGCTTTATCATGAGCATAAGCGCGGCGTCAACGCAGGCTATGCTAAGTATGAGACATTCCCCATATGGAACCTTCCCCTGAAGCATCCTGTCAATGTTGCCTACGAGGCAGCCACTATTGACTTAAACGATGTCAACACCATCGATCCTTTCCACCTTGAGGCCTATGATAAAACAACCGTAAACTACAACAGGGATGTTGAAATATTCCCCGTGCTCAAGGCTATGATGGAACGAATTTCTGGCTCGAGCCCCTATAAGTCTCCTACTGACATGGGAGTAAATATGGCCGGTATGGCAATTATAGATGAGGACGTAGTATGCGAGGCAGCACGCATGGAAATCGTAAGGCGTTATTTTCAGACGGCCGTTTCTGCTAAACGCACAGGTGTGGGCGAGGATCTCGTAGAAAAACTTGAACTACTTTTGAACCAGGTTGGTGTAACCCCCAACCTTTCTCGCGCCAGAAATGCGGCGCTCCTTAAAGAAGAAGTAACGAAAGCTCCTGCCGGAGCCATGGAACTGCCTAACGGTAAGTTGGTTACCGGCAAAACATCTCCCCTTCTGGGAGCCGCCTCGTCGCTTTTAATGAATGCCCTCAAGGGAGTCGCTGGTGTAGATGACGATATAAAGGTTATTTCAGATGATGCTATCGAGCCTATCAGTCGCCTCAAAATCGAACGACTCCATAGCAAGAACCCACGACTACATCCAGATGAAACGCTTATTGCCCTATCAATAAGTTCAGCAAGCGATCCCTTAGCCGCTAAGCTTATCGATCACCTTGACGACCTGCGCGGCTGTGATGCATATTTTTCCGTCATCCTTTCGACGAACGACGAGAAGCTCTACCGCACCCTCGGGATAAATGTTTGCTGTGAACCAAAGTTTGAGCAGCACTGCTACTACCATAAATAATCGCGCTGAGTCCACATCGTAGACGTGCGCCTAAAGAGCATATGACGATTCAGGAACCAGCGGTTCTAGGACCTGTGATCCCAGAAGCATCGAAATTTGAAACAGCTGCCTTGAGCCTGTCTATATATACGACATTGGATCGACGGGAGTGCCATTAACCTCAACTTGGAAATGCAGGTGTGGACCGGTCGAATAGCCAGTTGAGCCAACATATCCAATAGTTTCCCCAGCGGAAACCGACTGACCCATAGAGCACCCAAAAGCACTCATATGCATATAGATGGTCCGGATGCCACTACCATGCGAGAGGATAACCGCGTTTCCACCTGTGCCATACGAACCCACAAAGCTAACCGTTCCTGCTAAAGCTGCCCGAATGGGAGTACCGGTAGGAGCTGCGAAGTCGGTGCCATTGTGATATACCCCGTCCCAGGCACCCGCCCAACCAAAGGGGTTGGAGATTGCATAGCCTGGTAAGGGATGGGCCCAACCAGAGCTAGAAACACTCCCACCTCCACCACTGCCACTACTGCCACTGCCGTAGTTTATCGAAGGAGCTATGGTAGACTGAGCAAGTGAGGCAGCTTCTTCAGCACGTTTTTTAGCTTCTTCTTCCTGAATGCGCTCTTCCTCTTCTTTTGCCTTCAAGAGAACGATCTCTTCATTAACCTTTTCGAGCGTATTCTCCATACTTGCTTTAAGAGACTCTATCTCAGCTTTATTTTCTTCGATTGTTTCCATTTTTTCAGCAGCAAGAGCTTTCTGGGATTCGTGCTCCTCTTTGACCTCTTCGGCCTCGGCATGCAGATCTTTACTTTGCTGAATAAGCTTGGTATCTTGATCAACTATTTTGTCATACATATCGAAAGCTGCTACAAATTCTTCGAAACTCGTGGCTTTAAAAAATACATCTAAATAAGAGATGGCGCCACCGGTCTTATACATGCTCGAAACACGCCCGCTCAACGTTTCTTGAAGCTCTTTTATTTCTGCCTCTATTTCAACCATTCTTTCCGCGGCGGCATCCGCAGCGGCTGAAGCCGTATCATATTCCTCGGTAGCCAAGGCTAGTTGATCGTTCGCCTCATTGAGCGAGGTTTGCAGATTATCAATGTCATTCATGATTTCATCTGCCTCGGCCTGTTTTTCAGCACTCGTCGTTGCATGCGCCACATCAGGCCAAACCAGAGACAGTGTACTTACCAGCGTGACGGATAAGAGAAAACAAAGGATAATGCGTCCAGTGCTTTGTGTGGTTACGTTCTTCATGTGCACCTTCTCATGTTTTATAATCAAGCCTGCTTTTTTACAGGATGAATGTATGAATCACGATAATAGCAAGAGGAAGCCCCACATGCAAATTCTTTCAAGAAAATGCACAGCTTGATCATCTCAACACCTTAACTTCTAGTTCGCATCATTTTCTGGGATTAGACTATTCTTTTTAGTCCCCTGAATGAAAAAACACTTCTGAAAGATGGGTGTAGAAGGGAGACTCCCCGCATCTCAAAAGTCGCGTGGGGCTTTCTCCTACTCTCACACATATTCTTTCAAGTGGCCTTTCTAGGGAAAGCTGTCTCCCGTCGATAGAAACCGCAAGTTCTTCAGGCTTGCTCCCCTTGTCAGGAACAAGCTCTACCACATCGTTTTTGGACGTCACAATCGCTCTTGAACGTAAGGTGTGGGGAGCTAAGGGGACAACGACAAGTCCTTGGTATTCAGGGGTCAGCAAAGGACCGCCAGCCGACAGGGCGTAGGCGGTGGAGCCAGTCGCCGTTGAAACGACAAGCCCATCTCCCCGTAATTGGGAGATAAAAGACCCATCAATGTAATACGACAGTTCGACAATCTTCCCATGAACGGCATTAGAAAGCACAACTTCGTTTAGCCCTACAAAACGGCTTGTACCCAGTCTCTCTCCGACATCGTCGCTGCACGAGATATCTGAAGGGTCGTCTCCCTCGTATAAGACATCGACAATAAACTTACTCCGACGCTCCTCGATGAGCTCACCGGCGAAGGCATCTGCTACGATTTCGACTATACCTCCCTCTCCCTCATTTGCCAAGAACCCGAGGTGTCCAAAGTTGACACCGAGCAAAGGTGTATCCATTCCATGCAAAAGCCTGGCAGTAGAAAGAATCGTGCCGTCTCCCCCGAGGGCGAGGGCAAAATCAGGTTCTTCTTCGAGATAGTCCTTGGGGTTAATGTACGGCCCTTCTGGGAACTCGCCACTATTTATTACCTGAAAATCAATCGACTGCGAGGAGAGGTACATGTGTAGAACTAAGGATGCCTCCATTGCCTTTTTATTGGTATTATTACGAACAATCAGCACGCGCATTATTGGCTCCGTTTCCAATTTGCTATGATAGCTACTGTCTGCTTTTGTCAGGTAATGGGAAAGTCCCGTTTCCAAAAAATAAAAGCGGGGTTTCTGCATGGCGAAGTTGTCACAGTAGAGCGCCCGGCTCGAGGATACGTATACAAACAATACCTATTATAACCAATAGCTAGGAAAACCATATGCCCAACAAGCTCCTGCGAGCAAAACATATAGACAGAGACAAAACAAAGTGTCACGAAAATGGCGCTGGGCAAGAAAAAGCTTTAGGTTCCGAGCTATCACACGAACCACCTCGCAAAACCCATATTCAGACAAAAGAGGGCGTGGAAGGTGTCGCTCTGGCACGCACTCCTTCCGTAGGCTCCTCCGCCCTCCTTATGAGCGCCTGTGTTATTGTTTCGCGGATAACAGGCTTCATCAGAACTTGGACGATGGCTTTTGCTCTGGGAGCTACTCTTCTCTCCAGCTCGTATCAGATAGCAAACAACCTTCCTTACATGCTGTATGAACTGGTTGCTGGGGGATTACTGGTCACCGCTTTTCTCCCTGTATATCTTTCAGTAAAACGAAAACTGGGTGCAAAAGCATCTAACGACTTTGCATCGAGCCTCTTATCCATTGTTCTATTGTTCTTAGGCTTGATATCGATACTCTGCATGCTATTCCCTTCGGTCGTTATCTACACTCAAAGCTTCTTGAGTGACCAGGGCGAAATGGGCCAAGCAGTATTCTTCTTTCAATTTTTCGCAATTCAAATTATTTTCTATGGAGCAAGCGCCATCATGTCCGGTCTGTTGAATGCTAACCGGGACTATCTTTGGTCAAACCTTGCGCCAGCCTTCAATAACCTAATAGTAATAAGCACTTTTTTTGCTTACTATTTCCTTGCGCCTTTCAATGCTGAACTCGCCCTGTACGTCATAGCCATCGGCAATCCTTTTGGCGTTGTTGTCCAGATGCTTATCCAGCTTCCCTCCGTGAGACGCAATGGCATACGCCTGCGCTTTCACATTAACTGGAAGGATCCTGCCCTGAAGGAGACGCTGAGTATCGGCGTGCCTGCCTTCATCATCATGGTCTATTCTTTCGTGGTAACCTCGACACAAACGGCAGCTTCGTACAGCTTTGCAGAAAATGGGCCTTCCATTATATTCTACGCCCGTATGTGGTTCACCCTCCCCTACTCGTTCCTCGTCGTTCCCCTTTCAACGGCCCTCTTCACCGAACTGGCATCGATGTATGCCGATAAGGATATCGAAGGGGTTAAACGCGCCATCGTCTCAGGTTCGAATCAGATTATCTTCCTTATGATACCTTTCATGTTTTACTTGATAGTTTTTGCCTCTCCCCTCATTTCGCTCTATCACGCAGGGGCTTTTACTTCGGAGAACATACAAGAAGTTGCTATATATCTCAGCGTATTCGCGCTCGCTCTGCCTTTTTATGGCATTAATACCTACTTCCAAAGAGTGTTTAGCACCATGAGAAAGCTCAATGTTTTTGCGCTTGTGGGAAGCGCCTGCGCGCTTTTTCAAATCGCACTGACACTTATCGCAGCAAGCCTTGCGAGCCAGGGAATCCTGCCTATTCCTATCTCAAGCATCGCCTTGGCTGAAATGCTTTTTTTTGTTATATGCGATGGCCTGCTCTTTATGTATCTCCGAAAATACTTTGGTCGCATGGGATTTCGTTCGACCTTGAAAGCTGCGGTTTCCGGGCTTGCTGTCGGGCTCATAGGAGCAGTGGTCGGAGCGGGGTTGCTTTATATACTCGAAAGATGTATAGCTCCTATCGATGGCAACATTCTAACTGCACTTGCCTATATCGTGATTGCAGGACTTGCCAGTATTTTTACAAGCTTTGGACTCGCCTTGAAATTCAAGGTTAAGGAAACAGCATTTATTGTACATCTCATTTCGACGATAAAAAGAAGGCTGGGACGTGCTTGACGTCTACTTCTGCACCGCATCTCTCGATGGCAGAGACGGCTAGCACATCGAGGGCGTCAACGATTTCCATGCCCTCAATACATGAAGGAGCATCCAGGGCAGAAAGCTCGGTACATGCCAAAACAAGGGCTTCACAAGCTTCTTGTTCAAAATACTTCACAAGGGGCAAAAGCTTCTCAAAAGGCGGGACTGTCCCCCCTTTTATGTCTTTATAAATGATATCCGTAAGTAGCTGCTGGCCTTCTACGTCGGGAGCCACCGCCTCTATACCGACACGCCCAAACATATCCTGGTACAGACCTGTAGATATAGTTCCCTTTGTTGCTAGTATTCCGCATCGGTAGATTTTTTTCCGTTCGAGGTGATTCCTTGTCTCTTCGACCATATTGATGAGATGCGCTTTCTTCAAAACGCTGGAAATCTCCTCGTAGCGGGTGTGGGCAGTATTGCAGGTTAATGCAATCACTTCACAAGCCATCTCTTCGAGTTCGCGAGCAGTCTTTTGTAGGGGTTCAACAAAACAGTCCTGGGATTCGCCTGTTAAAAAGGCTGTCCTGTCAGGCGTTTGAGGGCGGCTTAAGATACAGATCTCGAGATGATCCTGATCTTTTTCAGCCTTCGTGAAATGTACTACACGTTCGAAGAAGCGTACGGTGGCCAAAGGGCCAAGACCGCCTATTACTCCTAATTTCTTTTTTGCATGCGTGTTCATGATACCGGTCGACGATACCGCTCTTCTGTCGTAAGGATGACGGCACCCTCTTCAGTAATAGCTATTGTCTTTTCGAAATGAGCCGAATCCGAGCCATCTGCGGTACATACAAGCCAGCCGTCAGGCATGGGCTGTGTTTTATGGGTCCCTATATTAACCATAGGCTCTATGGCTAAAACCATACCGGCTTCAAGCTTAATTCCTGTGTTTCTTTTTCCGAAGTTTGGGACGTTAGGTTCTTCATGCATATTACGCCCGATGCCGTGGCCGACATATTCGCGTACCACCCCGTAGCCAGCTTCCTCTGCTATTTCTTGCACAGCGGCACCGATATCTCCCAGGCGATTTCCTACTCGCGCAGCGTCTAGGGCAGCCCACATGCATTGCTCGGTAACATCAAGAAGGCGTTGTTTTTCATCGGAAATTTTTCCAACTGGAAAGGTCCAGGCATTATCCCCTACCCAACCATTGACAATAGCTCCCGTGTCTATCGAAATGATATCACCTTCTTGCAAAATAACATTCGCTGAAGGAATACCGTGAACAATCTCGTTGTTGAGAGAGGCACAAATAGAACCAGGAAAACCACCATAGCCTTTAAATGCGGGAACTCCGCCTTCCAAACGAATGAGGGATTCCGCAATTTGATCGAGCTCTAACGTAGATATACCTGGCTGAACTCGCGAACCGACTTCTCTCAAAACTCGCGCGGATAAACGTCCCGCCTCTTTCATAGCCTCAATCTCTGAGCGAGATTTCCTTATAATCATGCTTCTTGCGCCTTTCGTATGCCCTCTATGTATTGCTTTGAAGTATACCACTAAACAAATAGCAAAAATTATTTCCGTACGACAAAGATGAGGATCCCTCTAAGCTAGGACAAAGTATTGCTCGTACCAGAGAAGAAATGCATATATGGTATATATCTTTCTATGGTTGTTCGCCTTTTCACTTTTGTGATCTTCCAATAGCTCTAATAGTTTTTCTTGATTAAATATTTCACCCGTATACTCTTGCTCAAACAGTTCTTTTACCTGGGCATAGTGAACATCCTCTCGCAACCAGGCGCAGATAGGTACAGGAAATCCAATCTTTTGACGTTGAGCCCATTCGCTCGGGATTTTTGTTAAGGCCGCCTCCCGAAAAGCTCGTTTAGACTTCTTCCCTTTGACACAATGCTCGCTCGGAAGAGTCCTCGCAAAGTTCCATACTGCCATGTCGAGATAGGGAGCACGAACCTCCAGAGAGTGGGCCATCGTCATGCGGTCTGCTTTAAGAAGAATATCGTAAGGAAGCCATACGTGCATATCAAAATACATTTTTTTATGTAAGTCATCCCAGTCTTGGGCCTGGTCAAAGTATGGCTTTGTAATATCCTGAAAGCGGATATCGCTTCTATACGCATCGGATAAAACCTCATTCGCCTCTTCATTCCCCATGATATGCGACTGTCCCGTATAGGAGTCCTCAAAGGAATATGCATTACGCTCTATAAAACCCTGTCCTTTGAAATACGGCCTGTCTGAGGCCCATGAAGCAAGCTTCTTACGTAAGCTGAGCGGAAAAAGCTTATACACTTTATCTGAAACGCCCTCTAAGTACGTATCATATCCTCCGAATAGCTCATCAGCGCCTTCTCCTGAAAGGGCTATTCTTATGTCCTTCGATGCCATGCTTGAAAGGAAATAGAGAGGAACAGCCGATAGATTAGCATGAGGCTCATCAGAATAATATTGTATACGTGGCAAAGCTTCGAAAAATTCCTTGGAGCTTATGGTTCGACGCACGTTTTCCATCCCTAAAAGATTGCTGAGTTCATGTGCAAGTTCGGTTTCATCAAAGCCATCCATTCCAAACCCTATCGAATAGGTTTTCATGGGCTTTACGGATGACGCGATATAGCTCGAATCTACACCGCCCGAAAGGAAGGACCCCGTCTTTGCATTACTCATTTGGTTGCGATCAACAGAATCTTGCACCAGCTGTTTTATGCGCTCAACTGCCTCCTCAAAACTCATAGGCTCCTGCTTGTAATCGATCGCAAAGTAAGGCTTAGTTACAAACACCTCACCATCATAGGTAAAGTACGTCCCTGGTTTAAGCTTATACACGCCCTTAAACATAGTCTCTTCGTTCGGCGTGTATTGGAACATCAAATACAGCTTTAAAGCCTGCTTATTGAAGTTTTTTTCGAAGGAGGGGTGGGATAGAAAGGACTTTATCTCGGAGCCGAACAGAAAAGCGTCTCCCATTTTCGCGTAATTGAAAGGCTTGACACCAAAATAATCCCTTGCCCCATAAAGGCTGTGATCTTGTTTGTTGTATACAAGAAAAGCGAAGGACCCTTGAAGCTGAGCTGCTACTCCCTCCCCGTAGACCTTAAATGCGTGAGAGACTAGTTCGACGTCAGACCGGGACTGAAACTCAACACCGTGAAGCTCAACGAGATCCTTTCTTATGCTCTCATAATTGGAAATCGTGCCGTCAAAAACTACTACATACAAGCCATCGGCACTATGGAAGGGCTGTGCTGCGTCTCCGGGCATGCCTGTGTCTAAATAGCGAAAATTCATCGCGATATGTGTATCCGTGTAAAACCCGGACCCATCGGGACCTCGGTGTTCAATACGCTGCCCCATGTCAGCAATGATCTCATCTTTGTTAGAAATATGTTCATCATAAAACCCTGTAAATCCGCTCATAGTGTATCTTTCTTCTCTTTGGACATGTTAATCCTCATAAACTCCCACTCGTTTGTCAGAGACCACACAAGGTCGTCTTAGCCGTGATGGAGTTCATCGTATTCGTGTAAATACTTGCTTGCAAGTTCAGCATCCGCCGGCCGCTCAATGTACCGGTCCTTTATCTTCATGCGCGTTTCATGCCCCTTCCCAGCGAGCACTATCAGGGTTTTGCCCTGGATATGATTAAAAGCCTCTGCGACGGCTTCAGTCCTATCCTCAATAATAAGAAAAGGGCAATTTTCTTTTTTTACATGTACGGCTATTTGCTGGCATATGTCTCCCACATCCTCAAAGCCGGGTTCGTCCGCAGTCAGAATGACCTTATCGGCATAAGCTCCTGCCACCTGACCGAGCTCTTTTCTCCTTTGAATGGCTTTATCACCCACCGCACCGAATACAGCAATTATTCTGTACTCGGGGAACTCCGATTTTAGCGAAGAAAAAAGATTTTCAAAGCTTAGCTTGTTATGAGCGTAATCGACAACCACGATAATATTTTCATCAAGGCTTCGATAAATTTCCATTCTTCCTTTAACCTTAGCCTCTTGTAAACCACTTTGTATAAACCCAATATCTATACTGCAAAAAGAAGCGGCGGCTACCGCTGCGAGCGCGTTATCAACATTGAACAAACCCGGCATAGGTATTTCATATTTTTCGCCTCGGACGAAAAAACTACTTCCTTGCCCTGTTTTTTGGACATTATAAGCGAAATAATCAACCCCAGAATGCTCAGTGCTAAACAGAATCACATCATTTGCCTCTTGCGCCGACAACAGCACCCTATCGCGCTCAGCCGTTTCAAAATTGACTATCGCATGGTCCACCTGCGAAAACATTTTCATCTTTGCCGATAGATAGTCTTCGTAATCACTATGTTCTGCGGGGCTGATATGATCTTCAGAAAAATTGAGGAATATCCCTATGTCAAAGTGAAGCCCATCGACCCGATGGTACTTCAACGCCTGACTCGTAACTTCCATGACCATGTATGAAACACCATTGTCGACAGAATTTGCAAGATGGCGGTATAGCTCGATTGCCTCAGGTGTCGTATTTTGTGATGTTTTCTCTGTTCTCCCATCAAAACTGCATATAGAAGAAAGGATTCCGCATGCAGGAAGCGACTGCGCGGCCAGCATCGCATCGAAAATTGCTTTGATATAAAATGCCGTTGTCGTCTTCCCTTTGGTCCCCCCCACTCCGATCAAAGTCAGCTTGTTTTGCGGAGAGCAGAAATATGCATCAGCTATGACGGGCATAACGGGACGTATGTCGTTCACAATCAGGTGTGGCAATCCCACTCCTTCATGCACACATTCACTCACGTAAGCGAGAGCACCTAATTCTTTTGCCTCACGTAAATACTCTTCTTTAAATGCTCGTCCTTTACAAACAAAAAGTGTGCCTTCCTCCACGTCCCTTGAGTTATAGCAGAGGCCTCGAACGGTCTCATGTGCCATATCAAACAGGTCTGCATCGATGAGAAAACCATGCTCTTGGAGGAGTTCTTTATACCTTTGTAAAGAAAAATATTCCATATTGCTCGACTTTCTGAACTGCTCAATTTATCTGTTCTTCACAAGCCGCTTGCGTGAATTCTTCGTAAGTCCTACAAACCCTAGCTAGTAAGAGATGCGCCACCAAAGCTCGTATGCTTCTTTAACTATAAAACTTTTTGTATTTCTTAAAATGCCCGAAATGGGTTCTGAGCAAACGATAGAGACGCCCAGGAGCAAGATCTCCTTTTAAGAAGACCGGATTGACAAACTTTTTCTTTTTTATAAGGTCTCGCATTTTTTCTTTCGTCTGCTTGTCCTTAACGTAAGAGAATGCTACAGACCGAGGTACAACCATCCAGAGATGTTCATTTTGAACAAAACTGAGCTCCTTTTTTCTTCCATATATAAGATCTTCGACAACGTATTCCACAATGTTGTAACCAGAACCGGTCACATAGTAATTGCTTCTTCCTTGCCGCGTATTTAACTCAAAGAATTTGAACTTTTTATCACGCTGATCGTACTTAATATCAAAATTTGAAAATCCAACATACCCCATGCCTTCAAGCAATGCTCGGGTTTGCTCCAGGAGGTCCTCATTGAATTCCGTAATAATACACGCGTGGTTTCCAAGGCCTTTCGGCGTATGTTCTTCAAGAAGAACGTGTCCTAGGCACATCATTTCAACTTTGCCATCTTGGTTGGAATAAGAGGTAACTACGTACATAAATTCATCATTTCCAGGAATGGTGTCCTGAATGATAAGAGGATTCTCGTATCCAGCTGAATAAATCTTCTCGATAGTTTCTTCTAGCTCCTGGCGATTGTCGAGCAGATATACTTTTTTCTGCCCTTCGAACTCGTGCTCCCAATAGCTCGTGCTCTCCGATGCCTTCAGAATAACAGGATATGGAAAGCTCATTTCAAAGTTAAGGCCCATGTCTTGCGTATAAATTAACGTGTCGGGATATGAAATATTATTCTTTTCGCATAATTCGTAAAAGAAGTCTTTCCTCTGCAGCTCCTCCATAAGCCCGTATTCGGGATATGGGGCAACACACAGGGGGGGTAATTGATGTATGCACCTCTTGATTAACGAGACGTACCCATCACTGCAACCAAAAAGGATGATCTTCTTGTGAGGATGTCTTTCTATGCAACGCCTAACGGTCCTTAACAAGCCCTCTTCGCTTTCAATATCTGGCACAGCTTCATAGACTGCAATCTTGCTGCCGTAGCTCGGGCCCGTAGGATATTTTCCAAATACGTAGGACTGAATGCCATACGCCTCATAAAAAGCCCTTGCAATGCTATATGTGTTGATGTCGCCACCTAGAACGATGGGAACGAAGTCGAGTTCTCTAAATCTCATCCTTACAAACCTTCCGCTTGCCTCTGCTAATTGTAATCTCCTGGGCTTTCTTTTGTACTAATTAATCAAAAATCCGTATGGTTGAAGCATGCAAGAAATATCAAAAAAGCGCCTCCTATGGAGACGCTTCAAGATGTTAAGAATTACGTGCTTCTCCCTATTCAGCAGCTTGGCTGTAGTTGCGCACAACTGAAGAGTCAAGGGATATACCTGGGCTCATAGTAGAAGCAATGGTAATATTTTTTACGTAGCGACCCTTAGCCGCAGCAGGCTTCATACGAAGAATCTCGTCGTATACAGTACCGTAGTTCTCAGCTAGCTGTTCCGCAGAGAAGCTGGCTTTTCCAATAATTACATGCACAATGCCATAGCGATCTGCACGATACTCAACGCGGCCACCCTTGAGCTCATGTATTGCTTTTGCAACATCGTTCGTAACGGTTCCAAGTTTAGGATTGGGCATCAAGCCTCGTGTACCGAGAATTTTTCCTAATCTGCCAACTTTTGACATTTGATCGGGGGTTGCAACAGTTGCATCAAAGTCGAGCATGCCACCTTGAATATCAGCAATAAGATCTTCTGACCCAACGATGTCAGCCCCGGCATCTAAGGCCGCTCGAGCTGCATCTCCTTCTGCGAAGACAGCGACACGGACCGTCTTTCCTGACCCATGAGGAAGTCCGACTGTTCCACGAAGTTGCTGGTCGGCTTTGCGGGTATCAATACCGAGACGAAAATGAGCCTCCACGGTCTCATCGAACTTAGCACATGCTACCTCTTTTAAAAGAGTGAATGCTTCAAGGGGTGCTAGTGTTTGGTCTCCGATTTTTTCATGTGCCGCTACATAGTTTTTAGATTTTTTCATGATGTTCCTTTCGTGGTAATGACGAGCCACAGTAAGGCTCTTCCACTCCTATATACATAATGCTTTCTTATTCATCCTCATCAAGAGTTAAGCCAGCCATTGCTGCCGCAAGTTTTTTAGAAGGAACATAGTCCTTTTTAGGAGCACGGCCCTCTATCTCCACACCCATGCTACGAGCAGTGCCAGCAATAATCTCCATTGCGGCTTCTACTGTGTTCGCATTAAGATCGGGGAGTTTAGTCTCAGCAATTTCACGCAGCTGATCGATGCTAAGAGTGCCTACTTTTTGCAACTGAGGAACTCCTGAGCCATTCGAAAGACCCAGTTTTTCCTTGATAAGAACTGATGCAGGTGGAGTCTTGGTTATGAATGAAAAGGTCTTATCTTCATAAACCGTAATCTCCACAGGAATAATAGTGCCAGACTTATCCTGCGTCTCAGCATTGAATGCTTGGCAGAATTGCATAATATTGACGCCCTGAGCGCCTAAGGCAGGGCCTACAGGAGGAGCTGGATTCGCAGCGCCTGCAGGAATTTGAAGCTTAATAAAACCTGTTACTTTTTTCTCAGCCATTAAAACTTCCTTTCAGCTGATACAGCATTAATTACATCTATACACAAAGCTGTAGCACATGAGAAGCCCTGTCCACCTAGGCATGTGCTGCTTATGTTGTCAAATTTAAATTTTAGCCACCTGATCAAAAGACAGCTCGACGGGAGTTTCCCTTCCGAATATTGAAACCATGACCTTCACCTTGTTTGCTTCAGGCGATACTTCAGAGATGATACCGTCGAAGTCTGCTAAAGGCCCCGTGACAACTTTAACCACCTGACCAACTTCAAGATTAGTCGAAGTTTTTTTCGGAGCTTCCTTGCCAGGACGCCCCATAATCTTCGTATACTCTTCCCTTGTTAAGGCCTGTGGCTTTCCTTCACTGCCCACAAACCCAGTTACCCCAGGTGTATTACGAACCGCCGCCCAGCTGCGGTCGTCAAGTTCCATACGAACGAGGACATAGCCGGGGAATACTTTTTTTTCCGACTCAATTCTTCGTCCACCTTCCTTGATTTCTGTAACCATTTCAGTAGGGATTTCTATAGAGAAGACAGAATCCTCTAAACCCATTGTCTCAATGCGGATCTCAAGGTTCTTTTTTACCTTATTCTCATATCCTGAATAAGTATGGAGTACATACCATTTCTTTGCCACGTTCTACGCTCCCCAACCGGAATAATGAGTTAACAGAGACTGGAACAAAATATCAAATACGTACGTGAATAAGCCAAAGAATATTAAGGCGCCGACAACAACGAGCGACCAACGCAATACTTCTTTTTTGGTCGGCCAGGTCACAAGCCTTAATTCGGAACGAACGTCTCTTAAAAATTTAAACCTTTTTTTCTTAGCAGGTTTTTTTTCTTGTTTTATTTCCTTTTTCTTTGACTCTTTTACCTCAGCAAAACTGGTCGCACTCTCTGTTTTCTTACGAGAAAACAGCTTCTTCTTTGACTGCTCCTGCTCTTCAACTACCACTTGTTCAGCAGTCTCAGAGGCTTGAAGTTCTTTCTCAGTCTTTTTTCGAGCACGCGCTGCCGATGCTTTTGCCCTCTGCGTTTTCGATTTTTTTGCCATCAGTTTCCTTTATGCTTAAGGGGAATGTGTCTTCCCCACTATAACGCCAACAAGCAGCTTGATCCAAGCTGCTCGTACATACAAGCTGGCAGGCCAGGAGGGATTCGAACCCCCAACATGCGGTTTTGGAGACCGCCGCTCTGCCAATTGGAGCTACTGGCCTATTCCTTTTACACCTGACGCCTTAACGAGTCTCCTTGTGTGCAGTATGCTGATTGCACCATTTGCAATACTTCTTCAACTCGATACGGTCAGGACTATTCTGCTTGTTCTTCTTGGTCGTATAGTTACGGCGCTTGCATTCTGTGCAGGCCAATGTGACCAATGTACGCATGAATTCTCCTTTTATTTAATCATGTTCGCGCTTAGATACCCTACACATGAACAATGAGGTGCGGGACGTTTGAGATCCCGCACCGATTAATACTATATTCTAGGCTTCGAGGTGCTACTTCAAAATCTTTGTAACGCGACCAGAACCTACCGTGCGGCCACCTTCGCGGATGGCGAAACGAAGGCCTTCCTCCATAGCAATAGGATGAATCAGTTCGCCACGAAGCTCAATGTTATCGCCAGGCATAACCATTTCGGTGCCTTCTGGTAAATGGGCGATACCCGTTACATCTGTCGTACGGAAATAGAACTGTGGACGATAGCCATCGAAGAACGGCGTATGACGGCCACCTTCTTCCTTTGTTAGGATGTATACCTGACCCATGAAAGAGGTATGGGGGGTTACTGAGCCTGGTTTGCATAATACCTGTCCGCGAACGATATCTTCACGCTTTACTCCACGAAGCAGGCAGCCGATGTTGTCCCCTGCCTCAGCACTGTCGAGCAATTTACGGAACATTTCGATTCCGGTGCACACAGTTTTGGAGGTATCACGAATACCAACGATTTCAAGCTCATCGTTTACCTTAAGCGTTCCGCGCTCAACACGGCCAGTCGCAACGGTTCCGCGACCAGTGATTGTCATGGTGTCTTCAACGGCCATAAGGAAGGGTTTGTCAACATCGCGCTCGGGCGTAGGAATGAAGGAGTCAACGGCATCCATGAGCTCCCAAACCTTATCTTGCCACTCGGGCTCACCCTCAAGTGCTTTCAGTGCTGATCCGCGAATGATAGGGGTGTCATCCCCGGCGAAGCCGTAAGTGTCAAGCAACTCACGTACTTCCATTTCAACGAGCTCAAGAAGCTCCTCGTCATCGACCATGTCGCATTTATTCAAGAATACAACGATGTAGTCAACACCTACCTGGTTAGCAAGCAGGATATGCTCGCGCGTTTGAGCCATAGGACCATCGGTGGCAGCGATAACAAGAATCGCGCCATCCATTTGAGCTGCACCAGTAATCATGTTTTTGACATAGTCGGCATGGCCGGGGCAGTCAACATGGGCGTAGTGGCGAGCATCGGTCTCATATTCGATATGCGAAATCGAAATGGTGATACCACGCTCACGCTCTTCGGGAGCCCTATCAATATCTGCAAACTCGGTAAAGTCTGCGGTTGCCGTTCCGTGAGATCCATCATTGCTAGAAAGTGTCTTAGAGATCGCAGCGGTAAGAGTGGTTTTACCGTGGTCAACATGGCCGATGGTGCCAATGTTAATATGCGGCTTACTGCGCTCAAACTTCTCTTTAGCCATTATTCATCCTCCTTCAAGGAAAACTGTGGAAAAGAGACGCGTATCACGCGTCCTGTTCATTATACTAAAATCCTACTATAACGCAGGCACCTGAATGGATGCATGCGAACTATCTATGGTAGCGGTGAGTGGACTTGAACCACCGACGCCACGGGTATGAACCGTGTGCTCTAACCAGCTGAGCTACACCGCCAATTTAACTAACATCCTACGGGGAAACAATGTGACAACTAAGCTTCCGCCGCATCAGTGAGCGGCATACGTGTCTTAATTTCTGTATCCTGGATGGTACTAAACGTCTATATTTCAAACTTTAAAGAAAGTGGAGCCTGCGACCGGATTTGAACCGGTGACCTCTTCGTTACCAACGAAGTGCTCTACCTACTGAGCTACACAGGCATACGTACTTTGCCGCAGCAAGGCCTGGTAATACTTTTCTAAAGTTAATGGTGGGAGCGCAAGGATTCGAACCTTGGAAGCCGAAGCAACGGGTTTACAGCCCGTCCCCTTTAACCACTCGGGCACACTCCCAAAACAAGTACTTCCTCCTACATCGTTCAATGTAGTGAAGTCTTAAGAAAAAATGCTCATTCATGTGTAATTATCAAGCTGCCCGCCTGCACGCACATTACATCATAACGGGCAAGCAGAAGAATTCTACGCTAGGAATCGAAGGGTGTCAACGGTTAACACGCTCCCGGGCGTATCTTCACTATTCCTTCGTTTCTGCCGCATTCTGACTAAAAGGAGCACCCAGAAGAGCATAAAGGCACTTTGACCCCGTCCGCTTTAGGATTATAACTTCCCCCATGCTATTTTCTCCTAATTTCTTCCACATATTTACCTACTTTTTCAAGACGAGACACAAAGCCTAAAACTCTCATCCAAATAAAACACGTGAGCCTATATGACGGTAGACTCACTTTTTGAATGAGCGCGGCAATTTAAATGTCAGCGTCCATATAGGTATCAAATTCATGCTGTATCTCTTCCGATGGAGGCTTCGTAAGCAGGGAAACTACTACTATTGCTATCGATGCTAGAATAAATGCTGGCAGAATTTCATATATTCCCCAAATACCGCCAAGGGGCTTAATGAGCTCGTGCCATATTAAAACGGTAGATGCTCCAGTTATCATTCCTGCAAGGGCACCCCATTTGTTTGTACGGCGCCAATAGAGGCTAAAGAGCATCAGGGGGCCAAACGAGGCACCAAAGCCAGCCCAAGCATACGACACGACCATAAAGATGGAAGAGCTTTCATCCATCGCAATAAGAACTCCCAGAAACAGTATGATGATCATGGCAATACGGGCGACCATCATGATCTGCTTATCGCTTGCATCTTTTTTAAAAAGTCCCTTGAAAATATTTTGGGCTATGGCCGAACTTGAAATGATCATATATGCCGATGAGGAACTCATCGATGCCGCGAGTATTCCGGACACTACCAGTCCGCAAAAAAAGGCTGGTAAAAGCATTTGCGACAGAACGATGAAGATGCTTTCAGCCGTCGCCTGCGTTGTAAACGCAACAGGAAGGGCGGCCCGACCGATGAGACCGATTGATACCGCAGCAGCAAGGGAAATTACAACCCAAACCATCGCAATGACCCGCGATTGTTTGATTTCGCTCGAGTGACGGATACTGAAGAAGCGTATGAGGACCTGCGGCATACCGAAGTACCCCAAACCCCACACCAGACAGGAGATGATGGCGATAATACCGTACTCCCCTGGCTCACCGAATAAGGGATTACCTTGTTCAGACATCTGATGTCCCGAAGCGTCCAATAAAGGATTTGCTATTTGAGTTCCACTTAAAAATCCTGGAATATCCCGCAAGAAAGCTACGGCATTGTCTAGGCCGCCTGCCTGAACTATGCTGCCCACAAAAATAACGATTAATGCAACGAACATTAAGGTACCTTGGACTAAATCAGTAGCACTTACCGAAAGGTAGCCGCCTACAAAGGTATATATAAATACTACGAGAGCACCTACAACCATCATAGTCGCATAGTCGAAGCCGAATAAGGTGGAAAACAAGCGGCCTACAGTTACAAAGCAGCTACCTAGATAAATGCTAAAAAAGAGAAGGATGACAAGTGCCGCGATGGTCATCAGTATTTTTTTATCGTCACGGAACCTATTAGAAAAATAATCCGGCAGGGTGATTGAGTTGTTCGCTACCTCGGAGTATTTTCTGAGGCGCTTCGCGACCAGCTTCCAGTTAAGATACGTGCCAATTGCAATACCTATTGCCGTCCACATAGCATCCGATGCACCATAGAAATAGGCAAGCCCGGGTACTCCCATTAAAAGCCAGCCGCTCATGTCGGATGATTCAGCTGAGAATGCCGTTAACCAAGGCCCAAGTTTTCTTCCACCAATGAAATAATTCTCAGATGAAGCATTCGAACGTTTAGCAAAAACAAAACCTATGGTGATAATGACGATAAAATAAACCGCCATGGCGGCTAGCACCCAAAAATCGCTGGATTTCATAATCCCTCTCTTCTTATACTAATTGCACGAAAACGCAACTTGAGACACGGTTTAGGATTATACTTTATTTGAGAAGCTTACAGTAAAGATTTTCTGTATAAAGGTTTTAACTGGTAAAAAGTGAGAGGAATCACATGACAAGCTATGGAAAAATGTCGACTATTGAGCTCGAAGCCGCACAAAAAGATGTAATGGATGAGTATGCTAGTTTTAAAGCAAAGAACCTAAAACTTAACATGGCACGCGGAAAGCCATCCTCCTCTCAACTTGATCTGAGTATGCCCCTGCTAGATGTTTTGAATTCTTCTTCGCAGTATAAAAATGAGGAGGGGATCGACTGTCGGAACTACGGGGTCTTAGATGGCCTTGCTGAAGCCAAAAATCTCATGGGCTTTATGCTTGATGAGGATCCTCAAAATGTAATCATCTATGGCAATGCAAGCCTTAATCTTATGTACGATACCTTTGCGCACTGCTTCAGTTTCGGCATTTTAGGGTCGAAGCCTTGGAGTACCTACGAGGAAATCAAATGGATCTGTCCTGTTCCTGGATATGACCGTCATTTCAGTATTACTGAATACTTTGGCTGCACCATGATTCCTGTGTCTATGACCGAAGAAGGTCCTGATATGGACGAGATAGAAAAACTCGTCATTTCCGATCCCTCGATTAAAGGCATCTGGTGTGTCCCTAAATATTCCAATCCCGATGGTATCAGCTATTCCAACGAGGTAGTCACCCGCCTCGCATCAATGGAATGCGCTGCAGATGACTTCCGAATCTTTTGGGATAACGCATATAGCGTGCATCACCTCTATAAGGATGCGAGCCAGCAAGACCAACTCCTCGACATAGGAGATGCTTGCGAAAAGGCTGGTAATCCCCATCGGTACTTCAAGTTTGCTTCAACCTCAAAAGTAACCTTTCCGGGTTCAGGCATTTCGGCATATGCTGCCAGCGCAGAAAACCTCCATGAAATGAAAAAGCGTATGGGAGTACAGACTATTGGCCATGACAAAATGAACCAGCTCCGACATGCTCTCTTTTTAAAAGATGCAGAAGGGCTCACTTCTCATATGGCGAAACATGCCGCCATCCTTCGCCCAAAGTTCGAGCTCGTGTTTAAAAAACTCGAGCAGGGCTTACAGGAGAACGACTGTGGCTCGTGGACTACTCCGCAAGGAGGATACTTCGTTTCCTTTTACGCCCCCCACCACACGGCAAAGCGCATCGTGGATCTTGCTCGAGAAGCTGGCGTTGTAATGACGGGCGCCGGTGCCACCTATCCCTATGGCAAAGATCCCGACGATAGCAATATTCGCATTGCGCCGACATTTCCTCCTCTTGAGGAACTTGATATCGCCATGGATGTATTTGTGTGCTGTGTAAAGATAGCAACTATAGAAAAACTTTTGCAGCAGTAAGAAGGAGATCCCTTCTTACTGGGCACTATCTTGGAACTGCGTACGTCTAAAGCTTTGTACACCTAATATGCTGACTCGCAAAAATGGCTTGAAGGAAATTATCTTAAACCGATGAAGCGTTTGGAAGCTCATCGCGCAATCGAACAAGGTGTGTTGCCTGGCGCACATACAAGACGGGGTCTTAAAAAGACCCCGTCTGACGATCTGTAAGACATAGCTACTGATACAGACCAAAGCTGCCGATTGTAACTCGGCAGCTATATGTTTTTACGTACTAACGCTTAGCCAGCAAGCAAAGCCAATACCGGTACAAGCAAAAGCGCTACGATATTGAACACCTTAATCATAGAGTTCAAGGCGGGGCCTGCAGTATCTTTATAGGGGTCGCCAACCGTATCGCCAGTTACAGCAGCCTGATGAGCGAAAGAACCCTTTCCTCCAAATTTTCCTTCTTCAATGAGCTTCTTGGCATTGTCCCAAGCACCGCCGCCAGATGTCATCGAGATAGCCTGGAAAAGGCCTGTGACAATCGTTCCTACCAAAGCGCCTCCGAGTACCAGTGAAGTGAACTCAAACGCACCTTCAAATCCGATTGCCTTCAAAATGAAGCCAAGGATAAGGACTAAAACAGGAGTAAAGACCGGGATAGCGGCAGGAAGGATCATTTCCTTCAAAGCGCTTTGGGTAACCAAATCAACGCATTTAGCATAATCAGGTTTACCTGTGCCCTCCATGATGCCAGGGATTTCCCTGAACTGACGGCGTACTTCTTCAACAACTCCGCCAGCTGCTCTACCCACACTAGTCATAGCTAAAGAAGCAAAGAGATACGGTAAGAGACCGCCGATAAAGAGACCGACGAGTACGAAAGGACTCGAAAGATCGAAGGCTAAAACAACGCCAGTCTGTTCGGTAATGGTATGGGTAAAGTCTGAAAAAAGCACAACTGCAGCCAAGGCGGCAGACGCGATAGCATAACCCTTGGTAACAGCTTTTGTCGTGTTCCCTACTGCATCAAGGGCGTCAGTGTTTTCGCGAACGCTGTCGGGAAGACCTGCCATCTCAGCAATACCGCCAGCGTTATCGGTTACCGGACCGAAGGAATCGATTGCAACAACGATACCAGCCATAGAAAGCATGGAAAGTGCCGCAACGGCAATACCGAAGATGCCACCGAGAAAGTAGCTGACCAGGGTAGCGATAACGATCATGAGAATCGGTAAGCCCGTAGCCTCCATGCCAACAGCAAGACCCTCGATAATATTGGTTGCATGACCTGTCTCAGAGGCTTTTGCAATCCCCTCAACAGGCTTTTTGGTGGAAGATGTGTAGTAGTCCGTCACATATACCATGCCTGCGGTAAGAATAACGCCAAAAACGGCGCAAATCCAAACTGAAATAGCGCTTAAGCCTGCCGGAGCAAGTGCTGTGTTTGTCACATCAACCTGAGGTATGAGCCACTGGCATACCGGGAAGAACAGGATAATTGCAATAATTGCTGCAACCCATAAGCCTTTATAAAGAGCACCCATAATAGTTCCATTTGGGCTCATCTTCACAAACAAAGTACCTATGATAGAAGCTAGGATGGAAACCGCTCCAATAACCAGGGGGAAACCTATGGCCACTCCGAAACCTGCTTGACCGAAGGCAAGGCTGCCGATAAGCATCGCAGCAACCGTGGTTACTACATAGGTTTCAAAGAGATCTGCAGCCATACCGGCGCAGTCGCCAACATTATCGCCCACATTATCTGCAATAACTGCAGGGTTGCGAGGATCGTCTTCGGGGATGCCTGCCTCTACCTTACCTACAAGGTCGGCACCAACATCAGCAGCTTTAGTAAAAATGCCTCCACCCAAACGTGCGAACACCGAAATGAGGGAACCTCCAAAACCGAGCCCGATCAGTGCTGACCACTCAGCAACGCCAAAAACAACCAAAAGGCTCATTATGGTAACTGAGAGAATGCCAAGCCCAATTACGAACATACCCGTAACCGTTCCCGACTGAAAAGCCACCCGCAGGGCCTTAGGCAGACCATCACGCGCTGCCTCAGCGGTGCGAGTATTAGCACGAACAGAAATGCTCATTCCAATAAACCCAGCAGCAGCAGAAGCTACACCGCCCAGCAAGAACCCGATGGCAGTCCAAATACCAAAACCTGCAACTCCGAAAAACCCAGGAATAAGCAGGATTACTGCTACGATAACAGCCACGATAGCAATCGTGCGATACTGGCGTTTCAGGTACGCCATAGCCCCCTCTTGAATTGCCGAAGCGATGCTTTGCATTTTGTCGTTGCCTGCAGGCAGGCTATTCACTCGAGTAATTAGAATACCTGCATACACGACTGCAATCACACCGGCGACAAGGCCGAGGATCAGTGGTACATCAATCATTGTCCATTCCTTCCATTTTTCAACAAAACGTTTTACATACTAGCATACTACACAAGAATAGAGGTTCGATGTTACTCAAACCTCTATTTCTTTCCACCTAAGCCAAAACACTACACCTCACGGCCAAATCCTATTCCTCAGAATAAAGGTCCTGAAGCTTAAGAAGGTGATTATAACGTTTTACAGCTACATTTTCATTACGAGCGAATAATTCTGTAGCTCTATCGGGGAATTCCCGAGTCAAACGACTATAGCGGGCTTCGTTCATCAGGAAGTCTTGATAGCTCCCGTCAGGGGCCTTGGAGTCAAGTATGAATTTTTTTCCAACAGGGGCTTGCGGATTAAAGCGAAGTAAGTTCCAATAGCCGCTTTCGACTGCTTTCTTCATCTCCTCCTGGCAATTTGCCATACCACCCTTGATAGAGTGCATTTCGCAAGGCGAGTACCCAACAATCAGAGATGGTCCTGGATAGGCCTCTGCTTCGACAATTGCCTTAAGGGTTTGTGCGGGCTTGGCACCCATAGCCACCTGTGCTACATACACATAGCCATAGCCCATGGCCATCTCCGCAAGGCTCTTTTTCTTTGTCTCTTTACCAGCAGCAGCAAATTGGGCAACTTGCCCGATGTTCGAAGCTTTTGATGCCTGTCCACCAGTATTGGAATACACCTCAGTGTCGAACACGAACACATTTACATCCATGCCAGAAGCAAGCACATGGTCAAGACCGCCATATCCAATATCGTAAGCCCAACCATCGCCTCCGAATATCCAGACAGACTTCTTGGTGAGATATTCCTTATTTTCTAAAACAGAGGCAGCAAGGCGGCTCGCCTCCCCTTCATCGGCGGCAGCGAGAATTTCAAGCTGTTTCACGTAATTACTCGAAGCTTGTTTGCTTTCTTCCGACTGATTGCACGACTCAATCCATGCCTGAGCAGATGCCTTAAGGTCATCGTTTGCTCCATCCAAGCTTATGAGCTGCTCGGTTTCAGCCAGCAGCTTGGAACGAACTGCCTCATGGCCTAATAACATGCCAAGGCCATGTTCTGCATTGTCCTCAAATAAGGAATTCGACCAGGCGGGCCCGAAGCCATCTTTGTTCACAGTATAAGGAGATGTAGCAGCAGGTCCTCCCCAAATCGAAGAGCATCCTGTTGCATTTGCTATAAACATTCTGTCGCCGAACAACTGTGTAACGAGGCGAGCATAGGCAGTCTCCGCACAACCAGCGCAGGCTCCCGAAAACTCGAGAAGCGGCTTTTTGAACTGGCTCCCTTTAAGGCTTGTGTTTTGTATTTCAGGTTTATCGGCTACTTCTGACACACAGTAATCGAACACATCCTGCTGATCAAATTCATCTTCAGCAGACACCATCGTCAGAGAGTCGGTAGGACATTGCACAACACAGACACCGCAGCCCATGCAATCGAGTGGGGAGATAGCAAGGGTGTACTGATAATCCTCATTCCCCTTCCCCTTCATTGCTACAAGTCGAGTCGTCTCAGGGGCAGCAGCTGCTTCATCTGCCGTTAAGGCAAAGGGACGGATGGTGGCGTGGGGACATACAAAGGAGCATTGATTGCACTGAATGCAGGAGTCCGCATCCCAGGTCGGCACATTGACCGAAACACCGCGTTTTTCGTACGCAGCAGCCCCAAGTTCGAACTGCCCATCGACATGTGCTGAAAAAGCAGACACCGGGAGGCTGTTGCCGTCCATACGCCCAACGGGCTTCATGATGCCAGTAACCATTTCGACAAGGTCGGCTTCGCCCTCAATTCCCTGGACCGCAAGCTCGTCAACAGCATCTGCCCAAGAGGCAGGAACCTCAAGCTCCACAAAAGCTTCAGTACCAAGCTCGATAGCACGATGGTTCATTTCAACTATGTTCTGTCCCTTTGATTGATAGGATTCAGTCGCCGCATCCTTCATGTATTGGACAACTTCTTCTTGAGGAAGAATCTTTGAAAGTGCGAAGAATGCTGATTGAAGGATGGTGTTGGTGCGCTTCCCCATACCGATTTCAGCAGCCAAATCAATCGCGTTGATAGTGAAAAGCTTTATGTTGTTACTCGCAATGTATCGCTTTGCATCAGCGCTCAAATGCTGAGAAAGCTCTTCGGGGCTCCACTGGCAGTTAACCATAAAAATACCGCCAGGTTTTACGTCTTGCACCATCGGAAAGTTCTTCGTTACATACGAAGGGTTATGGCATGCGATAAAGTCAGCTTTGCTTACATAGTAGGGGCTCTTAATGGCTGTATCACCAAAACGTAAGTGGCTTATTGTTACGCCGCCAGTTTTCTTCGAGTCGTACTGGAAATACGCTTGTACATACTTATCAGTATTATCGCCAATAATTTTGATAGAGTTTTTATTGGCTCCGACCGTACCGTCTCCGCCGAGACCCCAGAACTTACACTCAACTGTACCAGCGGCGGCCGTATCAGGACAGGAAGAGCTCTCGGGCAGGGAGAGATGGGTGACATCGTCCACAATGCCTACGGTAAACTCGCGCGCAGGCTCATCCTTCTCAAGCTCTTTATAAATAGCAAATACGGAGGATGGCGGGGTGTCTTTAGATCCGAGCCCGTAACGTCCGCCAACAACAGTCAAATCACATCTGTTCATCTGTGTCAGGGCATGGACTACGTCCATATACAGAGGCTCTCCTACGGAGCCTGGTTCTTTCGTGCGGTCCATAACAGCAATTTTGGATACCGTTGCTGGTAAAGCGGCAGCAAACTTCTCTGACACAAAGGGACGATACAAACGAACTTTTACAAGACCGACTTTTTCGCCGTTCGCATTCAGATAATCGATAACCTCTTCGACAACATCGCAAAAGGATCCCATAGCAACGATGACCCGATCTGCATCAGGGGCGCCATAGTAGTTAAAGAGCTGATAGTCGGTGCCTAATTTCTTATTAACATCGGCCATGCAGTTTTCTACGATTTCTGGCAAAGCATCATAGTGGCTATTGATCGATTCCCTATGCTGGAAGAAAATATCGTCGTTTTCATGAGAACCCCGCATAGCTGGACGCTCGGGGTTGAGGGAGTGTTTTCTAAATTCGCGAACGGCATCCATATCGCACATATCTGCTAGATCGTCGTAATCCCATACAGCAATTTTCTGTATTTCATGGGACGTGCGGAAGCCATCAAAAAAGTTTATGAAGGGCACTCGCCCTTTAATAGCAGATAGGTGGGCTACAGCCGAAAGGTCCATAATTTCTTGGACGTTGCTTTCCGCAAGCATTGCAAAACCAGTCTGTCGACAAGCCATAACGTCCGAATGATCGCCGAATATGCTCAGAGCATGGGTAGCAACGGCACGAGCGCTCACATGAAAAACAGTTGGAAGCATTTCAGCAGCCATTTTATACATATTGGGAATCATAAGAAGAAGGCCCTGCGAAGCGGTATAGGTGGTACTCAATGCCCCGACTGCCAAAGAACCATGCAGCGCACCGGCTGCACCGCCTTCAGATTGCATTTCACACACTTTTACCGTCGTGCCAAAAATATTCTTCTGTCCTGCAGCTGACCACTGATCTACGAGATCTGCCATAGGGCTTGAGGGTGTAATCGGGTATATGCCTGCGACTTCTGTAAAGGCATATGAAACATAAGCTGCTGCATTATTGCCGTCCATGGTTACAAGTTCTCTTGTCATACATGTCTCCTTAAAAGGGGTTTAGCTTTGACCGAATACCCCATCGGACTTGGAAAGGGGCAGGGTTCTAAGCGCTGTACGAACCGCATTGTATTCGCCTGATGCCTGATTCCTCGCCTTACTGAGCCGCGCTCAAGGCAAATTACATCAGATGGACTATGATAGCAGTATCTCCATCTCACGTGGAGGGCTATGCCTTAGGAGCAAGATAGTAAGGGCTCTCAAATCGGTGAGTGGTTGGAAATGTGGATGCGTCTCATAGCCTTTCCACAGGGCTATGACCAGAACTGAAACATTTCTATCACGCTCTGATACGACCATGGGTATACATCCGAATACCATCCAGTTTCAGGGACAAAGCACAGCAAGCTGCTGTACAAAAGACTAAGCGCAACTAGGATGAGCAGGACTTTCGCTAGTAAGCGAGCTGTTGGGCTTTTGTGGTTTAAGTTCTCGTTCACAATAAAAATGAGCAAGACTGCTGCCGCTAAAAACATAAAACTAAAATCAGCGAAATAGCGCTGCAGGATACCAGCCATCTGAGCATCGAGCAGGGCTACGATGACTCCTGAGGCAAGTAGAACCAATAATACACCCGCAATTGTTCTGCTTGAGCGCTGGTCAATACGTCTTTTCAGTATTCGCTTTGCAAAAGGTAGTATCCATAACAGGGGCAAGCAGGCAAAAATCCCACCAAAGGTAACTTCCTTGACCGTCTGTCCCATATAGCTCGTTTCGAAGGGTGCCGCTTGAATAAAAGGAAACACCCCTGTCGTACTGGGCGTTTGTAGAAAATATGCAAAAAAAGCGGGGGCGAAGCGGCCGAAGGAAAATGTCCTCTTCGTCATGTCGTGAACGGTAAGATTGTAGTTCGCCCCAAAATCAAAAGGAGATCCGAATCTAGCTTTGTTATACCAAAGTAAAGCCGCTGCAACAATGACATAAGGACCCAAAAGACATATAAACTCGATGCTACCCTGTCGTGTGAGTATATGTTTTTGCGAAATGAACTTTCTCCAAAAAAGCGGAAAAGCCACGAGTGAGAGCACTACAAGCTGAGGGCGGCAACCAAGCACCAAAGCCATGCACGCAGACCCAGCTAAGTACCAGGGGGATGCGTGATTTGAAACCCTCCCCCGCATCCAGAAATATAACCCCCAAGCAGAAAAGGCGAGCCCTAAGATAATAGGCAATGAATAAAAGGTTGGGAACTTTAGTAAATATAAGACACCTGAGCAGAATACTAAGGGGATTTGAAGCAAGAGATACAAGCCCAGGCTAACCCTCTCGAAATGATAACGAGCAAAGCGATCGAGCAAAGCCGATATCCCAAGAACAAAGGCGATACACGATATAAGGACACCTATCGCCGTAGGGAAATTCGTGCCGAAGAGAATATAAAATGGAAGGTAGAACAACAATACGGGCACAACGCCAAAATACACATAATAGTGTCCATCAAAATAGGCAACGTCAAAGAGATATGTTTCACCTGTCTCTCTTTGAGCTTGCTCGCGAGCACCCTTATCATACGGATCTTGCATATCCTGAAGCCATTGGGGGGGATCTTCTTCCAGATAAAGCTTGCCTTCCGTCAAAGATTTTGCTAACTCTGCATACTGTTGGGCGTTATCACCCCCGACCTCGAAGGTATTAACAATACTCCGGCCATCCCAAGAGCCCCAGTTATAGCTGGAACTGGCTACCCCGACCAAGTTTGACCCATACAAAAGAAATGAAGACATAAGGACAACTTCAACAAAAACCGCTGCCGATATGACAAGTTTTGACTTCTTAGCCTCTTCTTTTATATAGCTGTGATATATGCTGGACTTCGGACGAAACACGTAAAGAAGTGAAACGATCCCCATCACCAAAAAAAAGCGGAGGACATTGAATTCGAAGGGATATGAAGCATTGACATACACCCCTTCGAGCAGGATAGGATACTGGGCTTCATCCCCTCCTATTTCTATACGAAGATTATTGATTAAACCTGTTGCGTTGATGCGTATATATTGACTACGCTCGTTATTTGTTGCGACTTGGGCAGAAGGAACTCCTGTCGTGTATTCCGTCGAATCGAAATACGTTAGATGGGCCTCATCTGTAAAATGTATGCCGACGTCTAACAATTGAGCGGGCTGATCGGAATAAAACGAAAGTTTTATATTTTTAATTTCCATATTGACATTTGAGAATTCAAGAACACGATTGACCTCACTGACAGTATAGCCCTCGCCCCTCGTCTTTCCCTGATTGATGCGTTCGCTTATATTCACTGTTGCATAGCCCGTAGAGGTAAAGTAGTTAAAATTAAAGACAAAGACCTCAAGCGCGAGAGACAGAATCAAGGCGAGGAGAAAGCAGCGACGAAGACTGTGGAGCGTCTTTCGATGCAACGAAACGAACTGCATAAGATAGTCATGTATGTTTTCCCATATACTTGGCATAGGGTTTGATTATACGCGATACGGAGGTGCCCGTCGCTGAATTTCTTGAAGCTTTCCTATCTGTGCCAATAGACACCAGTTTATGCAGTCCGCACTGAGAAGCGCGTACGATCCTCGTGCCTCCCCGAAGAATATCCAGAGCCGATTCAGCATGAGAATGAAAACATTTTCTATCGTGCGGAGGCGGTGTACTCCTCATATCAAGGTATCAGGAGTACACTGTGCACTTGTCTACAGATACTGCTTCGCCCTGTACCAAAATTCTATCTCTAGGTTATAATCACTTAATGTGAGTACGCATATTTTTATTGAAAATACGAGTGTATCTATGTGTTCGAGCATCGTAGCCGTACTAGAAAGTAGGTTGTTATGTCAGAAAACCAAAAAAGTATAAGCAGGCGTACCGTGCTGAAGGCAGGAGGTGCGGTCGGTTTAGCAGCTTTGAGCGGAAGTGCCATTGTCGCAACTACCGGCCTATCATCCGATCAGGCGCTTGCCGCCTCACAAGCCGTAAGTGCAAGCCAAAATGCCTTTTGGTTCAGCCCAGAAAAATGTATCAGCTGCCAGAGCTGCGCCCTGGCCTGCAGAGAAACCTTCAACTTAGATAAAGCATACCGTAGTGTATACAAATACACTACCGAAGTTGAGGGAAAGGAATTATCATACAGCGTTTCGGTTGCCTGCAATTTCTGCGGTGATGCAGCATGCATAAAAGTCTGCCCCACTGGTGCTATGCATAAAACAGAAGATGTCGGCCATGTATTAGTCGATTCTAAAAAATGTATTGGCTGTGGGTACTGTGCCATGGCATGCCCTTACCATGTCCCTCGAGTAGACAAAGAAAAAGGCTATTCGATAAAATGCACCGGCTGCTACGAGACGGTCATTCTCGGCGAGGATCCTATGTGCGTACAGGCCTGCCGGGATATAGCAGGAACTGAAGCTTTGAGGTTTGGGACGATCCAGGAAGTGATTGAGCTTGGAGGCGAGCTAGCCAACATAGCCCCCCTTCCCGACCCAAAATATACGGTGCCAAGCTTCATCATCTCAGCTGACAGCGACAAACCACCTGCAGGCACAAAAGAGGGAGAAATTACTAATATCGGAAGGATGATATAATGGAACACGCTTTAGCCGAGTTGCCTTTAGCAATATTTACCACCCTCGCACCAACAGGTGCAGGTGCTTTTATCATACTAGCCCTTGCGGTCAACCTACTTCCCTTGAATGAAGGACAGCTTAAAAAGCTTGACCGTTTCACCTTGATACCTTTTATTGTTTCCATCATCGGAATTTTTGCCTCAGTCTTACATCTTACCCAACCGCTTCATGCAATTTTTATCTATGCAGGACTTATTACGTCGCCTCTCGTGAACGAGATTGCAGTCGCTGGAATATTTGCCTTGGCGGCTTTCGTGTATTGCCTTCTCGGACTTATCGGCAAACTCTCTTTGAAGCTTAGGAAAATTCTATCCATTGTCGTTGCTGCCCTGGCCTTAGTATTTTCAGTTTTTATCGGATTTGCATACATCGTAGAAACTATAGAGTCTTGGTATAACCCCTTCACCGTTACCCAATTCCTTGGCTTCTGTCTCTTTGGCGGTACCCTCATGGGAACTTTAACTCTCGGCTTGGCAGGTATATTTGATGAATGCCTCGAAAAGAAGTCTTTCAAGAACAGCTTGCTTCTCATAGCAATTATCGGCTTTGTGCTGAGCCTGGGATCCATGCTAGCCTTTGCACACTATATTAACGGTCTGCAGTCCCCAGCTGGCTCAGGAGCTGAGATGATGGCTGAAGTTTTCTTCCTCCTCATCGTCTTTGCAGTATTGGCAGTGCTTGCCTTCATTGGCCAACTCTTCCTCATATACAAGGGAACGACGCACGCTGTGGCCATTGTTTCACTTCTCTTAGTCCTTGTTGCCATATTCTGTGCCCGCTTAGTCTTTTATGCGACGCAAATGTCTGTAGGGCTTTAGTTTTATTCACAATTCTACTCACGACCACATATCCTATACCTGTGGTCGTGAGTGTATCTCACGGCAGATACTCAGGTACACAACGTACCGCTCAACATACAAAGAACACCCGAGTTGCTGAGAGCGTACTCGGGTGTTCTTGTGTTTCGTAGCAGTTTCGTAGCAGACACCTACATACTGCAGGCTTTTTAAAGCTCTCCTAGAGCTTTAATTTTTCTTTAATGTCCTCAAATACTATATCGGGATTGCGGTCGCCATCGATAGTAAGCAGAAGGTCGCATCCATGATAATAGTCAATGAGTGGAGCGGTGGACTTTTGATATACGTCTAGTCGTTTGCGTACCGTCTCCTCATTATCGTCGTCTCGTTGATACATGGCGCCACCACATTTAGGGCACACCTCATGAGCTACTGTGCCTATAAAGCCACAGTTTTCACACATACGCCTTGACGTGAGCCGAGTAACAATAACTTCTGGTTCCACATCAATAACTAGAGCTGCGTCTAAAGGTCTCTTTAGCTTAGATAGCTCGCCGTCCAAAGCAACTGCTTGTACGGAGGTACGAGGGAAGCCATCGAGTATAAAGCCTTGTGCAGTGTCGGGCTCAGAAAGACGCTCACTTACCAAGGCAATGATAAGATCGTCGGGAACTAGATCGCCAGCGTCCATAAACGACTTGGCCTTTATACCGAGTTCTGTGCCCTCTTTTACTGCTGCGCGCAACATATCACCTGTTGAAATATGACAGAGTCCGAAGGCTTCAATCAGCTTTGCTGCTTGAGTCCCCTTTCCGGCACCCGGTGCACCTAAAAGTACTAAGTTCATACAAATATCCTTCCAGAACAGCTTGCTTGCTCGTCTGCCCTCTATATATCGTGGACAAATATACCTATATATGTCCACCTGGCCTTACCTTGCATCATGCTTCCGGTCTCTCGATCGGAAGCATGGACATGTTTACTTGAAAAACCCGTCATAATTGTGCATCTTTAATTGCGATTCAACTTTGCTCATAGTATCGAGAGCTACACCTATCATGATCAAAATTGAAGTTCCTCCAAACGCAGTAATCAACTGGTTGCTCGTAAAAGAAAAAAGTATCGAAGGAACAACTGCAATGAGGGCAATGAATATTCCCCCAGGAAGAGTAATGCGTTTTATAACGTTTTTGATATATGCAGCCGTAGCTCTTCCAGGACGTACGCCTGGGATAAAGCCACCCTGTTTTTGAATATTGTCTGATAAATCATCAGGCGGAAACATCATACTGGTATAGAAATAAGCAAAGAATACGATGAGAAGGACTGTCAATATCCAGTTAATCCAACCAGAAGACATCGCATTTGCCGCACTTGTAAGCCAACCTACGTTAAACAAGGCTGCAAGTTGCGCAGGAAAATAAATGATACAACTTGCAAAAATGATAGGGATTACTCCCGCAGCATTAACCTTTAAAGGAATATAGGTCGATTGTCCACCCATCATTTTACGTCCCTGAATACGCTTGGCGTAATTAACTGGAATACGACGCTGAGCACGCTCAACATAGATAATGAGAGGAATACAAGCAAGTACAACCAATACAATGAGGGCAGTAATGACTACTCCGAATGAAAAACTTGATTGCATATCGATAGAGGAAGCAATAGCTCCAGGAAGACGGCTAATAATGCTCGTAAAAATTATGAGCGACATGCCGTTTCCTATGCCTCGCTGTGTAATAAGCTCGCCCATCCACATGATAAATGCCGTGCCAGCCACTAAGGTGAAGACAATAACTATGTTAGTGAGTGCCTCAGGAACCGCACTTGAAAAAACAATGCCGTATTGACTTGATTTGAATAAGAACAGGTAGCCAATAGCATTCACAAGACCTAGACCGAGCGTAAGATATCTCGTTGTTTGCGTGATCTTCTTGCGCCCAGAGTCACCTTCTTTTGCCCACCTTCCAACAGTAGGAATAACACCTTGCATCAGCTGCATAATAATGGATGCAGTGATGTATGGCATAATGCCGAGTGAAAATACTGAAAAGTTAGCGAGTGCGCCTCCGGTAAACAAATCAACCATAGTCATAGCTGAGCCAGAATCCGCAAACTGTTGGGTGAAAGCCTGGAAAGGAATTCCCGGAACTGGAATATACGCCCCCAAACGATACAGAACCAGAATAGATAAGGTAAAGAGTATCTTTTTCCTTAACTCGGGAATTCTAAAGGCCTCGATGATTGATTTCAGCAAGGGTGCTCGACCTTTCCGCCAGCTGCTTCAATCTTTTTTGCTGCTGAAGCAGAAACCTTATCAACTTTGATTGTCAGTGCTTTTGTAATTTCACCATCGCCCAATACCTTAATAAGGGAGTCAGAGTGCTTAACGATACCTTTGGACTTCAAGCTCTCTCCGTCGACCACGTCACCTGCCTCAAAATACTCTTCAAGTCGACCGACATTTACCGGGATATACGTAACGCGATTAATATTACGGAATCCAGGAAGCTTTGGTAGGCGGACCGACAGAGGAGTCTGACCACCCTCAAAACCTAAGCCTTTTCCGCCGCCAGAGCGAGATAACTGCCCCTTATGGCCACGGCCGGCAGTTTTTCCGAGACCTGAGCCTGGGCCCCTGCCTCTGCGTTTACGATCTTTTTTTGACCCTTCTGCAGGTCTTAAATCTTTCAGCTCCATCGAAGCATACTCCTTTTTTTCGCTATCGGGCTTTATGCCCGTACTGGCAGCTCGCCGCCAGCCAACTTTAAATTCGGTTGAAGAGACCTTATATCTCTTCAACCTCTACTAAGTGCTTTACTTTGAAAATCATACCGCGAACACAGGGGTTGTCCACCTGCTCGACGGTAGAGCCGATTTTACCCAACCCAAGGGCCTTAAGCGTTTTGCCTTGATCGCCTGGGCGACTTGCAGAGCTCTTCACCTGGGTAATGCGTAGGGGTTTTTTTTGCTCAGCCATACTTACTTCTTCTCCTTCCAGCCATATATCTGCGCGACTGAAAGTCCACGACGGGCAGCAGCCTCTTCAGAGCTTTCCATGTTCTTCAGGCCTTCGGCAGCTGCTTTGACGATATTGAGGGCGTTACTCGTGCCGAGAGACTTCGTCAAAACATCTGTGACCCCCGCAAGTTCCATAACTGCACGAACGGGCCCACCAGCAATAACTCCCGTACCTGGTGTAGCAGGCTTGATGAGTACACGGCCAGCCCCATATACACCTAAAATCTCGTGAGGAAGTGTTTTATCTTTAGTCAAGGGTACGGTGAACATGTTCTTTTTTGCATCTTCGACACCCTTTTTGATAGCAATAGGCACCTCTTGCGACTTGCCCATTCCTATACCTACACGACCGTTGCCATCTCCAACTACCACCAGAGCGGTAAGTGCGAAGCGGCGACCTCCCTTAACAACCTTGGATACGCGGTTAATATATACTACGCGCTCTTCTAGTTCAGGAACGGCAGCCTGGTTTTCATGTTGTTTCCGAGCCATACACTACCCTCTCTAAAATTCCAAACCGGTGTCGCGGGCTGCATCGGCCAGGGCCTTGATGCGTCCGTGGTACAGATTGCCGCCTCTGTCGAAAACAACCTCTGTAATACCGGATTCTTGGGCTTTTTTACCAATCAACTCACCGAGGACGCTAGCGCCTTCAACAGTTGCTCCATTTTTGTTGGTCGCTTTAAACTCTGGACCAAGAGTAGATACCGCGCAAATAGTTTTTCCAGCAACATCATCAATGATCTGCGCATACACATGCGCGTTCGAGCGTGTAACGCACAAACGGGGTTTTTCCTGCGTGCCTGAGACCTTACCTCTAACACGAGTGTGGCGACGACGCAGACCTGCTTGCTTTGCTTGAAGCTTTTTCATACTTTATACCTCAATCTTTCTCTTGCAGCCTTGCGTCTTAATCAGTCTTCGCAGCTTTACCAAGCTTGCGACGTACAAATTCGCCGTCGTAACGAATACCCTTGCCTTTATAGGGTTCAGGCTTGCGCCAATCACGAATGTTGGCTGCAATTTGGCCTACCTCTTCTTTATTCGCACCCTTTACGATAATCTCAGTCTGGCTTGGCACTTCAAAAGTAATATTATTAGGTGCTTTTACCTGCACAGGATGAGAATATCCGAGCTGCAATTCAAGGTCTGTACCTTTCAGCGTAGCCCTATAGCCAACGCCGACAAGTACTAATTTCTTAGAAAATCCTTCAGAGACACCCAGTACCATGTTATGAACCAGGGTTCGAGCCAAACCGTGGAGGCTGCGTGCCTCACGCGAGTCATCCGGACGCTCAAGTAGGATTTGTCCTTCTTCTTGTTTGACAATAATCATTTCTGGGATCACACGGGAAAGCTCTCCCAGTGCTCCTTTTACGGTGACGGTAGAACCGTCAATTTTAACATCCACACCATTTGGTACAGGAATGGGTTGTTTGCCGATACGTGACATATACTACTCCCTTTCTCCTACCAAATATAAGCAATGACTTCGCCGCCGACGCCTGCTTTGCGAGCGTCGCGATCGGCCATCACACCGTGACTTGTAGAAATAACAGCTGTCCCTAAGCCGCCAAGTACTCGAGGCAACTCATCTTTTCCCGCATAGATACGTAAACCTGGCTTTGAAATACGCTTTAACCCACGAATGGTTTTCGCTTTCTTTTCGCCATACTTTAACTCTATTGTCAAAATGTCACGAGGTTCACTTTTCTCAATCTCGTAAGCTGTAATATAACCCTCTTCTTTCATGATTCGGGCAATTTCAGCAAGCTTTTTGCTTGACGGCATGGAAACCGTCGGCTTGCCTGCAGAGTTAGCATTACGCACACGCGTCAGCATATCTGCAATGGGATCGTTCATGCTCATTTATATCTCCTTTAGTCCATGATGAGCCGAGAAACTGGTTCGTCTGTGCCCATAACACATTCGCCTAGAATTTCGACACGAAAGGCATTCGTACAAAATCTATCTACCAAGATGATTTCGTAATGCCAGGCAGTTCGCCTTTGTTGGCGAGTTCACGAAGACAAACGCGGCACAGGCCAAATTTGCGGTAAAAACCGCGGGGCCTCCCACAACGCGAGCAGCGATTGTGTTGGCGCGTTGAGAACTTCGGCTCTCGCTTCGCTTTGGCGATCATCGATTTCTTTGCCATACAACTCCTTCTTTCCTACTATAAACTCTCTGTTTTAAAAAGAGCATACTACCTAGTTATTTTTAAACGGGAAACCTAACTTAGCAAACAACTCTTTTGCCTCTGCGTTAGATTCCGTCGTAGTTACAAATGTAATGTCCATCCCGCGGGTACGATCGATCTTGTCGTATTCAACCTCGGTAAAAATCAATTGTTCTGTAATTCCCAACGAATAGTTTCCTCGTCCATCAAAGCTATCGGGTGAAAGGCCGCGGAAGTCACGTACGCGTGGAATGGCCGTTGCCAAAAGTCGATCTAAGAACTCCCACATACGATCCCCACGGAGCGTTACTTTCGCGCCAATGGGCATACCTTCTCGAATCTTAAATCCAGCGATAGATTTTTTTGCACGAGTAACCATAGGCTGCTGTCCCGTAATAATACGGAGGTCTGCAATTGCGCCATCAAGTTGCTTTGCATCAGCTGCAGCAGCGCCAACGCCCATATTTACAACAATTTTCTCAAGACGAGGGACTTGGTTAATATTGCTTAAACCAAGCTCTTCCTTTAAAGCAGGTACAATCTCTTTTGTATACTTTTCCTTCAAACGAGGACTTGCCATTTTTTACCTCTTTCGATGAATTAAACGCAAGATTACTGACCTTGCGTCCCTTGAAATATTCTAAGGGTCATGAACACTCATCGTCTCCTGCGAAGCACTTTTCAGGAGACATCTCGATTATTTGTCTATTGCTTTGCTGCACTTTTTACAGTAGCGAATTTTTTTTCCGTCTTCATCACGTTTAAAGCTCATACGTGTAGGTTGTTTACAACTGGGGCACACTAAAGCAACATTGGAAATATGAATAGGGGCTTCCTTGCTCATAATGCCACCCTGGGGATTTTGCTGGGTTGGACGAAGGGACTTTTTCACTACGTTTACCTTCTCAACCACAACTCGTTGTTTTTCGGGGTAAGCACGTAGGACAACACCTTCTTTGCCCTTATCCTTGCCAGCCAAAACTTTAACTTTATCATTTTTCTTGATATTCATTTTAGCCATACTCTAAACCCCCTTTACAAAGTTTCCGGTGCTAGGGATACAATTTTCATATACTTTTTTTCGCGAAGCTCGCGAGCGACAGGGCCGAAAATACGCGTCCCGCGCGGTGCGCCGTTATCGTCAATTATGACAACAGCGTTTTGGTCAAATTTAATATAAGAACCATCGGGGCGGCGCACTTCTTTTTTAATACGAACTACCACGCAACGGACAATTTCGCCTTTTTTAATACTTCCATTAGGCATTGCTTCTTTTACGCTGCAGATGACAACGTCACCCAGCCCGGCATAGCGACGTTTCGAGCCGCCAAGAACTTTGATACACTGCACCTTACGAGCGCCGGAATTATCGGCCACTGCAAGCTTGGTTTGCATTTGAATCATGTGCTTAACCTAACCTTCTCTTACTATTTGGCCTTCTCAACGATTTTCACTAAACGCCAGCGTTTCAGTTTCGAAAGCGGACGCGTCTCCATGATTTGGACCGTGTCTCCGATACCAGCTGCATTCTCTTCATCATGAGCATGCAGTTTTTTTGTCACGGTCATCATTTTTCCGTATACTGGATGAGCCTTGCGATCCTTTATCTCTATTACGCAGGTTTTATCGCCTGCGGCGCTTACTACCACACCTTGGCGAACCTTGCGAGAATTACGTTCTCTAGTCATCTATTCTCATACCTTTCACGCTTGCATGCCTTAGGCACTCAGTTCGCGTGCACGCATCTCGGTTTGGATACGTGCTATTTCCTTTTTTACCTGCTTAACACGAGCAGTGTTGTCCAATTGGCTTGTTGCCATTTGAAAGCGCAGATTAAAGAGCTCTGCGCGTGCTTCCTTCAGCTTTTCAGCTAAACCATCAGCTGAAAGCTCACGGATCTCTGCTGGTTTCATCTATTCCTGCCCTTCTGTCTCGCGCGTAACAATCTTGCACTTGATGGGCAACTTATTGATACCAAGGCGCAAAGCCTCACGAGCAGTCTCTTCGTCAACACCGTCAACCTCAAACATAATACGGCCTGGCTTGACAACAGCTACCCAACCTTCTGGATTACCCTTGCCAGAACCCATACGGGTTTCAGCTGGTTTTTTTGTGATAGGCTTGTCTGGAAAAATAGTAATCCATACCTTACCACCGCGCTTCATATGACGAGTTATAGCAACACGAGCAGCTTCAATTTGGCGGTTGCTCACCCAAGCGGCTTCTGTGGCCTGAAGACCATAGGTGCCATTGTTCAGCCGTGTGCCACCTTTGGCCTTGCCCTTCATAGAACCGCGCTGTACTTTGCGGTACCTTACACGTTTTGGCATAAGCATTTATCTTGCCCCCCTCTCCCGACGGGAACGGTTAGGGCGAGAGCTTCCTTCAAGTGCTGGCTGAGGAGCCTTTTGACCTGGAAGAACCTCGCCGTGGTATACCCAGACCTGCACACCTATAGAGCCCATAGTGGTGGCAGCTGTGGCAAATCCGTAATCGATTTTCGCACGCAGCGTATGCAACGGAACACGGCCTTCGTGATACCATTCCCTACGGCTCATTTCTGCGCCGCCTAAGCGACCGGAACATTGGATGCGAATTCCCTGAGCTCCGCTCTTACGAGCTGACTGCACAGCCTTACGCATGGCACGACGAAAGGCTACACGACCCTCAAGCTGATCTGCAACACTCTGAGCAATCAAAAGTGCGTCAAGTTCGGGGCGTTTAACTTCGACTACCTCGACAGAAACTGGACCCTTTGCTATTTTCTCAAGGCCTTTGCGAAGTGTGTCGATTTCCGCGCCTTTTTTGCCAATGACAACTCCTGGGCGTGCGGTAGTGACAATAACTTTGGTCTTATCTCCTGCGCGCTCAATATCCACACGGGAAACTGCGGCGCGTTCTAGCTTCTTATCTAAAAATGAACGGATCTCTAAATCGCTTTCGAGTGTCTTAGCATAATCTTTATCCGAATACCAACGACTGCGCCACTCTTCTGTAATACCGATACGAAATCCGGTAGGGTTTACTTTTTGACCCATAGGTGTTTAAGCCTCCTCTCTCGGTGCTACGATAATCGTGATATGACTGGTACGTTTGTTTATACGTGATGCTGAACCTTTTGCGCGGGGACGGATTCGCTTCAAGGTAGGACCCTCATCGGCGAATGCCGTTTTAACAACTAAAGATTCTGGGCGTATATGCTGACTGCTTTCTGCATTTGCAACAGCTGAGTTCAAAGTCTTCTCAACGACCTCTGCAACACCTCGATCGGTAAAGCTTAAGATCTCGCGGGCAGAAATAACATCCTTCCCACGAATCTGATCTATAACAATACGGGCCTTGCGAGGAGAAACACGCACAAAACGCGATACCGCTCTAGCTTCCATGTTTCATAACCTCCTATCAGTTGCCCTTGTCGGCTGAATGGCCCCGGAAGGTACGCGTAGGGGCGAACTCTCCGAGCTTGTGGCCAACCATTGACTCTGTTACATACACCGGCACGTGCTTGCGACCGTCATGAACGGCGATAGTATGTCCCACCATTTCAGGAAAGACGGTGCTTGAACGAGACCATGTTTTAAGAACTTCTTTTTTACCCGCCGCGTTCATCGTTTCAATACGATTGAGGAGGCGCGGTTCAACAAAAGGACCTTTTTTTAAACTTCTACTCACTTCTACTCCTTAACGCGCTTACTTCCGGCGACGAACAATCAAGCGATCTGATTTCTTATTAGGCGTACGAGTACGATATCCCTTAGTCGGAACACCCCAGGGTGTAACGGGATGCCGTCCAGCGGATTTGTTCCTGCCCTCTCCACCACCATGAGGATGGTCGACAGGGTTCATAGCTGTACCACGAACGGAGGGGCGAATGCCCTTCCAACGGTTGCGTCCGGCCTTGCCTACCTTAAGGTTTGCGTGCTCGGAGTTTCCTACCTCACCAACAGTTGCACGACAATCTATGAGGACACGGCGAACTTCTGATGAAGGCATACGAAGAATTGCGTAGATACCCTCTTTACCCATAAGTTGAACGGACGTTCCTGCTGAGCGGGCTAGAGCTGCGCCGCGACCGGGCTGCAATTCAACTGCGTGCACCGTTGTGCCTACAGGAATAGCCGAGAGCGGCAAAGCGTTTCCTGGCTTAATATCCGCATCTGCACCACTGACTACGATGTCCCCTACCATAAGACCCTTCGGGTGAAGGATATAGCGTTTCTCACCATCGAGATAGTGAAGTAAGGCTATGCGCGAGCTACGATTAGGATCGTACTCAATAGAAGCGACTTTGGCTGGTACTCCGTCTTTCGTACGCTTGAAGTCAATCGTGCGATAACGTCTTTTAATGCCACCGCCTTGATGGCGTGTTGTAATACGCCCATAATTGTTACGACCTGCCTTTTTCGGCAAAGGCTTCAGCAACGACTTCTCCGGCTTAGTGCCGGTAATCTCAGAAAAATCTGAGACCGTTTGGAAGCGTCTGCCGGGACTGGTCGGCTTATACTGCTTTACTCCCATGTTTCTTCTTTCTATCCTTAGGCTTTTCGATATAAAAACGGTTCCTCATTGCAAAGACTCTAAGAGACCTAGAGCATACCGTCCGAGCAATACCGGAAAAGCGCCTTATAGGTTTCTGCTCACACGTACACTCATCTACGTATACCAGAGAACCTTCTTACAATTGTGGCTTCGATTGCTGCTTAGTACCTGTTCGCTTGAGTGAAGTACTTACAACTCCGAACTACCACGCGCCCGGGTGTATCTATAACAATCTGACGCATCGGAAAACTATACTCGACTCATACTGCGAGTGCAAGAATTATTGATTTATCACAAAATAAACGAAAGTTTACGCACGTTTTTTGAAGTGCGGCCATCCGTACCGTAGAACATGGAGCGAAAATGGCCTTGTGGCGTACGCCAAGCACGTGGGTCCTTCAGTTTTTTCGTTCCGGGTTCTTTCGTTCAACCCTTAAAATATCATGGGGACAAAGAGGTATGTCGCAAGAAATTGTATAGGTGCCCATAGCACGACTGGCAATTTCTACTGATTCATACGAATCCTCAGATAGCTTAAGACGTATATCTGAGGCTACGAAAGAACGTAGGGGCTTATGAGGCGAGATGACTTCGACCACTTCACCCTCGTAGAAGCGATTGCGGCACGCAATCTCTACGCGCCCATCGCGAGCCTCATGCAAAACCTCTCCTACCCAATCGTATTTCTGAACCGTGTCACCATGTTCCTGACATTGTTCTGGGCTTCCGAAAAAAAAGCCCGTCGTATAAGGTCTATGGGACACGATCTCAAGCTCAGGAGCAAGCTCCGCTGGATTCGCGCCATTAAGCACCTGCCGGTACGCATTAACCACCGTAGCCACATAAAAGGCTTTTTTATTGCGACCTTCTATTTTGATTGAATCAACCCCTATCTCGCGCAAGGCATCAAGGTGTGCGAGCATGTTGAGATCTTTGGAGTTCATAATATAGCTTCCTCGAGCGTCCTCCTCGATTCCAAATGCTTGACCTGGACGAGTTGGCTCCTCGAGTTTGTATTCCCATCGACAGGGTTGTGTACACATACCTTTATTGGCAGGCCTTCCGGTTAGGTAGTCGCTTATGAGGCATCTTCCCGAGATGGCCATGCACATTGCTCCATGAACAAATACTTCCAATTCCAAATCGCGCGGTGCAGAGAGCCGCATAAGCTCAATGTCCTTGAGGCTCATTTCGCGGGCACAAACCACACGCTTTGCACCTAAATCATACCAGGCAGAAGCTGCTTCTGAGTTGCAACAGGATGCCTGGGTGCTTATGTGCACATCGAGCTTGGGAGCATGCCTTTTCGCTAGACGAAGGGCCCCTAGATCGCTCACAATAATCGCGTCAACATTCGCTTGCTCCAGGGCTTCGAAATAAGCAGGTAGTTCGTGTAAGTCTTCAGCGTTCATATACGTATTGCAGGCGACATACAAAAAAGCCTGATGTTCGTGGGCTAGCTTAACTGCCTCGCCCATCTCTTCAAGCGTAAAATTATTCGCGCGTTGCCTCAAGCCGAATCGTTCGGTCGCGCAGTAGACAGCATCAGCACCGAAACGTAAGGCATACTGGAGCTGTTCCATGCCTCCGGCAGGAGCTAAGAGTTCCATGGTAACCTCGACACGACACGCCCAAGGCCTTGCATAGCCGAAGGGGTAACAGGTAATGACTCGGTCATGCTGTGTTTATTCTTTCACGAGACGAGCACCTTGAGGGGTGTCTTCTATTCGAAGCCCACAAGCAAGAATACCATCGCGTACCGAGTCTGCTAAAGCCCAATCTTTTTGCTCACGCGCATATGCGCGTGCCTCAAGAAGCATCTTACAAGCCTCTTTCCTGTCCACACCCTCATAGCCTGATAATTCTTGAGCCAAGAAAAGCAATTCTTCGGGATAATCGAAGCCTTCGCCGCTCTCTTCAAGTTCTATTCCCAAAACAGACATTTTGCTTACAAGGGCCTCTTGAAGCTGTTGAAGCACCTCAAGCTTATCCTTGCTCACGCTTGCGCAAGATAAAACAGGATTTATATCCCCTATGAAAGCGAAAAGCTCTCCGAGGGCACCAGCCGTATTGAAATCGTCGTCCATCGCATCGATAAATTTAGTATTAAACTCTTCGATACGAGAATAAAGCCTTTCCTCATCCAAAGACGACTCGCACTCTTGAGCGCTCTCACCGAGCCAGGAAAGCGTACGCAAAAAGTTTTCAATTCTCTCAAGAGCTGTTGCGGCCTCTTCAAGGCGTTCATCAGAAAAATCGAGGGGACTTCGATAATGCGTCTGCAGCATGAGCATACGTAAAACCTTCGGACTCGTGTGCTCAAGAACTTCTCGCAAAAGCTTGAAGTTGCCGAGAGATTTGCTCATTTTCTCGCTGTTTATCTGTAGCATGCCCCCATGGAGCCAGTATTTGGAAAACACGCATGAGCAGGCCGCCTCGCTTTGGGCGCGCTCGTTTTCATGATGGGGAAAAACAAGGTCAGAGCCTCCTCCATGGATATCGATCGGCTGACCTAAGTATTTTTTTGCCATAGCAGAACATTCAATATGCCAGCCAGGACGCCCCTTGCCCCAAGGTGATTCCCAGAAGGGCTCTCCGGGCTTCGCCGCCTTCCAGACAGCAAAATCTAGGGGGTCTCTCTTGCGGGCTTCAATCCCTTGTCCGTCACTACGCAGGCTGCGATGTCCTGCTTCCATCTCGTCTACATCACGCCCTGACAGTTGCCCATATCCAGAGTAGGATCGTACAGAGAAGTACACATCACCTGCAGCCTCATAGGCATGTCCTTGCGAAATGAGACGTTCGATAAGCTCAAGCATGGTAGAAATCTCTTCTGTTGCTTTTGGGCGGACATCGGGATCAAGCACCCCCACTGCATGCATGTCGTCTATGAAAGCTTGCGTATATTTGCGGGCTATCTCCTCAGTACTACATCCCTCTTCTTGCGCACGGATAATAATCTTATCGTCCACATCGGTGATGTTTTGGACAAACTTCACATCGAAGCCTCTCCATATGAGATACCGGCGAATTACATCAAAAGAGATGAAGGTACGGGCATTCCCAATGTGGATGTAGTTATACACGGTAGGCCCGCAGACATACATCGAGACCTTTCCCTGCTCCACTGGCTCGAAGCTTACTTTTTCACCTTGTTTTGTATCGTATATCCTCATTAAGGACTTCCTCTTTCTCTGCGTATAACGCTTGCTTCGGGTCTATTTCTGAAGCCTTAGCCTCGGCTTACTGTGTATCCTCTTCTACCTGAATAGGCTTATGTAGATACATATTAATACATTCGAATAAAGAAGTGTATTCGACAGAACCTATGATTTAGGTAATGTCGAGATGTATGTGCTCAAGAAGCCGGTCTATATCAAAGCGGAGAGAAGCGATTTCTTCGGCCATTGGGTCAGGGAGGTTTTCACGACGCGTTTCGGCGTCTACGCGCTCAAGTTCCACCCTTTTTCCATCCCGGACGATGATATGCCCCGGAACACCTACCACCGTACAGTTACAGGGAACATCACTGACCACAACCGCTCCACCCCCGACCTTTGAATTTTTTCCGATGGTAATGTTTCCTAAAACAGAAGCTCCAACCCCAACTAAAACACCATCTTCAAGGGTAGGGTGACGCTTCCCAGCTTCCTTTCCCGTACCCCCTAAAGTTACTCCCTGATATAGGGTAACATCATCACCTATGAGAGTAGTCTCTCCGATGATGACACCCATGGCATGGTCGATGAAGAATCGTCTTCCGATGACTGCTCCGGGATGTATTTCCACGCCTGTTATGAATCGTGTGAATTGCGAAGAGATTCGGGCGATTGCCTTGAGCCCATGGTTCCAGAGCCAATGCTCCACCACATGTGACCAGCGCGCATGCAAACCGGGATACGTGAGCCACACAATGAAAGACCCCTGGGCTGCCGGGTCACGTTGCTTTACGGCTGCTATATCTTCTCGTATTATTTTGAAAATATTCATTCCACTAAAACCTCTATATATCGTGCCGCGAACACCGTGCCATTGTATCTGAATATCGTGCCAGGGTTACGTTCAAGCTCTTACACTGAGTCTTTTCAACGTGAAATACTACCCCTGTCGTTATCGCCAGTAAGCAAAACTCCCCCTCTTAGCCACACCGGCGCAGGAGACAAACTGCCCTTGCAGAAATCCCTTCTTCCCGTCCTTCAAAACCTAGTTCCTCTGTGGTGGTTGCCTTAAGTCCTATCGAGTCAACGGGGATTTCCATCGCGCTAGCTAAGTTTTCCCGCATGCGGTCGCGATACGGGGACAGTTTTGGTTTTTGAGCCGCGACAACGCTATCTACATCGAGAATCTCGTAGTTATTTTCGCGGACGATCTGAACCACTTGCCTCAATAGCCCTATAGAATTGCTCCCTTTGTAGGCAGGGTCGCTGTCAGGAAACAGCGCACCTATGTCTCCGAGCCGACTGGCACCCAACAAGGCATCGGATACAGCATGCGCCAAGACATCAGCATCGGAATGACCTTTGAGCCCAAGCTTGTGAGGGATCTCAACTCCCCCTAAAACAAGCTTGCACCCCTCTTCAAGCGCATGTACATCATATCCGAGGCCGATCCTCAAAGATGAGAATGGGGTGTTTTCTACGTTTTGGCTTGTGCTTTCCACCTTACATGCCCTACTGCTCATCTTTGTCGCGTGATGTCTGCACTGCCGCGGAAAGAATTTTATAATCTTCAGGCACGGTTAGCTTAATATTGTCGCGCTTACCTTCAACGACAAGCACCTTCCCACCCAAGCGCTCTATTAAAGAAGAATCGTCAGTTCCAACAAAACCGTCCGATAGAGCCGCTGCATGGGCTCTCCGATATATACCCGCTCGAAAAACCTGCGGTGTTTGGGCGTTCCAAAAAACCCTTCTGTCAGGTGTTCCAACGATAACGCCGTTTTCTACCACCTTAAGGGTGTCGATGGCAGGATGAGCAACAACCGCTCCGTCACAATCGATGTTGCCTTTAAGCGTGTTGATCGTATGCAAGATCTGTTCAGGCGGCACTAAGGGACGAGCGCCATCATGCAAAACCACATACTCATACTCATCTGGCACATATTCGAGTCCTGAGAAAGCTGACTCTTGCCGGACAGTACCCGCAGGAGCTACGACGATCGGTGTAACAAAAGGAAATGGATCTATAGCGCGCCGCAAATACTCTTCTTGCTTATCTTCTGGACAAACAATGACCATGAGGCCCACATCGCCTACCGCATCGAATGATTCCGCGGACCAGGTTAAGACAGGCTTGCCTGCAATCTCAACAAGCTGCTTGCCTCCTTCTTCCCCAAAGCGCTCGCCTTGGCCGCCAGCTAAGATGATGGCTGCAGTTTTAGGGTTTTCATCAAGCTTCCCTCGAAGCTGACCGCTACTCTGCTCATCCGGAGTATCGTGGAGCTTATCGTCTTCAAAATGGGGAACCTTGAGAGCAGGTGGTGAAAAAATTGGATCTACTATTTTAACCATGTCTCAAACTCCTCTTTTCTGAATATGGGTTTACTGAAACTCCATAGTACCTTAAAGATTTTCCTTAGACAAAGAGGGAGCCCGTAAGCTCCCTCTAATCTCTTAAATTTCACATTATGAAAACTATCTTTTGCGACGAGGTAAGCTGATAGCCGATATTTAATCAGCTATGCCCGACGCTCCTCCTGGAGCTAAGCCGGTATGCCCAAGTTCGTAGTCGGTAAGTAGCAGCTCTGTTTCCCGTGCAATACTATCTCGCTTACGTGGCTCAGGAATCTCACCACTTCCTTGTTCAAAAACAAGCTCGTCGTCTTTCAGATCGACATGAATGATCGATCCGCTCGTCCACCGTCCTTCGAGTATCTGCTCGGAGATAGGATCTTCCAATAGCCGCTGAATGGCTCGACGCAAAGGCCTTGCCCCAAAGGCAGTATCGGTACCCTCTTTCGCTATAAACTGAGCAGCTTCCTTACTCAAGTTGATCGACATATTCTGGGTTATCAGACGTTCGCGCAAATCAGCTACCATCAAGTCGACTATCTTCGTGATCTCTTCCCCGGTCAAGGACTTGAATACGATAATCTCATCGATACGGTTCAAGAACTCAGGTCGGAATATCTTCTTGACCTCGCTCATGACACGACTTTTAATCTCCTTATCGGTAAGCCCCTGCGATTCCTCCGTACCGAATCCAAGCGGAGCGCTTTGGGCGATTTCGCGAGCGCCAACGTTAGAGGTCATAATAATAATGGTATTGCGGAAATCAACCGTTCGCCCCTGGGCATCGGTCAAGCGACCTTCTTCAAGAATCTGGAGAAGTATATTGAAAACGTCAGGGTGCGCTTTTTCGATTTCATCAAACAGTATCACGGAATACGGTCTTTGGCGTACTGCCTTGGTAAGCTGTCCGCCCTCATCAAATCCCACATATCCTGGAGGTGAGCCTACGAGCCGTGAAACACTGTGCTTTTCCATATATTCGCTCATGTCAAGTGAGATGAGCGACTCTTCCGTATCAAAAAGGAATTCAGCTAAAGCCTTCGAGAGCTCAGTTTTGCCAACTCCGGATGGACCGAGGAATATAAACGAACCTGCTGGTCGCTTTGGATCTTTCAAGCCTGAGCGTGAACGTCGAATCGCTTTAGATATGGCCGTTACAGCTTCGTCTTGCCCAATAACCCGTTCATGGAGCACGCTTTCCATACGTAAAAGCTTTTCGGTTTCTGCTTCAGTCAGGTTCGACACAGGTACGCCTGTAGACATTGAAACAACATCGGCAATATCCTCGACTGATATCTGGTGCACGCTCTTGTGAGTGTCCTCTTCCCACTCTTTTTCAGCCTCCGTACGCTTTTCTTTGAGCTCGGTCTCGAGATCGCGCAATCTTGCAGCTTCTTCGAAATCTTGTGATGCTATTGCCTCATCTTTTTCAGCACGAATGTGTCGCAATTCATCATCAAGCTCACGGAGCTCTTTAGGTAAAGTCATATTGCGGATACGCATACGGGCGCCTGCCTCATCAATGACGTCAATTGCCTTGTCTGGCAAGAAGCGGTCCTGGATATAACGGTCTGAAAGCGAAACAGCTGCTTGCAGAGCCTCATCAGTAAAAGCAACATGGTGATGAGCCTCATACCTATCGCGAAGGCCTTCCATGATACGCACTGCCTGTTCTTCACTTGGCTCGCCAACAGTAATGGGCTGAAAACGACGCTCAAGAGCAGAGTCTTTCTCAAGATGCTTACGGTATTCTTCGGTTGTCGTAGCACCAATTACTTGAATCTCTCCACGTGAAAGAGGCGGCTTGAGAATGGCGGCAGCATCTATTGAGCCTTCAGCGGAGCCTGCTCCTATCAACGTATGCATTTCATCGATGAACAAAATGATATCGCCGCTGTCCTGAACCTCTTTTATGCATTTCTTAAGACGATCCTCAAATTCTCCTCGATATTTAGAGCCTGCCACCAGGGCCGATATATCTAAGGTTATCAAGCGCTTCCCCCGTAAGATATCGGGAACTTGATTTGAGATGATAAGCTGGGCTAAGCCTTCCACAACTGCCGTTTTCCCAACACCGGGCTCACCAATGAGGAGAGGATTATTTTTTTGACGCCGCGACAAAATCTGCATGACGCGCTCTATTTCGCCAGCGCGCCCAATTACAGGATCAAGCTCGCCTTTGCGCGCTTTCTGCGTAAGATCGGTGCCAAACTCTTTCAGAACACTGTCTGATGCAGCCTGAGGACCGTCAAAGGGGGTGCGCCCAGCGAAGACCGAACCCTGTCCGACAATATCGTTCAGGGTTGAACGGACAGAATCACCCGAAACACCGATATGCTCCAAAACATCCAGTGCGGTTCCCTCTCCTTCACGAACAATGCCTAGAAGCAGATGCTCAGTGGAGATGTAGCTCTGCCCCATCTGCATTGCCTCACGAAGAGAGTTCTCAAGCACGCGCTTGACCCGCGGGGTAAAACTTAAGTGCCCTGAAACGTCAGTGGTGTCATCAATGGTAACAACCTGACGAATAGCCTGCACCACATCATCATAGCCTACTTCCAAGCGATCCAGCGCCTGGGCGGCCAAGCCTTCTTCTTCCTTTATAAGACCGAGTAAAAGATGCTCGGTCCCCACATAGGGTTGGTGCAGAGAACGAGCCTCTTCCTGCGCCAAAACCAATACCTTGCGGGCTTTGTCTGTAAACTTATCGAATGACATAGTTATTTCGCCTCCTCACGCATATGGGGAAACAGCAAAACATCTCTGATGGATTCAGAGTTGGTCAAAAGCATAACCAAGCGATCGATACCTATACCTACTCCACCAGCCGGCGGCATGCCGTATTCCAATGCACGTACGTAATCATCATCGTATCCCATGGCCTCTTCGTCTCCGGATTCTTTGGCAGCAACCTGTGCCTTGAACCGATCCGCCTGATCCACGGGATCATTTAGCTCACTAAAACCATTACCATATTCATGCCCGCATATGAAGAGCTCGAAGCGGTCTGTAAGGTTCCCGTCATCAGATTTCTTTTTTGCCAACGGACTTACCTCTGTTGGATGTTCAGTAACAAAAGTCGGTTGTATTATCTTATGCTCTGCAACCGCTTCAAAAATTTCAAAAATAAGCTTGCCTTTACCCCAAGCATCCAGAGGATTCACACCATATGAACGAGCAATATCTACCAGCTCATCACGCTCCAGATGAAAACCTACTTTCTCCTCTATTTGCTCGTTGATGCAGTCAATCATAGTTTTATGCGGCCAGTCCCCCGACAAATCTATCTTTTGTCCCTGATACTCGATATGAAGGCTTCCCGTGGCAACAAGAGCTGCTTCTTGGATAAGCTCTTGCGTAAGACGGGCAATCCCCCTCATATCAGAGAAAGCACAGTAAGCTTCCATGGTTGTGAATTCTGGATTGTGATAATGATCGATACCTTCGTTGCGAAAGAGTCGGCCTATCTCATATACCTTTTCAAACCCTCCCACTAAAAGCCTTTTCAGATGCAACTCTGTGGCGATGCGGAGATAGAAGTCTCGATCAAGGGCATTATGGTGGGTAATGAATGGCTTGGCATTAGCACCACCTAAAATAGGTTGCAAAACCGGTGTCTCTGCTTCAAAATATCCACGTTCATCCATAAAACGACGTATGGCTGACACGACCTTAAAACGTGTTTCGAAGACTGTCCTCACTTCGGGGTTAACAATCAGATCGACATAGCGCTGACGGTATCGGGTTTCTTTATCCGTAAGGCCATGGAATTTCTCGGGCAGAGGGCGCAAGGATTTCGAGAGCAGCTCAAAACTCTCGACAGCAACTGAGAGCTCGCCGCGACGGGTGCGCATCATAGTGCCATTTACGCCAATCCAATCCCCTACGTCAAGATCTTTGAGCTCCTTGTAGACCTCGTCTCCCAGTGTATTAATACGGCAGAATAATTGCACCTCCGCTGTCGAATCTCGGATGACAAGAAATGCGACCTTCCCCTGATCGCGCTTGGCCATGATACGTCCGACTATACAGACGGCATCCTCCGTGGACTCCCCTTCTTCAAGGGCGGCATAGCGTTCCTGAAGCTCGTGTATATGATGGCTGAATTCGAAGCTGTGGCCGTATGGATTTTTCCCTGCACGTATAAGAGCCTCGCGTTTGAGTCGACGAACTTCTACGGGATCGTCTTCAATTACTTCTGGATTGCCTTCTTCGCTCATTATTCCTCTTCCTGCCAGCGCTTCTCCACAGACTAACAATAGATAGTTCTTATCGGTCTTTGAGAGCAACTACCTGCATACGCAGATAGGCCATTGAGCTTTTTGCCCCGCCTAACCTGCGGATACCACTACATTCAATCGGCTCAACCCGATATTATCAATATTCAATTTTTTCGATAGTGAGAGATATTTCTTTCCCTGTAGGGCCTACCGCCTTAACAGAATCTCCCTTTTTCCCGCCGAGCAGCGCAGCTCCGACAGGAGACTCATTGGAAATCTTCCCTTCGGAAGCATCGCTTTCAGCGGCGCCCACTATGACAAACTGGCGCTCGCGGCCGTCCATCATAACAGTCACCTTACTCCCAATATTCACTTTGCTTGAACGCTTCGGCACAGTAACCACCGTAGCCTCACTCAGAATACGGCTGATTTCTGAAATACGTGCCTCCATCATGCCTTGCTCGTTCTTGGCGTCATCGTATTCCGAGTTCTCTGAAATATCGCCGAACTCACGTGCTATTCGGATACGCTCGCCTATTTCAGCCCGTTTAACTGTTTCAAGGTAATGCAATTCGTCCTCAAGTTTAATCTTGCCATCTTGAGTCAGGATCATGTCTTTATCTGCCATATTATTCCCACCTATTCGCTATATAAAACAGGCAGGCACTCTATGCCTGCTCATTTTTTTTCATCACTCACATACCGATTCGATTTACACCATGGGATAAGAGTATGAAAAACGCGGCTTTTGTTTTTTGGAACAGAGCCGCGCATATGACCGAAATATCAAATTATTAATCGTTTTTATTTTTTTTGGAAGTGCTTTTCTTGGATGTAGATTTTGTCGCAGGCTTTTCCTCTTCTTCTGCCTCTTCTATCTCGACATCGTCTTCGTCGATTTCTTCCTCGCCAGCGTCGCTGCCCATGCCGTCACGTAAGTTCTTGACGGTCTTACCCAAAGCGCTTCCAAGCTTTGGAAGGTTCTTGGGACCGAAGATAAGCAAGACCACCACAAGGATGATTGCTAGTTCAGGAACTCCCATGCCCAAAATTTTCATATATTCCTCCAAGCGTTCAACAAAGTAGGATACCCCCACCGAGATAACCCCGATAGAGTATCATAGTTTAAGTCAATGATTGCACCAACTCTAGAAAAGAATAAACAGAGCAGAATTTTTTCGAAAACCCTACCGACGCAAAAGACTGGATGCTTGTATGAAGCCGATTGATGTAGATATAGACGTTTTAAAACTATGCCCTCTGTTCGCCAACGTAGCTGAGAGCGACATACACACGATCCTTAGCTGCCTCAACTCCTTCGTGAAGTCTTACCCAAAAGACGATTTCATCTTTGTCGCGGGGGAGAAGCCTCATGAGGTAGGAGTCGTTATGCGCGGAAGTGTCACCCTCTTTCAAGAAGATTACTGGGGAAACAAAAGCCTCGTTGAGAAGATTTCAACGGGTGGACTCTTTGCCGAAGCCTTCGTAAGTGCAAAAGCGCCCATCGCCCTCCATGTTGTCGCAGCAAGTGACACTGAGATTTTATTTATTGATTACGATCGCATCATGACACTGTGCTCGTCAGCCTGTGCCTTCCACCAGATTCTTATCAAAAATATCGTTTCAGCGATAGCTTTCAAAAACATCGCTCTTATGCGAAAGCTTGAGCACATTTCCAAGAGAAGTATTCAAGAAAAGCTGCTATCGTACCTTTCAGAACAGGCGATTGCTCATAACTCTTCCCAATTTGCACTTCCTTTTTCACGTCAAGAGCTGGCCGACTACCTTTCTATCGACCGTGCATCCCTGTCGCGTTCCTTAAGCTTGATGAAAGACAGGGGCCTGATCGACTACCAGGGTAATAAGTTTACCCTCTATGACAGACTCGACCGCTAAACCCCCGCCCCTTTCATACGTATAGAAGCGCACAGCATGTGCCTCCTTAGACCATGTTCACACTTGAACACAGGCGTTCCCTCAAAAGCCTATAAGAGGGCATGCAGTGCAGCAATATGCTGGGGTTCAGTACCGCAGCAGCCTCCCACAATGCTCGCACCAGCATCAAGAAGCTCCCTGGCAGCTGATGCGAAGTCTTCTGGACTTACGTCGTATACGACCTTGCCCTCTATCATCTGGGGAAGCCCTGCGTTGGGCTGTGCGATGATAGGCAGCTTCGTGCATGACGCAAGCTCAGCGATGAGGGGGATCATTTCTTTGGGCCCAGTAGAGCAATTAGCTCCGAGGGCGTGCACCCCCAGCTCCTCAAGGAGAGTCGCAGCGTCAGTGGGGCTTACCCCAAAATACGTCCGCCCTCCCTCGCCAAAGCTCATAGTTACAAATATTGGAAGCTTACACGCATCTTTTGCAGCACGAACCGCCTCCCTGAGCTCAGCCGTATCACTCATTGTTTCAATCAGTATAAGGTCGGCTCCTGCTTTTGCTGCAGCATCGGCCTGCTCGAAGAAAAGATCGTATGCCTCCTCAGGCTCGACATCGCCGAAGGGTTCTAGCATGACCCCCAAAGGCCCCATATCGCCTGCCACAAAACGAGCTCCTGCAGTGCGGGCACAGTTGACGGCTGCCGTATATACCTCGATAACGCTAGCACGGCCCTGTAAGGCAAGGGCGTTCGAATTGAAGGTGTTTGTCGTGATAACCTGTGCTCCAGCCTGGCAATACGCACTTTGGATACGAATAATAAGATCTGGGTCCTCAATACATAAAAGATCAGAGCTCACCCCTGGCACAGATTTCCCTTCCTTCTGTATCATCGTCCCCATAGCCCCATCAAACAATAGCTTCTCCTGGTTTGAAGCAAGCTTCTGCAAATACTCGTGCACGTCAAACCCCTCTCTCCACAGCCCCATAGCTGAAAATCTTTTCTTCCTTGGCCCAAGATTTTAGCTCGTCATGTTTGGCCCATATAGGTCCTCGAAGCGAATCTGCAGCCTTATTATACCGAGCCTAAGTCCTTTACGGCTCAGTAAAACGGCAAGCGAGTATCTTATCGGTCTCGAATCTCGCGCCTTCGTTTGACCCATCCAAGACGAGCAAAAGCCTCCAACCGCAAAACTGCCCATGTTTGCCGATAGCAAAGCCCGGCAGAGGCTTCGTGCGCACATCTGCAAGTGTTTTTTGTCTCAAGCCAAACTTGTTCGTTAATCAAAAAAATATTCATATTTTCATTCCAGACCAGTTAAATCGGTGTTTTTTAACCGAGAAAGCACGCATTCCAGCAACTCTTTCTGTTTTAAGCTTTCTGTTTTCCCTCTTCATGTGTAGAATAAAGCAGTCAGTATTAGGTAGATCAGTAACCTTCACGTATGACAATTAAATACAAGAAGAGAAAAGGGGATTATAAATGAAGCTGAGTAAAAAGTTGGTCATAGCCTTCAGCGCTGTGATCTTCGCCTTCTCACTATCGTTTGTTACCGCATGCGGAGGCGATGGTAAAAGCGAAGGCACAGGAGCAAATTACATCGTAGCGACTGACACCACATTCGCACCGTTTGAATTCGTCGATTCAAGCGGAGACTTTGTAGGCATCGATATGGACATTTTAGCTGCAATTGCAGAGGACCAAGGATTTGAGTACACCATTAACTCCGTTGGTTTCGATGCTGCTCTGCAGGCCGTTACGTCTGGGCAGGCTGACGCCGTCATTGCCGGTATGAGTATCACCGACGAGCGCAAGGAAGTTTTTGATTTCTCCGAACCCTACTTCGACTCCGGTGTTGTGATGGGCATCGCAGCCTCTAACAACGATATCAAGAGCTATGAAGATCTCAAGGGCCTTAAAGTTGCTGTAAAGATTGGTACCGAAGGCGAAGCCTTCGCCAATAGCATCCAAGAGGAGTACGGTTTTGAGACAGTTACCTTTAAAGAGTCGGCCATGATGTATGAGGATGTTGTTGCTGGAAACTCCCAGGCTTGCTTTGAAGACTATCCGGTACTGGGATACGCGGTTTCCCAAGATGTTGGTCTTAAGATCGTGACCGAGAAAGAACGTGGCTCGTCTTACGGCTTTGCCGTTGCAAAGGGCGAAAATGCCGAGCTTCTCGAAATGTTCGATGCTGGCCTCGCAAACATCAAAGCAAGCGGCTTGTATCAGGAGATTCTCGACAAGTACATCGTAACTGACGCATAATTTTCGAGAATCACTATCTGAACCATACATACACCATTAAAACAAAGTCTGCCAATCAGCAGACTTTGTTTGACAAAGAACTGAGACCACGCAATGGATTTTATTCAAGTTATATCAGAATCCTTTCCTTTATTTATGAAAGGCATGCTTTTAACAGTCGAGCTTTCCTTTATTTCCTTAGTCATAGCCATGCTTATAGGACTTGCCTCGGCTATCATGAATATTTCCGGGATCAAGGTCTTGCATTGGATTTCTCAATTTTATATTAACGTCATTAGGGGCACACCCCTTCTGGTTCAGGCCTTCTTCATCTACTTTGGCGTAACGAAAGCCTTTGGTTTCACTCTGACTGCATTTTCTGCTGGAGTAGTTGCTCTCTCTCTGAATGCTGGAGCGTATCTCTCTGAGATATTCCGTGGAGGCATCGAGGCTGTCCACCATGGACAAATGGAAGCGGCAAGAAGTCTCGGCCTTCCTAAGGGCATTGCTATGGTGAAAGTTATTTTACCTCAGGCCGTGCGGATCGTTATTCCCTCAGTCGTCAACCAATGCATCATCACGATTAAAGACACCTCTATCATTTCTGTTATAGGCTTAGCCGAGCTTACTATGATTGGCTCGCAGGTTATTGCGCGAACCTATCGTTCTTTTGAGGTCTGGATTTTCGTAGGCTTTTTATATTTCATCATCATTTACTCTCTCAGCAAGTTATCTAAGTATATTGAAAAGAGGACCTCACGTGTCTCAAGTGAAGATTCGAAACCTGCATAAAAGCTTCGGTAAAAATGAGGTATTACGTGGCATGGACCTCGACGTAGGCGACGGCGAGGTCATTTGTCTTATCGGGCCTTCTGGTTCAGGAAAAAGCACCTTCCTTCGATGCATAAACTCACTAGAGCAGCCAACAGAAGGAAGCGTCGAGGTTGATGGCCATGTAATCACAGACTCTCACGCAGATATCGATAAGCTTCGCGAAAACATCGGAATGGTGTTTCAGCAGTTTAACCTGTTTCCTCATTTAACTGTCTTAAAAAACATTACGCTCGCTCCTATCAACTGTAAAAAATTATCAAAAGAAGACGCGGAGGCTAAAGCTCACGAGCTTTTGGCGAGCGTAGGCCTTTCCGAAAAATGGAACGAGTATCCAGAATCTTTATCAGGCGGACAGCAGCAGAGGGTCGCTATTGCGCGGGCCTTGGCCATGGATCCTGATTTGATGCTCTTCGACGAGCCCACAAGCGCGCTCGATCCGGAAGTGGTGGGAGACGTGTTGGCTGTCATGAGAAAACTGGCTGACGACGGTATGACCATGATTGTCGTTACCCATGAAATGGGCTTCGCACGCGAAGTTGCCGACAGGGTTGTTTTTATCGACGGCGGTCTGATTGTTGAACAAGGTCCTCCTGAGCAGATTTTCGGCAATCCCCAAAACGAACGTACCATCTCCTTTCTCGATAAAGTCCTTTAATGTTGAGTTCTTTCATGCTGGAGCTTGGTATTATCAATTTCGGGGCCTTCTTGGCCGCGTCTGTCATGCTTAACCTTACTCCTGGAATAGATACGCTATACGTGTTAGGGAGATCGATAACGGGCGGAACTCGCATTGGTGTTGCTTCTGCCCTAGGCATATCAGGTGGGCTCGTAGTGCACACCACCCTCGTCGCTTTCGGGCTCAGTGTCGTGCTCGTAAATGCGAGCTGGCTTTTTTATCTGATAAAGGCAATGGGGGCCTGTTATCTTATATTTCTTGGCATCCGCAGCTTTATAGGCAAGGACTCTTTCAATATAGAAGCAGCAGAAACTGGCGAAGGAGAGGCACTGTCGAAAAAACCCATCCGCTCGTTTTGGCAGGGTGTCCTTACGAATGTGATGAACCCTAAGGTCGCACTCTTTTTCCTCGCATTTCTCCCTCAGTTCATTGATGTGTCGCTGACATCAGGCCCGCTGCCCTTCTTTATCCTAGGATTTAGCTTTATTGTAACCAGCACAATTTGGTCACTAGCGCTCGCTCTCGGCGCAGGCCAATTTAGACGGATACTTGATAAGCACCCCCGTATAGCCGTCTACGCGAACCGGGTTACGGGTGTCCTCTACATTGTCTTAGGCATTAGCATTTTCGCAACACCCCTGCCCGAATAATAGTCAGGCCTAAGGTCTTCTCAGATGGCAAGACGCCTGTCTGATGCGCTGCATGAGCTACTACTGTTTTTTCCTCTGACTGCCGGTGCTTCTCTGCATTGCCAATTTGTCTCAGGACTGCCTGCACGTCTCAAAGAATCTAAGGACCTGTTCCCGTGCTGCCTCATTTGGCCCAATGAGGTTCACGTGCCCCCACGCAGACCCAAATCGTTTTTGTGCCTCATCAGCAAGTGCATCCCTTACAACCACGATGGCGTGTTTGTATAAGGGGCTGGGGCCCTGTTTAAGAAGATTGAGCGCACTTGTGAGGCCTTGGTTGCAAAGAAGTTCAAGCCTTCCCATCTCATCAACAATGAGAAGATTATTTTTTTGGTCTGTAGGTGTCTTCGACACTGATTCGGCAATACTATCAAAATGAATGTTGACCTCTTCGATAGATTCGTCCCGTATTCGCCATTTCATTCCCAAAGAATCGCTTTGCCCAGAAGCCCATTCTGGTTGTTCAAAATCGCAAGATATCGCGAAAGGGATAACTTTCTTCTCTGGGAGCAAGACATTATCGATCCCCCGCTTCTCGAAGCGCAAGGAATCATTCTCTCTAACTTCGGTCCACAATCCTGGAGCTAGCACCCCCCATGAGGTGAAGCCCCTTGCTTCGAGTTCTTCTACAAGAGCCTGAAGCCACCTTGTTTTACCAGTCATAATGTTTCCTGTCAGGATAAATAGCATGCTCGCTCCTTTTGGCAAGATACCGCTGTATATATACTTGATTCAGAATAGTGTATATGAAACGGGAGGCCCGGGCAATCGCCCGCCTTTATTCCTGTAAAACCCTACTGACCTAGTGTTGAAATATTTTATTAAGCACATCCACAACCGTTCAGGATAAGCACCAAGGATTTTAAGAGCCTTGTCTTGACCTCCAAGCCTGTACCAAATCACGTGCCGCAGTCTGAGGATTCTCTGCCCCGCATACGGCGGATACAACAAAAAAACCATCCAGGCCTGTTGTTGCAAGATCGGGGATATCAGAAAGCTTAACTCCTCCTCCAACCACAAGAGGTACAGAGCTCACCTGTGCGAGCTCTGTCAGTTCGGCCAAGGTCTTTGTGATGAGATAACCGTCCTCGTCAAGGCCGCAGTCTTGCTTTGTTTCAGTTTGGCGCAGAGGACCGATGCCTAGATAGTCAACGGCATCAGAGTCAAAGGCTTGCACGTATTCAAGCATTCCTGTCGATGGAGCCGTCAGGCCAATTATTGCTTCTTCACCTAAGTATGTTCGACATAATTCGAAGGGGATATCGGATTGGCCCACATGAATACCGTCAAGTTTAATGCCTGCGTCCCGCGCTGCAAGTGCTACATCCAAACGATCGTCCACAAGAAGCTTAACCCGAGATGGATCGCTTACGCGTGCTATAGCATCGGCAGCCTCGCGACAACACTCTATGAGCTCTCGGGCTGAACAAATTTTGGAGCGAAGTTGAACACAGGTGAAGCCTTCTGCAACGGCTGCTTCTACGATATCGCCCAAAGGCCTACCCTTGGTATTTTCTGGCCCTATCACTAAATAGGCAGACAGGTCGATCTTCTTTGAGCTCATCAAGCCTCCCCACCCAAGGCAGTCTCAAGGCTTTCGATTTTTTTATTCATAGTATCCGTATATCCTGGACGAATATCTGCTTTCAAAATAACTTCGGTGCGAAGGCCTTTTTCAGCAAGAACGAAGCTGGCCTTTTTTACCACCTCCATCACTTCGTCCCACTCCCCTTCTATCTCAGTGAACATAGAAGTTGTTCTGTGGGGCAGGCCGGAATCTCGAATAACCCTCACCACTTCTGCCACCTCTTGGGCGAGCTCATCCCCTATACCAAAAGGTGCGATAGCTACAGCAACTAAGGTGTTCATCTTAAAATCTCCTTTTCTCACTGTCATGCCCTCGTTTCAAATATACTCTTATTTGCAACGAGGGTCCTTATATATGAAACTCAGGGATACGCGCCCTGGCATACATCGCTTCAACGTATTTATGGGCAGTTCGGCAGCAGTATTTCAAGTTCTATCTTGTTGTCTGCAATCTCCATTGCTGTCAGGGTAAATAAGGCATCGATGAATTGGGTTTGAAAACTTGCAGGAGCAGCCGTTTTTTCTGCAGCAACACGCCCCGCCTCATTATAATGCGCAACAGATGCCAATGCAGCGGTAAAAGGAGAGGCAACAGCTGCATATGCTGCAGCAACTCCACTTAAAGAACAGCCGGAGCCGGTAATTTTCGGCATCAAATAAGACCCGCCCGATGAAAAAGCAAGTAGGTTTCCGTCAGTCACTAGATCGACCTCACCCGATGCGATGACGGCCCCTTGTGTACATTGGGCGAGCGATATTGCAGCTTGACGTGCTGCTGAGACTTGGTCAGTGGAGTCAACCCCTCTTACGTTCGATTCATCGACTCCTCCATCTAGACCCCAAAGGCCGGCGAGCGCAATAATTTCGGAAGCGTTCCCCCGGATGATCGTCGGTTTGTATTCTTTCAATTCCTCCAAAATGGACGTCCTCATCGACCCAATACCAACTGCCACTGGATCAAGAACCCAAGGCTTTGCATATTCGTGTGCAGACCGAGCGAGACGAGGTATCGCCTCCTCGTGCACCGGCAGGAGCGTTCCCATGTTGATGTATATCGACTGCGCAATGCTTGCCAATATCTCCCCTTCTTCGGGAAGGTACACCACAGCTGCGGTCCCACCAACGGCAAGCTGCGCATTCACGACAAAGTTGACGGTAACCGCATTGGTAATAGAAGCCACAAGAGGAGTTGTTTCTCGTAAGGCAACGACTGCCTTTTCAAGCTCTTCTATCATATGACGCCCATTAATCACAGGCACCTCTCCTTAATAAAAAACGCTCGCCTACACTCCGTAAGCAAGCGTCCTAACATGCTTCCCTACGACAGTATTAACTGACAGGTTCGAAGGGTTAGGCGTCATATACGCCCTCTCAACTTCTGCGGTCTTAGTTCACTCGACCGTTCAGTTCCCCCGCATACGTAGTACCAGGTACTATGGTAGCACTATTTACAAATGACTTACATGAAAAAGGGTCGCATGGCTCAATAGAAGCGTGAAGCTTACGGCCCCTCTCTCTTCTCCCCTCTCCTTTAGGCAGTACAAGGTTGTTATCTCTACACCTTCGGACGAGGCCCTCTCTGTCTTCTCGACATCCGCAGGACTATTTCCCTGCAATAACACGGAATGGTTTACAATAAATCCAATAGTGCGTAATGGGCAAAAGTACGGGAGCTTTGTATAACAATGAAATTGCTGCACCTCTCAGATTTACACATTGGTAAAATTGTACAGGGTTTTTCAATGCTCGACGATCAGCGGGCCCTTCTGTCCCACATTATCGAAATGGTTAACACGCATGGCATCGATGCCATATTGATTGCTGGAGATATTTACGACAAGTCAAGCCCCAGCGCCGAAGCAACGAGCCTTTTTGATTGGCTTTTAGTGGAACTTGCGGCAACTGGAGCTAAAATCTTTGCAATTCCAGGGAACCATGATTCTCCCGAGCGGATTTCATACGCCTCAAGGCTTCTTGAAAGCCAAGGTGTGTACTTTCCTCCTGTGTTCGATGGCAAAGTACACCATCATTCGTGCTCTGACGAGTACGGCGAGATCATTTTCTGGCTGCTGCCCTTTTTAAAGCCTGTCATGGTTCGCCCTTTTTTTCCTGAAGCAAACATCGAACGAGACTATACGGCCGCACTCCAAGCAGTGCTCGACAAAGCAAACCCCGACACCTCGATACGCAACGTTATCCTGAGCCATCAGTTTGTAACTTCTCCTGGCTCAGAAACTGAACGAAGCGACTCAGAGCTATCTCTTGGTGGTATCGACAATGTCGACGCAAAAGTATATGAGGATTTTGATTACGTAGCATTAGGCCATATACACCATCCGCAGCGTGTCGGCCGCGATACACTGCGCTACAGTGGGTCTCCCTTAAAATATTCTTTTTCGGAAATCCGCTATCCTAAATCGGCCCCCCTTATCACTCTCAGAGAAAAGGGAGATATCGACATCACGCTCCTTCCCCTACATCCCGCAAGAGACATGCGTGAGATTAAAGGGCCTCTTGATGCTCTTATATCTCCTGAGGTGTATCGGGAAGGATGTGCTAATGACTACGTACGTGTCATCTTAACTGATGAGCAGGAGCCCCTCGATGCCATGGCGAAAATTAGGGCGGTGTATCCTCATGCTATGTCCCTCGAATTTGACAACAGGCGCACACAGAGCACAACCGATATCCCCAGTCCTGAGCTACTTAAGGAAAAATCGAGCTTTGAGCTTTTCTCCGAGTTTTACGAATCGCAGAATGGCTCCCCTCTTTCATCAGACCAAGCGCAGCTCGTTCGACAGGCTCTGAGGGATGCGGAGGGACAAGGCCAATGAGACCTATTTCACTGACACTGAGCGCCTTTGGGCCGTACCCTGGTCTTGTTGAAATCCCCTTTAAAGATCTGGGGAGCTCTGGGATATATCTTATTACAGGCGACACGGGCTCTGGCAAAACAACCATCTTCGATGCGATCGCTTTCGCTCTTTTCGGAGAAGCGAGCGGGAAAGAGCGTAAACCTGTCGATTTCCGGAGCGACTTCGCTGAACCCGACACTGAGACGTTTGTTGTATTGAAGTTTAGCTATAGAAATGAGGTGTATGAAATCCGTCGCTCCCCTTCCTATTGGCGCCCTAAGTTAAGAGGAGAAGGGGAAACGAAAAAGCCTGGTGAAGTGGAGTTCATACGACCCGGCAAAGCTCCCCTCACAAAGCTTTCGGAAGTCACGAGCGCTGTCGAAGAGCTTTTAGGCATCAACTGCAATCAGTTTTCTCAAATAGCCATGATAGCCCAAGGGGATTTTCGCGAACTGCTCATGGCAAGCACAGAAAAACGAGGAGACATATTTCGGCGGCTCTTCGACACCGAGCATATTGTTTCTTTTCAAAATGTTCTCGACGAGCAAAAGAAACAGCTTGACGCCAAGCTAAAAGAAAGCAAAGTAAAGCTTCGTATGCTCATTTCGCAGGTTGACGCGAGCGTAGCCGAAACCTTTCGAAACGACCTCCGCCAGTTCGAGAACGAAGAGCACCTTAACTCTGACGCATGCATGGAGGTGCTTGAAACCGGCATCAAGCTTGACGATAAAGCCTTATTTGAGCTTAAGGCCAAACTAAAAAAACAACGGGGAGCACTGCAGGAAAACGCCTCCCTTATCGATGAGTCGCATCGTTTGATGGAAGCAAAAGCAAATTATGCCGCTCGTCTTACGCGCCTTAAAAATGACGAGGACGAGCTTTCCCAATTAAACAAATCCTATGAAGAAATCAAGGCCCTACAACCACGGCTAGATGAACTTACCTCACAAGCCGCAACAATAAAAGAAGCTCTTCTGGGCTACGATGAAGTGGAAGCTCTCAGCCTCAGACTCGAAGAGGCACAGGGACTTAAAACAGAAGCAGAGCAAACGCTTTCTTCCCTAGACAAAACAAAGAAACGTGTAGATGCGGAAAAGGGACGTGTAGAGGCTGCGATCAAAAACTTCGAAGACGCTCCAACTACCTTAGTGGTTCTACAAAATAAAGAAGAAAAAGCCCTCGAGAAGCGGGAAAAGCTCCATAGAGAGTATCTGTTGTTTGAGCGTATAGGCCAAACAAAGGAAAAACTCGATAAGAAGCGCGAGAGTCTAACAACAGCCGAGACGGAAATCAAAGAACTTTCAATCAAGCAAGAGGCGCTCAAGGTCCAAAAAGAAGAGCTGGAGGGTGCACTTGAAAGCTATGCGACCATAGATACAGCATGCGAAAAGGCAAGAGCAGAGGTGCAGCAAAAAGAGAAGGCCTGCGAAGAGGTCGAGGAAAAATTAGAGCTCTTAACCGAAAAGATGAGGGACGAGGAACAGGCTCGCACAAGTTGCCTGGAAGCTCGTATTGAATATCAGAAGATACAGGCTCAGACACAAAAGCTGCAGAACGACTACCAAGACGCGCAAAAAAACTATCTTGATAATCAGGCAGGAATCCTTGCAAGATCTCTGCAAGATGGAAAACCTTGCCCGGTATGTGGGTCGAGCCACCACCCTCAACCCGCCCTATCGAGACAGGAGATCCTCTCTAAAGAAGCTCTTGACCGGCTCAAGAATGAAGCTGAGAGCTTCGGGGTCTCGAGTCAAAAGGCCTCGGCTAAGGCTGCCGAAGCTGCTGCACGTCTGGGCGAACGAACAGATGCGCTTGACAGCTTCATGAAGCTTGAGGGCGATAGGTCTGCACTTGATAAAAGACAGGAAACTGCTCATAAACTCAAACAAGAAGCGAAATACCGCTTGAATATACTCGAAGCCGATAAGGTCAAGAAATCTGAGCTTGAGCAAAAGCTTGCGGGTCTCCTTGAAGAATCCAAAGCTCTTGATAAGGATCTTGCTCTGAAAAAAGATGCCTTAACCGAGCTTGTTATTTCCAAGAACACCCTTACTGTTTCCTTGGACTCTCTCCGAGAACAAGTCGGCCATACGGATTTAGAAATGACGAGAAAGACTCTCCGCGAAACAAAGATTCACCTCGAGGATATTCGAACAAAAATCAACGAAGCCCAAGAAAGTGTAGGCGAACTAGATAAGGCAAAACAGCAGGCTATCCTACTAACAAAACAAGAAAAGGATTTAGAGCAAGACAAAGAGAGGCTTCAGGGGCTTCTTGCGCAGTACACAAGTGGAGCCGACCGTCTCTCAGCCGAGCACAGGCTTCTCGTATCTAAGCTACCATACGAGCATAAGACCTCAGCGGAAGCAAAGCTTCATGCACTTAGCAAGGAGCGGGACCTCTATATGCAAAACCTTGAAAAAGCCGCACATAGTGTTCAGCTTAAAGAACAGGAAATAAGTGCCCATAGAGAAGCGATTTCCACCTTAGAAGAACACATAGCATCTCATAAGGCCGTCGATGTTGAAGCCCTTAATCTTCAGCAAGAACGCCTGAACGACATGATCGCAGACACCGAAAAAGACTACGAGGCTACCTATGGACGGAACTCCCTCCATCGCAGCATTCTCTCTGACCTCAAACAAATAGCTTCCGCCAATGCTGACATTGAGCGCGCCTACCAAGACATTCAGCCTCTTGCTGACACCGCCCGAGGACAGCTCAGGGGCAAAGCAAAAATAAGTTTCGAAACGTACCTCCAGAGTCTTTACTTTGATCAAGTTCTTCATGCTGCCAATAAACGTATGGCCTTAATGTCAAACAGTCGTTTTGAACTCACCCGACGCAGGGTCGCAGGTACTCTTCGCGAGCAGTTCGGCCTTGACCTCGATGTGATTGATCATTACACAGGAAAGGCGCGTGATGCCCGCTCATTATCTGGAGGGGAAAGTTTTGAGGCCTCACTCTCTTTGGCGCTCGGGCTCTCAGATGTGGTTCAGGCTCACTCTGGCGGAATTCAACTCGATACAATGTTTATAGATGAAGGGTTCGGGTCGCTTGATGAAGATGCCCTTCAACGAGCAATCAAAGCCCTGACTCAGCTAAGTGGAGAGCATAAGCTGATAGGAATTATTTCACACGTGAGCGAACTCAAGGAAAGTATCGACTCTAAAATAATCGTGGAACGCAGCCAAAAAGGGAGTACGCTTACTCTGTCCTCATGATTCCTTTCATTGCCTAATTCAGAATTATGTTCTGCAGCATCCTAACAAGGCCAGCGGCTTATGCTCCGTGCTCACGCCAAAAAGCTAAGGTCTATGGTTCGTAAAACTGGCTAAGGGAAAATCTTTCGATGCATATCGGACTCAGTTTTCTTATCGTGGCTTCGGTCAGGTATGCCCACATCGTATTTTATTTTTATACGCTCAAGCTTCTTGCTCCAAGGGAGGTAGAGAGCCAATAGAAATATGACCGTGGAGGCGGCATGGACAGAATCAAGGGCAAAACCAGCGCTTAAGGCCACCATGATGCTCTCAACAGTAATGGGGTGAACGAAACCTATGATAAACCAGGAGTTCAACAAAAGGCCATACAAGAAGCTTGCAAGGGCTCCGAAAACGTACATTGTCGGCTTCTTTTCAAACAGGCCCTTGTCGGCCAAGATCCCGGACAGATAGCCAACGAATCCCCAGGCGTACATTTGCCAAGGCGTCCAGGGTCCCTGCCCAAGAAAGAAGTTAGAAACCAATGCAGCAAGTGCGCCTACCATAAAGCCAGATCGGCGCCCAAAGATAGCGCCACTAATAATACAGATTGCTGTCACGGGCTGAAAGTTAGGGATAGGCATGAAAAGTATGCGGCCCCCTGCAGCTAAAGCTGATAAAACCACCGTAGGCATAATCTGGCGCAAGGGCGGTGCCGAGAACTCGAAACCGAGGAAAAAAACTCCCAGAGCTGCTATGGTCACAAGCATTGTCACCAAAGCGCTCTGTCCAAATTGGAACGCTGCACACAAAACCAGAACTGTTGGTACGGCGCATAAGGTAATTATTTCAAGAATCCCCAGTATCCGATTTCTCACCAAACACCTCCAAGAACTTGCACAGCATCCAAGCATCAATATCCCGAGCCATCAAACAGATGAGGCCGGACATCATACAAACGTACATACTGGCTTTAGCGTTTAGATGATAGCAGACTGCCGTGGAATTGGGTTCGAATCTATGAAGTTGTACTCGAGCCTATACAGGATAGCTTCCAAGTACCTTCACTTCACGCAGTTTTAAGCGCAGACAATTCAGGGCTGTTTGAATCTCGGGGTCATATACTGAACCCTCAATATCAATAAAGAACATGTAGTCTCCGAGAGCCTGCTTGGTTGGCCTTGACTGTATTTTGTTAAGGTTTATATTTGCAAATGCAAACTCCGATAGAATCATGAGAAGCGCTCCTGCAACATTTACTTTGAGGAAAAGTGCCAGTGAGGTTTTATACGTTTCCCCGGAAAATACAGCAGGGGTTCCTTGAGGCGCGATCAACGAGAAAGAAGTCTGGTTACCGTGGTGGTCTCCGATTTGTCTTTCATACATTTTTACCTTGTAGAGTTCTGCAGTTAAAGCGTTTGAAATGCCAGCAATATTTTTGTTTTCTGCGGCAAGCCTGGCACTTTCCGCAGTAGATGAGGTGGTAATCAAGTTCCGTCCAGGCAAGTCTCTGCTGATAAAGCGGCGACATTGAGCAAGTCCTTGGGGATGGGAGGCAATGGTATCCACCTCGTCAATACTCGCTTGTTCATGTATCATCAAACAGTGTTGGACATCGATGATTTCTTCTCCCAATATTTCTGCAGTACTATTAAAAGCGAAATGATCAAGCACTTCTGTGACAGCACCCTCCAAAGAATTCTCAGTTGGAACTACACCGTACTCGCACCTTCCCCGCTCGACACAATCAAAGACCTCTTCGAAGGTGTGGCATTCGTACAAGGAGAAGTCGGAAAGACCTAGACGCTCAGCAAAACGATGTGCTGCCTCTTGCGAATAGGTTCCAGGAGGTCCTAAATAGGCGATTTGGGGAGTTGTCATGCAGTGTCCTTTCGGCTTAAGCTCTATTCGTAAAATCTATTGTAGCTTTGTCAGCCAAGCGTAATTGCTCCAAATCGCCTAAACCATAACTAGACACATAGTAAGACTGGGAGATGCATCAAAATAATGCGAAAAGACAGCTGAGGTATTATAGCCTAAAATAGGTCACATATGCTGATTGAAAACCATCTCGTGGCAAGGAAGCTCAGGCATATGTGTCCCCTGAGCGAGCTGTTGAGAAGCTAGTACTCGAAAATGAAAGAACTCCAACATGCGAGTTTACAGCACACGGAAGCATATTGGGACTGCCTCGAAAGTGAGGCAGTCCTGACAAACCAAGACGTCTCATGTACGGCCAAACTCTATCCCCATGCATTTTTTGAGGCATGACTTTCGTAGTCTTCACCCATCACTTCATATTTAAAAATATCCGATAAGTCCTCCACGCTCCATACGAAGCCCTCCTCCTCATCCCGTTGTACATGGGTGACAGGCTGGGGGTAAACGTAGCGATCGATTTTGCCTGACGACTTCAGGCCGAACACCTCACCTGAGATATAACCAGCCTCCTCGGTTGAGAGATATGTGAAGATGGGTCCAAGATTAATAGGGTCGCCATGGTCATCCTTAACTGCTTTCAGGAGTCTGGGATCGGGATCAACACCGGTAGCCGCTTTAATGTTGCGCAGCATCTTATTGAATTCAATCATATGCGCAGGCGACTGCCCTTGCGGACAATAGGCATTTACCGTAATGCCAAAACGATACAATTCTTTCGCAGCGGCATAGGTAAGTCCCACAATGCCTGCATTTCCCGCCGAGTACGCATCATTGTCGGGAAGACCTATCCATGCGTCAGATGATCCGTTGAAGATACGGCCAAATTTTTGTTCTATCATAGTGGGCACTACTGCATGCATCAAATTGAACGCACCTTTCATTTTAGTGACGGTCAACTTATCCCACATACACTCATCTAGGTTGACAATTGAGCCTGAGCCCATGCCTGCGGCGTTGTTCACAACTATATCCACGCGTCCATACGTATCTAGAGCTACTTGTACCAGCTTTTTTGCGTCCTCGGGCTTAGCTACATCGCCGTAACAGGGAGTGGCTTTGCCTCCTTCCTCATGGATAAATGCTGCTGTTGACTCAGCATCGCCAACGAGCGGTACCATCTTCTCCCAATCTTCTTCTGGAATAGACGCTTTGTCATATGCTTGAAAGCTGGCAGAGCCTGGTTTTCGATTATTAGTAATAATACTCGCACCCTCGCGTGCCAGCCCGATTGCTATACCGCGACCAATACCCTGGCCCGAGCCTGTAACGATAGCAACTTTTCCCTCTAATACTCCCATGATACATACACCTCACATTTCGATAGATATTTAAATGTTGTTTGCGATACCCCATGCATCGGTAATAGCATCGTGAATAACACGCTTATCGTCACAGCGCGAACGGAGTACGGCATCTCCCACTAAGTAGGTTTCGGGAATCACTTCACGAATTTCCTTCCACATTTTGGGCTGTCCGTGATATCCTCGGCAAACGATAAGATGATCGCACTTGACCTCCTCTTCATTTTTGCTTTTTCCGCTTTTTAAGATAGCTCCGTCTTTAGTGACCTCGGATAGTGAATGATTCAGTTTAAAACTCAGGCTTCCAGCTCTCTTGTACTCGTCCAAAAGGATGCTTAATCTCTGCTGTTGGGGAGTGGAGTTGTCATCGCCCAGCTCCATAACACCCATGCGGCCGCCACGCCGTGAGCTTATGATCACATTTTTGCCCTTACGGAGCAGACTTAAGGCCATCTCCAAATTCATAAAGCATCCGCCAACAATGAGGACCGTATCGCCGAGGGTTGCTGCGTCAGGGTTTTCGGCGTACTCAGATAAGGTACGTATCTTAAACCCGTACTCCTTAGACCCCTTAGTTTTTGCAGGTAAGGCCGATGCGCCTGTTGCTACGATAACTGCATCGTAGTTCGCATCTATCATAGTTTGTGCTGTAGCCTCTTCCTCTATCACATGTACGCCAAGCTTGTTCATTTGCACCACGTAATAATCTATAAGACGCGTAATATCATGCTTCAGTTCAAAGTCAAAGGCAGCTTCATGCATAGTGCCGCCAAGTTTTCGTTTTTCGTATAGAAAAACCTCGTGTCCGCGTACGCCCAACAAACGTGCAGCCTCCAGACCTGCAGGGCCTCCTCCCACGATACCAACACGTTTTACCTGTTTAATGGGGTTGATATCACGAATGCCCGCCATATTGCACTGAGGATTCACAGAGCAGCGTAGGCCGTAGGCGGCATCGAAGGTGGCCATAGTTCCTACACACCCTTTGGTACAACGGATGCAGGGTACGATATCTTCCGGCCGCCCTTCGGCAAGTTTCACTGCCCATAATGGGTCGGCAATAATTGGCCTGCCTAAACCTATGAAGTCGCAGACACCGTCTTCCAGTGCCTTTTCAGCTATATCAGGCGTAGTGAAGCCTCCGTCCAGGATGATAGGTACTTTGATTCCAGCGTCTTTGAAGCCCTGAGCAACCTCGATGAAATCGCCTCGGCGATCGTATTGCGCATTGATGCAGCGTACATTTCGGTAGTCGCCACCAACGATATGGAAGCACACAATCCCCGTCTTCTCTAAAATCTTAGCTTGCGCAATACCCTCTTCGAGGGTCAGCCCATCCTCGCTATATTCACAACCAGCAACTCGTGCAAAGATGGGATAATCTTTTCCGCATTCTTTTTGCACCTCTTCAATGATTTCTTTGTAGAAGCGGACACGGTTTTCAGGTGATCCTCCATATTCATCAGTGCGTCGATTGTAAAATGGCGAACAGAACATAGCGATAAGATGACATATGGATCCGTGAATTTCAACTCCGTCGAAGCCTGCAGCCTTCGCACGCCACGCAGCTTTCGCAAAGTCACGTTCAACTTGTTTTATCTCGTCCTTAGACATACCTCGGATGGGGAACGGCATAATACCACCCATCATTTCATTCATAGTTGAAGGTCCCCATGAAGGTAAGTTAGTCAAGGCAATTTGCTTGCCCATGTGGTTCAACTGCAAGACAGCCTTTACGCCATAATCCTTTATGGCGGAAGCTAAACGGGCCATCCCAGTAATGTGCTCATTACGGGTAAGCATCTGGCTGTTTTCTTCGCCCTTACTTGCAACCTCGTCGATAAAGGTACATTCAACCACAATCAAACTCATGCGACCTTTTGCCTGCTCAGTATAAAACTTTATGGAACGGTCAGTAATGAAGCCATCCTTGTCGGCATTTAAAGTTCCCATCGGTGCCATAACGATACGGTTAGGCAAATCCCAGCGACCGATAGTGCCCGGTTTCATGAGCATAGGGAATGCAGTGTTCATAGAATTTCTCCTCTGAGTAAATTCCTCAATCACTCATCCGCGCACATAGTATCAAAGTTTTAATAATAATTCAATTATTTTCCATTTTTATTATATTATTAAGTATTATTTTTCCTATTTAGAAAATTAATAGAAATTTACTACCGATTCTCATAATTTTATTATCGATTTACTTGCTCTCACTCTTAATATAATTCACGTTTTTCGTTATTCTTAATTCAACGTAATATGCATCAATAGTTTTCCAGTCTACGCTTGAGTTCGCTCATACTGCTATAACGATCAACTAACGCCTGAATGTCGTTAATGAGCTCTCGTTTGTTTGCAAAACTCAAGTCTTCTAGTTCGGCAAAGGGAATACTCATGAGCTTTAAAGCAAAAGCTGGATCCCAAGTAAGTGTATCTCGAAATGCGCTCAGCTGTCCTACGGTTTGCAGCGTGTCATGTGTACTGATTTCTCGTAATATGTCAGCAATACTATCAACCACGCCCGCATCACCCACAGCTAAGGGCAGTTGGTGCGCTACGAACTCGTCAGATGATAGAAAGTGGCTGTATCCCATCAAGGAGTGGACATTCCATCTACCCATATACAGCGCCGTATGCTGCAACACTTTTATCGCCTCATCAGGCGGTAGTTTATTTTTCACTCCCGAGTAATATTTCAGCCGGAACATGGCATGAATGATAGTATGAAGGATGAAGTAGTACGTTTCACTAACTTTCCCCTTCAGCAGATTATGAACGGTTTCTTCACTAATCTCAATACGTGCTGTAACACGTTTAGAGCCGTTATAGTCAAGTGCAATCATTTGGTTTGCGGGAAACGAGGCTGGTGCCTCTGAGTCAATATTTGCATTTAAAAACTGCACCATCTCACCAACAGAAACCCCCATTTCTTCAAGGTTGTGTGAGATATCGGCCACCATGCCACTTGGCATGTCCACAACACGCTCAACCGCATCGTAATGCATGAGCCACACCTGCTCAACAATGTTTTCCGTATTGAGCATACCTTGCAAGGTTCGTACAACTATGGGGAGCGCCTCTCCATAGAAGTCACTCGTGCCTGTACAAAAACAAAGGGTTTCGGTAAGCGTTTCTTTCTCGACTCGTCGCAGTTGTCCGCTTTCCAACTTTGATACATATGAAGGACTTTTTTCTAGATGGGCCGCTAAATCCTTCGCATTTATACCGTTTTGCACGCGTAAGGTCTTAATAAGCAGTGCTAACTCATGCGTAATTACAAATTTCATAATGTTAATCCTTATTTGGAAAATATTTTCCTAATTTTATATAATATTGATTGACATTGTGAAGAACTTACCATATTGTAGCGCATAAGCAGGGCAGTCCTCAAGAACTCATCCATTTTTACCTAACAGCAATCCTGCCCGTAACAAATCAGATCTTGAGAGGACGCCATGAAACAGATGACTCATCACCCGTTGAGCATAACGGAGGACGCACTGAAACGCGCACTTATCTTAAACGGACTCGTATTGCACGATGACGGATGTGCCCATGAAGTAGAAGAGCCTGAATGGGCTATCCCGCTTTTCCGCATCCCAGGGCATCCGAGTCCTCAACCTATCTACCTTGAAGATATGACATATGCCCTGCGTTCAAGCTTGCTTGCTGCGCAACTTTCTCACTTCCAGGGTTGCCTGCCCATTAAGGCTTTTTCTGTAGGCAAGATTTACGACGCGCACGACTGCGCACGACCCAGTTACAATCACATCGAAGGTATTTTGGTTGTTGAATCAATGACACTTCGAGAATACGAGCGTTTTTGGAAAAGGGTGGCCGAGGATGCTTTTGGCTTAGGAACTACGGTTGAGCTCGTGGCCTTAGACAAAAACACCTATTCCGTAAAGATGAACTTAGATGATACGGTGGTGGAGCTCGCATTGACTGGCAGGACAGGAGCTTTGGCACGTGCCTTGCTGGGTTTGGACACGGCACATGCAGCTTCGTCCACTGCGTGGGCATTCACTATTGATATCGACTCAGTTACCATCGACATGTATGGTTTAAAGGGGCGCTGCGAATTATATGACCCTACAATAAGCAAACTCCAATCTTATACAACAAATGCTGTTAGTACTGGCAGCATTCATAAATGTCGAGCCTATAGCCTGCTTCGTAATTTAGGTTTTCATGAATTTCGAGGCCTCGATGTGTATGAGGCTGACTGTTATAAAAAAATGAACATGATTCAAGAAAGCTGGGACACTAACAATGTAGGGGTTCAGCTCGTTGAGCCCCTAATCGCCTATACAAATTTGCCTACGGTACTTACTCCCGCCCTTGAAGAAGCACTTTCTGTAAACTATCAAGCAGGTGAGAAAGCTTGTCGGATCTTTGAAATGAGACATATTTTCAACCCTTCAAAAATTGGCGGCGCTCCCACAGAAAAAGTTGCACTTTCGTTTGGCGCATACGGGCCTGATCTTGATAAGGCCTCATGGAAAGAATTGGTCAGCCAGTTCTTGACCGACCTTGGCATTTCTAACCATTTCTTCATCCCCACCGATATGGCTATTGCCTATAATACAAGCGACTGTTGGTTGGTTATGGACGAAAACATGAATTACTTGGAAGGCAACTTTGGAAGCATTAGCGCAAAAGCCCTAGAAAATCATTCCATTGATGCTCCAGCATTCATGGCACAACTCGAGTTTGAGCCACTGGAGAAAAAGATTGAAGAGGAACTTAATTTTACGCCCCCTGAATTTCGTTAGTAATAAGGACTCGAGTTATAAAAAATAATTCATTTAATGTGAGCGCTTTTTAACGAGATGAATTGAAAAGCGCCCACACGCAGCCATCTGGATTGATGGATACTGACTTGTTCCTTAGGCTATGTATAGAGAAGGAAATACATGGCTGCCACTTATTCGATAAAACAACTTTCCCCGAATTCCCCTTTCTCAGCTTCAATAAACAATTAATCTTGATTGCATCCATGTGGAGCATGGGTATCAAGAGTTTTTCACCAAATTTCTCTATTACGTATCCCCTGATCGTCAGCCCGTTGATGGTAATCCTCAAAAATTGAATACTAAAAATATCGTTTTACATGGTCTAGCCCGGTACCCTTTAACAATTTCCTCTCCCCCATAGTTTATTCCGTCTAAAATCCTATTCTCGAGAATCAGAAGATCGTTTAATTTGATTGGCTTCTCGCTCTGGCCCACATATATCATCATCCATTACAATGTCTGCGGTTTAGCCATATCTTCTTTAGGTATCTCCTTGAGAATACCATCGAATACGCTCTTCATTACCCGAATGAAGTCTTCGGTTAATATGCCATCCATGGGAAGGGAGCTGGCATCATGTTCTAGCGCTTTCTCAAATGCCGTTCCCAGAGCAACTTTCAAAGCAGCTGCCACCGACCCACTCACTACCGATGCGGCAGCGATTGCAAGGGTGATCGAAGTATACGCAGCTTTTCTCCGAAGCTCGACAGGCACCTGCTGAGACAGTGTGTTGGGAATACCCCTGAAGCTGAAATGCTACGTATTCTGCACAGACTTGTACGATAGGAATGAGCTTGTCGAACAGCATGACTTCAGCGGAAAGATTATCCCTCCAAATACACTAAAGGCACAGCGAGATAACATCAGGCTGGCAAACATGAGGGAGTGAATCGTCGATTAGCACCCGATAAGGGAACAAGATGAAAAACCCTCAAAAACACGTATAGGACTCTCTCGAATCCTACGCGAAAATTTCAAGTGGTCGGGTTGACAGGATTCGAACCTGCGACTTCGTCGTCCCGAACGACGCGCGCTACCAAACTGCGCCACAACCCGACGTACAACAAGAAATGATGATATCACAAAGCTTGATGCGCTGCCCTCATTTTTACCTATTATGCAAAATTGTAAAGTGTTCTCATAGGGCTTAATCGCTCAAACGGCCGCCGGGAAAAGCTTGTCCTTTTGCCCCATCTTGCCTATCTTGTTCTCGCTTCTTCTCTTCGAGGCGGGCAAGGCTTACGATTTTTGTCACTATAAGACCATCGGAAATCACTGCACCTTCCTCATCATATGCAGCAACCTTCCAATCTTGTCTTCCGTTCACGCTCTGAGCAAGTTCAGCTATGCCTCGCACGAAGCCTTTTGTACCACTTTTACGGTGGCGGATTTGCACCTCGACACCGAAAGGGCGTTCCTTTTCAAAGTCGGTATTGTTTCCGGCTCCGAGGCTCGCGGCTGTTTCGAGCAAGCTTATCGTTACTCCCCCGTGCAAAAAACCAAAAGGCTGCAAAAGGCATGGTCGTATTTCCATAACTAGCTCAACATAGTCTTGCTCAGATCGTATTGTTTCAATTCCAAGCAGTTCTATAAAATCAGCTGACTCCGTCAAGTTCATACATCCTTCCAATCTAATCACATGTATTGCATCTTATACTTTAACCTTCTTGCTTTTTTGAAACCAGCTTCGACTACGAGCATTCGAAGCTACGCTCGTATAATGCTGTCGACTCATTAAGCACGCACTGGGACTCTTTTAAATCTCACTCTTTAGTGAACGATATTCCGTAACTGCAGTTTGAATATCTCGTATATCGAGCCATAGGGCTATGATGAATGCGCCCAGTAAGGCAAATCTACGTCCTCCCGCTTGTGGTGCAATAAGCGTAACGAAAGGAAGGCTAACGAGTGTGATGGGCACAATGAATCCTATCAAGCATGCCCTTAAACGCTTCCATAAACCGTATACAAGGGAAACGATGACGTACAGAAATAGACCTGATACAAAAGAACCCAGTACGGCAAAGAGTGCAAGCATAAGTATCTTCACGCCAACCACCGATAGCTCTGTCTTTACATGGAACTTCGCTTCCTCCATGCGTTCTTCGGCGGTTTTTCGCGGCTCCTGTGCAAATCCGAAGGGATTACCAACGCCGGATGTCCCAGGAATGTCATCCCATGAAGTCCATACCCAGCTACTTTGTCCCTGTCCGAAAGGCCAGTACTCAAAGGGATTCTCTTCGTTAGGATTTCCTTTATTCTGCCCTGAAGAACCCGATGATCCTGCCGGCCGTCCATACCCTGAATAACCGCCGCCATATCCATTTCCGCTCGAATACGGGCTAGAATAAGGGCCTCGCCGAGCATATTCAGGCTCCCACTTACCTGACAGCAAAACATCACGAGCTTCATTTATCTGCTTCGTTTTTTCTTCTGCCTCCGCATACGCACCAGGATCATGTGCGAACTTGTCAGGATGACTTGCAATCACTTTCTTTCGATGCGCAGCCTTTATATTATCCTCATTGGCACCTTCAGATAGTCCTAGGATATGTAATGCTTCAGATTTTTTCATACTCCAACTATACAAACACTTTAAGCAGGACCAGAGCTTAATCTCTCTTTGTTTAGGACGCGTAAGAAATGTACCATTAAACTCAAATATCTTACGAAGGTGCCAGACCTCAAATCATTTCGTCTATATACCCAAACTTTAGAGCCGATAGACAAGCGTCTAATCGGCTCACATACGTTTTTAATTTCTGCATTAATGACGGAAGTGTCGATGTCCCGTAAATACCATAGCCACACCCTGCTCGTCTGCTGCAGCAATTACCTCTTCGTCCCGTATTGACCCGCCTGGCTGAATAACAGCCGTTACACCTGCCTGGGCAAGAACGTCAAAGCCATCGCGGAAGGGGAAGAACGCATCGCTTGCAGCAACAGCGCCTTTGGCCTTCTCTCCAGCTTGCTCAACGGCAATGCGGGCAGAGTTTACCCTATTAGGTTGACCCCCTCCTATACCAAGTGTCGCCGCGTTGCCCGCTATGACGATGGCGTTACTCTTTACCGACTTGCAGGCTTTCCATGCGAAAAGAAGGTCTTCCATCTCTTGGGGAGAAACTTCTCTTTTTGTGACAAGCTTAAACCCAGAAGACTCTTCTTGGGCCTTGTCAGAGTCCATGCAGAGCACCCCTCCTTCAACGGAACGGTATTCAAGTTGCCCACCAGCCTTGTTTATTCCTCCTGTCTGCAACAGACGAGAGTTCGGCTTTTGTTTATACATTTCACGTGCGTCAGCTGCAAAACCAGGGGCAATGATAGCTTCTACAAACTGTTTGTTATTGAAAATGGCAACCACTACATCGGAGTTAATGGGGCGGTTAAAGGCCATAACCCCGCCAAATGCGGATATCGGATCGCAGGCAAACGCCTGCTTGTATGCTGTCGTACAATCTTGTGCGGTAGCAATACCACAGGGAGTGAGATGCTTTACGATAACGCAAGTCGGTTCCTCGTACTCCCGTACTGCAGTCCAGGCAGCATCAAGATCGAGGTAGTTATTATAAGAAAGCTCTTTGCCTTGTATTTTCTCGGCATGGGCCAGGCTGTATTCTGCCTCATCATATTCATCGCGTGTATAGAAAGCAGCATTTTGATGGGGGTTTTCCCCGTACCGTAAATCTTGAACCTTCGTAAGCCCTATTTGCAGATGAGGGGGAAACGCAATTGTAGCAGCCTCTGTATCAACGGAAGCTTGTTCGCTGCCCAGTTGCCCGTCACCCAGCTGCTTTTCGAGCCACGCTGCTATTGATCCGTCATAGGTGTGAGTCGTCTGGAACACCTGCAGTGCAAGGGCTTTGCGGGTTGCAAGGGTAGTTGCACCTTCGTGGGCCCTCATTTCCTCCAAAATAGAATCATAAAACTGAGGGTCAATAACAACGGTCACACTTTCGAAATTTTTAGCAGCGGAGCGGAGCATAGATGGCCCGCCTATATCTATATTCTCGATACACGTGGCAAAATCTGCGCCCGAGTCGACAGTTTTATTGAAAGCATACAGATTGACAACTACCATATCGATAAATTGTATGCCATAAGATTTCGCTTGCTCTACATGATCTGCCTTGTCGCGTTTAGCCAGCAAGCCTCCGTGTACCTTGGGATGCAGGGTCTTTACCCGTCCGTCCATCATTTCAGGGAAACCTGTGACTTCTTCTATCGGGGTGACAGCGACACCCGCCTCCTTAAGGACTTCAGCTGTTCCTCCCGTAGACACTATTTCAGCGCCAAACTCTTGAGTAAGGGCTGTAGCAAAATCTACTACACCCGTTTTATCGGTAGTAGAGACGAGTACCCTTTTAATTTTGGGATTATTCATGTATGCTCCTATCTGCCTAGACTCTTTTCATGCTTTTCGCGTGCCTTTTCACTGTATCGTTGATGATACCTGCGATCCACTAATTCCGCGACAATAGCTATCGCCAATTCGGCAGGCGTCTTTGCGCCAAAGTCAAGTCCTATAGGACGCTTGATGCGGGCCCAGTCCTCCTCGCGTATACCCTCCCGTACGCACAACTCATAAACGCGCTCGTTCTTCCCAGCGCAGCCCATCATGCCCACATAATGAACCTGGTGTTTCAAAGCCCATACGCAAGCCTCTGGGTCGTAGGTATGCCCTCTCGTGAGAACACATGCATAGTCGTCCGGCGATGCCTCCAATTCAGAAAGCTCATCAAAGCTTGTCAGCAATATTCTCTCTGCTGAGGGGAAGCGCTTCTCATTCAAATACATGGGATCATAATCAACTACAGACACCTCAAAGTCTACGTGCTCAGCCAAAGCCGCCACTTCACTTGCTGCATCGCTTGCCCCAAGGAGCCACACTTTAACGGGATCGAAAAGTGCAAGACTGACCCAGGTGAGTCCCGGGAATTGGTCGTTATGCATGGAGGGACCTCGTGTAACATCTTTCATTTGGAAGAAGTCACGCGGAGAATAGTCACGCGAAGCGACAGCTTCCTTCGCATCATTCACGAAGAAAACAAGCGGAAGACCATCTGCGGATCCTTGTGCCCCATATTTTTTTGTTACTTCATTATCGGTATTTGCTTGGGCTTCTTCAGGGTCGATAATAACCTTGAAGCCCAACCACCCCAAATCCTTCTCGTCTATTGATCTGATAGCCCGCTCAAATGTGGGGATATCACTTTTATCGAGACTCTCTGCGAGTACCTGTAAGGCTTTTTCTCCTAAAAACTCCTTGCCCTCACTTGCTTTCTCTGAGAAGCAGGTGAAATTCGCCACATTCATTGCTGGAACACGACCTTCTTTCAGGTCTTCAATGATGTTATATAAAACCTGTGTATCCATACAAATTTCCTTCTCTATTCGTTGAGGTGGACTTTTCTCTTTTCATCGAGCTGTATTAACCCAGCTGCTAATTTTTTTAACACAAAAGGATAGAGCTCGTGTTCTGCCTCATGAATACGCTGCTCTAAGCTTTCAAGCGTATCGTCTTCTTTTATCTCAACCGTGCGCTGGGCAATAATAGGACCCTCGTCGTACTCAATATTCGCAAAGTGCACGGTTACCCCTGTCGTCTCGCTTTGCGCTTCAAAAGCATCCCTGATCGCATGAGCCCCAGGATGTAAGGGCAGCAGCGAGGGATGTATATTGAGCACCCTATCGGGAAAGGCTTCAAGCACCTCTGCACCGAGTTTTCGCATATACCCAGCCATCACAAGATAGTCGGCGCCTGCCGCAAGAAACTCCGAGGCAATACGCATATCGGCTGAAGCCGGATTACGATACATCTCTTTGTTAAGTGAGAGGTTTGGAATACCCGCCTTTTCTGCCCGCATAAGCCCGTATGCATCCGGTCTGGAAGATATAACCTTTACAATGCGGGCATCAAGCAAGCCTTTATCTATCTCATCGATGATTGCCTGTAGGTTCGAGCCGCTTCCGCTGATAAGAACACCCAGCTTCAACATGCTGTCATTGTTGTCTATAGCTTCGACATCCTGCGTTGATACATCAGGCTGTGACGCTTCGGTGGTTTCATTATCTTCATTTTTATACACAGGCTCCAACTCCCCTTTGCAAGGTCTTAGATATCTTCTGCTACAGCTTTAAAGCCCCCTGGTTCCTGTATGCAACCTCTCCTGTCCCGGTGGTCACCGACCCAATTATGCGGGCATCCTCCCCTAAATCCCGCAGAAGCCTCAGCACCTCATCGGACCTGTTCGGATCAACCAACAAAATCATGCCGAGGCCCATATTAAAAGTCTTCAAAGCCTCTTTCTCATCAAGATGGGCTTGTTCACAAACGTATCTCACTATGGGAGGAAGCTCCCAACTGCCAAGCTCGATCTGCGCATCAAGATTTTCTGGAAGAGCCCTGTTGAGATTTTCAGTAATGCCCCCGCCAGTGATATGGGCGAGAGAGCGAACTGCCCCAGGATAGTCATTAATCAGCTTCTGTATCGATGCTACGTAAATACGCGTTGGCTTAAGAAGGGCCTCTAAAACACTCAAACCATCCAAAGTATCGCAGGGGCGGCTGATTTCATCGATTTCCTTACCTTCGGTACATACCTTGCGCGCAAGAGAGTACCCGTTTGAATGTAGGCCGCTTGACGCAAGCCCTATTAAGACATCCCCTTCTTTTACGGAATTAGGTTCGAGCATGGAATCCCGGTCAACAAGCCCCACACAGAATCCAGATACATCATATTCATCTGGCGCCATGAGTCCTGGGTGCTCCGCCATCTCTCCACCAATAAGGGCACACCCTGCTTGGCGGCATCCTTCAGCTATGCCTGCAACAATCTGTCCAACCTGCTCTGAATCCAATTTTCCGATAGCTATGTAGTCGAGAAAAAAGAGTGGCTCAGCCCCCGTGGCAAGAATATCATTTACACACATGGCAACCAGATCGATACCGATACTCGTATGTACTTGTGCAAGCTGTGCAAGCTGTAGCTTTGTTCCCACACCGTCAGTACCCGAAACTAAAATAGGATCCTTCATATCCCGCGCGGCGGCGATAGAAAAAAGGGCACCGAAGCCTCCTATATCTCCAATAACTTCACGTCGATAGGTGCTGCGAACGGAATCTTTAATACCGTCAACCGCACGCGCGCCCTCCTCGATGTCTACTCCTGCTTGCGCATACGTGATAGGCAGGCTGCCTTCTTCATGACGATTAGGAACGTTCGAACCTGCCTCGCCTCTTGCCTCACTCATGTTTTCGACCATAGCTTCTCATCCCTCATTCCTCGTGTCCAGGTATGCACCTGGCTAATTCTTATCCCTGTTCCGCATAAGCACGTCGAGTGCATGTTCATTCTAATCTTGCGGAAGGAAAGCTTTCTTCTGCATAGATTTCGGTATCTCAACCGGATAGTCTCCCGAAAAGCATGCATCGCAAAAACCTTGATGCTCAATATTAGGAAGCGATGCGTTTAGACCTTCAAGTGAAATGAAGGCTAAAGAATCTGCATCAATATGCTCAGTTATCTCTTGAAGACTCATTCGCGCGGAAATTAACTGCTCTTGCTTTCCCGTATCGATGCCGTAAAAGCAAGGCCAAGGAACCTCGGGGGACACAATGCGCATATGAACTTCAGCAGCACCAGCATCACGCAACATTTTTACGAGCTGTTTAGATGTGTTACCTCGAACAATACTGTCGTCAACCACGATAAGACGCCTCCCCCTTATCACCGAAGGTAGGGGGTTGAGCTTAATGCGGATACCAAGATTCCGCATAGCCTGTGTCGGCTGGATAAAAGTCCGTCCGACATAGCGGTTTTTTACAATACCGTCTTCATACGGGATGCCGCTTTCGGCCGCATAGCCCATAGCTGAAGGAACTCCGCTGTCGGGCACGCCTAAAACAAGATCTGCCTCTACAGGCGCCTCTTGTGCAAGAATGCGGCCCATATTTCGCCGAGCCTGATACACACTTTGTCCATCGATGACCGAATCGGGGCGTGCGAAGTACACGTACTCAAAAATACACGCAGCGCGCTCTTGCGCAGGGAGGGCAGCTTCTGAATAAAAGCCGTCTTTATTAAAACGCACAATTTCACCCGGTTCGACATCTCGCACATACCGAGCGCCCACGATGTCAAGCCCGCAGGTCTCGCTCGATACGACCCAACCACGTTCGTCGGGAAGCTCACCGATGCACAAAGGCCGAATACCGTGAGGATCTCGGAATGCGTATAAGGAATCTGGACTTGCCAACACCATGGCATAAGCCCCCTCTAGTTCTTCCATCATACGGCGGATCCCCTCACGCAGATGATGAGTCTCCCTTGTTACAGCTCCGATAGTCTTCGCGGCCACCTCACTATCAGCCAAAGAACGAAATTGTATTCCTCGGTCTATCAAACGGGCACGGACTTCATTAGTGTTTATAAGAGCGCCATTATGTGCAAGGGCGATGAGCGTTTCATCAATCGTTGATATGTGCGGCTGGGCGGCCTCCCAGGAAGCGCCATCGCCTGCAGCCGAATAGCGACAATGGCCAACTGCTACATAACCGTCTAGGGCGGCCAGGCTCGCATCGTTGAACACCTGCGTCACCAGCCCCAGATCTTTCGATACCATTATTGTCTCGCCGTCGCCTACCGCTATTCCGGCACTTTCTTGCCCCCGATGCTGTAAGGCCTGAAGACCGAAACCCGTCATACGTGCGACATCTTCGCCTGGTGCATAAACGCCAAAGACGGCACAGGCTTCTTCGAGGTGTTCTTGTGTTTCTTCCGCAAAATCAGATCTGCTCATGCAAGCTCCTTAGAGGCTTCCCCTACGGTATCAATGTCCTCGGGGTTTATAAAGGCTCCGTCTGCGCTATCGTCCGTATCCGCAAACAATACGCTGTCTGCCACATACGCAAATAGAACAGCTCGGCCGTCCGATATCACATAACTACAAGTAGAAAGTGTAAAGATTTTTCCCATTTCAGCGGGATCTGGAATATCTTCCGGAGCCCGCACCTCGCTCCGTCCCAGCTTATCTTTAATATACTGCTGCATATCCTCGTCGCTGGAAAAAGAGGTTTGTGCCAAGGGGTCATCCCCCGAAGTAACAATTATTGAAAACGTATTGAGAAGATAATTTCCTCGGGGTGTAAGAATGTATACGATACGGTGTTCGTCAAACTCCTCTTGCTCCCGAAGGTAATCGATACTTTCAAACATCGAACCATCGAGCATGTTATGCCCATATATGACATTGTTCGCATTTGAAAAATCGGGAGAGTTGTTCATATCTAGAAAAATAGCTCCACCACTGGGATACGACTGCTCGCCAAAAAAATCTGTCTTAAGGTATTTTTCATTATTCCCTGTTTGTACAATCGGGTAATTTATATTGGTGCCGGGAACATATATCCAGCCGACCGTATCAGGATTCACTGCTAACAGCGCATTCCAATCGACCCGAATATCGGCCAAGGAAGATTGTTCGATATCGACGGGCGTATCAAGAGCCTCAAGGGCAATATCTTCGTACGCTTTGTTCAGGGAATAATACCCGTAACCAATGTAGGCTAAGACGGAGAGAGAGGCCAGGAAGACTATGAGCGCTAACCAGAAAATAACGCGCCACACTCTGCCTTTTTTTTTCTGTGACCTCTTTTCCTGCAAATGAGCAGGTGCTGTGCTCTTGGGATCAAGGGGCGTGTAGGCCCCTGTAGATCCAGAATATGTCGGAAACCCCTCCTTATCATAAGGGGGTTTAGAGTATTGTCGACGGGCAGACATAAAACCTCGATTTAGTCAGTGACGGAAGCTAGCTCTCAGGCATCTAAGCTGCAAACCCTCTTCTTTATTGGCATGACTCTACCCATAATAACAAAACGTCCCCATATGGAGACGTTGTATCAAGTATAGGTACGCAATATTCACGCCTTTTGCGTCAAAGAAAACTGCTTACTACTTTTTCATTTCATCAAGAAAGCCTTTTACGATAAGTGCAACAATAACCAACACGACCAAAGCTACAACAACCCATATAACTTTCATCGGTATAAAAAATGTAAATAACTCCATGCTAGCCCCTTTTGCTCGAATCTCTTCTTCAGAAATTCTCTTACACTGCGTATTTCTTACCCGAGTTATAGTAACCTTGTAAAGGCTTTAGCGCAAGCGCCTCCCTAAGCTGGTGTTGACTAACCGTAACACTCACAGCCATATGTCGCACGTATTCACCTCACCAAAGATACTTCGGGTAACATATGTACCTTTGATGCAGACTTGCTTAGGCGCTCTCGCCCCTCATGACCGAAGCAAGCATCTCGGCATACTCGTGCGCTTCTTTTTCTTGCTCAGCCTCAACCATAACACGAACGAGAGGTTCAGTACCGCTCGGTCGAACAAGAACTCTCCCTGAATCCCCCAAAATCCCTTCTACCTCAGCTATAGCCGCCTTCACTGCCTCGTTTTGGAGAATAGTTTTTTTATCAACATCCCGCACATTGATAAGGGCTTGCGGAAAACGAGTCATTATCCCTACAAGCTCTTCAAGACTTTTGCCATTGCGCTTAAGGGCAGCGAGGAAATGACAAGCAACGAGCAGTCCGTCCCCTGTTGTATTGTGATCAAGGAGAATGATATGGCCGCTTTGCTCCCCTCCGATAACGAAACCGCTGCGAAGCATTTCTTCGAGTACATACCTATCGCCCACCTGGGTTTGCACAACATCTATCCCTGCATCGCGCATAGCATGTATGAATCCTAAGTTGCACATAATAGTGCTTACCGCCGTGTCGTAGGCAAGCAATCCTCTTTCTTTAAGATCAACCGCGAGCACCGCTTCAATCATATCCCCGTCAATTTCGCTTCCCCGAGGATCGACCATCATCACACGGTCAGCATCACCATCATGAGCTATGCCAACATCAGCCCCCTGTGCTGCCATGAGATCTTTCAAAGGTTCAAGATGAGTTGAACCGCAGTCAACATTAATATCAGAGCCATTAAAGTCTTCGTTTATTTCAACTACTTGGGCACCAAGTCTTCGTAAGACCTCCGATGAAGTAAGGGCGGCAGCCCCATGCCCCACATCGAGGGCTACACGAAGGCCCGACAAGTCAAAGCCTTGCGATTTGATCGAGTCGACAACATATTGGATATAGATTTCAGGGGCGTTGTCTATGGTAAGAGATACCCCCACCCCTGCACCACTCGGCAGTTTATCTGGTGAAGTTCCGCCGCTCAGTATGAACTCTTCTATCTTCAATTCAAGACTATCGGAAGATTTGAATCCTTTATTATCAAAAAACTTAATGCCGTTGTATTCAGGACTGTTGTGAGAGGCAGAGATAACGATACCGCCGTCAGCAATAAGCTCCCTGGTAAGTAAGGCAACGGCAGGCGTTGGAATAATTCCAGCAAGCAGAACAGTTCCGCCTTTGCTCATTACTCCAGCCGCAAGAGCAGATTCGAGCATATCGCCTGACACACGCGTATCCTTACCGACAACGATAGTGTGACCAAGGAACTCTACTGCCGCCTGCCCCAAGCGAAACGCCGTTTCGCAATCTAGCTCCGTATTGGCTATGCCCCGCACTCCGTCGGTTCCAAATAACTCGCCCACGATTTAGACCTCTCTCTTAATATGCTCTTCGTGCAACAAGACTGCACCTTCGGGCCTTTCAGTATCAGTCATACGAGAATTCAGCTCTGCCGCAAGCTCTTCCAGCCCGATGTGATACCGCTCCAAGACAACCAAGAGATGATATAGTACATCAGCTGCCTCATAGCGCAAGTGATCTATGGCTTCATCATAGTCTGGCGCTTCGGCTCCCCGCCGATCTGCTTCCTTGAGCTTTGCAAGCTCTTCCTTGTCAGGTACGGCAGGCTTTGTTTGCTCGAAGCCAGGCCCCGATACAAGTTCAATCATAGACACCTGTTTTGCTGCAAGAACAAGCTCCCCAGCTTCCTCCACCACTTTTTTGAGAAGACTGTCCTCACTGCCCTGGAGCAGATCTTTGGTGTAACTTTTCCCGGCACAGTTCCTTCGAGATGCAATGGTTGCAGCCAAGGCCTCAAGTGTTGCTCCAATTTGAGATTCAGGAATCACTTCGCCTTCGACCTGGTACGTTTTGTTCATGTGTAGATACCTCTTGTATCGGAGAAGGACGCCGAAGCGTCCTTCTCCTGTCTATCTTGACTTCTTATTCCTCATCATCGTTTTCATCAGGTTCTTTGTCCTCATCCTGAGTGATACCGAACCCTGATGCGCCTACCGAGCCGAGCAAGGCGTCCAGCTCTTCCAGGTTGCGCTGATACGAACGCGGAGGCAGGGCTTCTCCGAGCATGTCCTCGCCTTCAGTGTTGAAGGTGGCAGGCTTATCCCCGCCTATAAGAATGGTGTCGTCAGGAGAGAAGACCATATCGAGCAATTGGCTCATATCGTCACCGGCGCTTGTGTAATCATCTTCGATAACATGAAGCAAAGAGCGCTCCTCAAGGCCACTCTTCAGTTCTTCGATAGCCTTGACTCCTATTCCTTCGATACGCAGGAGCTCTTCTTCGACTCGTCCTACGAGGTCAGCAACGGTTTCAATGCCCGCCTCGGAGAACTTGTTAGCCCATCTTTGGGATACACCGAGGTCGTCATATATATATAGGCGGGCCTCTTCATCCGTGAGGTTATGCAGTCGTTTATTGAGCGCGGAGCCTCCGTAGTACGTGCCGTAGTTTGTTCCCATGCTCAGATACGAGTCACTATCAAGCGACCAATCCTGTGGCTGGGGTAGCAGCTCTTCGATATTGCGTAGAGCTTCTGGGGCGAATTCAGGAAGCGTGTCGCTCGTTACACGGTTGACCGGGTGCCCCTTGTAAGTAAGTTCCACATTACGATAACGCGGAAGACCGGTGCCTGCAGGAATGGGTTTGCCTATGATTACATTTTCCTTCAGTCCTGCGAGGTGATCGGTTTTTGCCTCTATTGCAGCATCCGTCAAGACCTTTGTGGTCTCTTGGAATGATGCGGCGGACAACCACGAGTCTGTCGCAAGCGAAGCCTTGGTGATACCTAAGAGCAAGGGCTGGCCTACGGGCGGTTCTTTGCCTTCAAGGATCAGGCTGTTGGCTTCTTTTTCGAACTCGAAACGGTTTACCTGGCGCCCCGGCAAGAGACTTGAATCGCCTGCACTGAGCACTGCGACCTTGCGCAGCATTTGACGGGCAATGACTTCGATATGCTTATCATTAATATCAACGCCCTGGCTCACGTACACGCCCTGAACCTGGCTGACGATATAGCGAAGCGTGGTGTTAGGATCGGTCAGACGTAACAAATCGTGGGGATTCACTGAACCCTTAGTGAGCTGTTGACCTACCTTCACCTGGGACATATCTCCCACACCAGGTATCATTTGCGCACGTGCCGATATAATGTACTCTCGGATATTTCCCTGATCATCGTGGATAGTGAGCGTCTTCGTATGCTTGTCACCAGAAATCTGCAGGGTGCCGGCAATTTCTGCCAACACTGCCTGGCCCTTTGGCTTACGTGCTTCAAAAAGCTCTGTTACACGAGGGAGACCATGAGTGATATCCTCACCAGCTACACCTCCTGTATGGAAGGTACGCATGGTCAGCTGTGTTCCTGGTTCCCCAATCGATTGAGCTGCGATAATACCTACTGCAGTCCCGATGTTCACTGGTCGCGATGTAGCGAGATCCCATCCGTAGCATTTTTGACACACGCCCGTTTCAGCATGACAGGTCATAACCGTACGGATCTTCACTTCAGTAAGCCCTGCGTCTTCTATAGCCTTTACCTGGCTCATGTCCGTGACACAGTCTCCTGCGGCAACTATGAGTTCTCCCTGGGCATCCACGACATCTTCAAGCAGGCAACGCCCGATAAGATTATCATCAAGCGCGCCTTTGTCATCATAGATGGGATACATGACGCCTTCGCTTGTGCCGCAATCAATTTCACGTATGATGACATCCTGGGCGACATCAACAAGACGTCTGGTCAAATAGCCAGAGTCGGCAGTACGGAGAGCTGTGTCGGCCAAACCCTTACGAGCACCGTGTGTTGAGGTAAAGTACTCGAGCACTGAAAGCCCTTCACGGAAGTTCGCTTTTACGGGGCGGTCAATGATCTCACCTTTAGGGTCAGACATAAGACCACGCATACCAGCCAGCTGGCGAATTTGCTTGATATTTCCACGCGCGCCCGAGTAAGCCATCATGTAAATTGGATTGAACTTATCGAAGTTCTTCTCCATAGCTTCGCCAACTTCGTCGTTGGCCTGGTTCCAGATGTCCACAACTTGCTTATGGCGTTCATCGGCGCTCATAAGACCCATTTCGTAATCGTCGTCGATATGGTCGACCTTCTCGTCGTATTTCGCCAGGATTTCGCCTTTGTTCGGCGGAACGGTAGCGTCATACACCGAGACGGTAACACCTGCTCGTGTTGCGTAATGGAATCCAGCGTCTTTCAAGCCATCAAGGACGGCGGGTAATTCAGAGAGCTCATAGCGATTGCAACAATCTTCGACCAACCAACTAATCTCCTTCTTGTTCATTTCATAGTTTAAGAAGGGGTAGTCGTCAGGGAGTACTTCATTAAACAGAATACGGCCTACCGTCGTTTCGATACGCTCGCCCGCCTTGTGATCCTCGAACTCGTTGCAAGCAGAAGCAACAGACGTGTCTTTAGTGAGACGCACCCATATTTTTGCCTGAAGATCAAGGTCAGCGCGTGCATTGTAGCAGTTCATAGCATCATTAAAATCGATAAAGACGCGCCCTTCGCCCGGGAATCCCTCACGAGCCGCTGTAAGGTAATAGAGGCCGATAATCATATCCTGAGTAGGCACGGTCAGAGGGCGCCCATGAGCTGGTGATTTTATATTGTTCGACGAGAGCATAAGAACACGGGCCTCGGCCTGCGCTTCGTTTGAAAGCGGCACATGGACCGCCATCTGGTCACCATCGAAATCGGCATTAAACGCAGTGCATACGAGTGGATGCAAGCGAATTGCTTTACCTTCAACAAGGGTGGGTTCAAAAGCTTGGATGCCGAGGCGATGCAGGGTAGGAGCACGGTTGAGAAGTACAGGGTGCTCGGTAATCACTTCTTCTAAAACATCCCATACGTAGCTTGCGCCACGATCGACTGCACGCTTTGCTGCTTTAATGTTAGCTGCGAGCTCTAACTCTACTAGGCGCTTCATTACAAAGGGCTTGAAGAGCTCGAGGGCCATAGAAGAAGGCAGACCACATTGATGGAGCTTCAGCTGCGGGCCAACCACAATAACCGAACGGCCGGAGTAGTCCACGCGTTTGCCGAGGAGGTTCTGGCGGAAACGGCCCTGCTTACCCTTGAGCATGTCAGAAATCGATTTCAGAGGACGGTTACCCGAACCCGTCACCGGACGTCCACGACGCCCATTGTCAAAGAGTGAGTCTACTGCTTCTTGAAGCATACGTTTTTCATTATTGATAATAATCTCAGGAGCACCGAGATCGAGAAGACGCTGCAAGCGGTTGTTGCGGTTAATAACACGGCGATACAAATCGTTGAGATCGCTCGTTGCAAAGCGCCCGCCGTCAAGCTGGACCATAGGGCGCAGGTCGGGAGGAATTACTGGAATGACATCGAGAATCATATCGGCAGGATCGTTGCCGCTTTTCAAAAAAGCATCTACGACCTTGAGGCGCTTAATCGCCTTTGCTCTTTTTTGGCCCTTTCCGGTCTCAATAACTTCGCGCAGATCGTCACTTACTTCTTCAAGGTTGATGTTCGTAAGAAGGTCGCGCACCGATTCGGCACCCATGCCCCCCTTGAAATATTCACCGTAATTCAAACGCATTTCACGATAGAGACTCTCATCGGGAATAAGCTGCTTGGGCTCAATTTTCAGGAAGGTCTCGAGAGCATCGTTGCGAAGGGCTTTGCGCTCTGCAAACTCCTCAAAAATATCGGCGACCTCTTCTTCAACCTCTTCAGGAGTCAAGCGCTCGTCTTCGTCTACCTCATCGACAAACTCGTCTTCCTCGGGCTGGTATTCGGATGAAAGCTTGCGAGTTGACTCCACAAGGCGATCGCGCTCAGCCTCCAACTCTTCCAAGTCGGCCACAAGTTCGTCACGAAGCTCCTCAGCATCAGCCTCTCGAGCCTCTTTATCAACGCTGGTAACAATCGAGGAGGCAAAGTAGAGAACTTTCTCCAGCTCTTTCGGGGCAATATCGAGAAGGTAGCCTAGGCGTGAGGGCGATCCCTTGAAATACCAGATATGTGATACGGGAGCAGCAAGCTCAATATGTCCCATACGATCACGGCGAACTTTCGACCGTGTCACTTCTACACCGCATCGCTCGCATACGATACCCTTGAAACGCACACGCTTATATTTTCCGCAGGCACATTCCCAATCTTTCGTTGGCCCAAATATCTTTTCACAAAATAGGCCATCTTTTTCGGGCTTTAAGGTTCGATAGTTTATGGTCTCCGGCTTCTTGACCTCACCACGAGACCAACTGCGTACATCTTCAGCACTGGCGAGAGAAATGCGCAAGGCATCAAAATTGTTTACATCAAATTCTGCCATTAGTTCCCCTCTCCGTTACCAATAAGGTCGTTTGTATCATGTCCACCTATCAATTCATTGGGATCGCCTATCAAAGTATCGATCGAGCCTCCGATAAGATCCGTCTCGCTTGAACCCTCGCGGACCTCGGACAAGAGATCGTCGATGCCCAATGCGATATCTGCTAAGGCGTCTTCTGTCTCTTTTTCTGTTTTCTTAGCATCAGCCTGAATTGCAGCGAAAAGCGCGGTATCGGCGTTGTCGTGAACTTCATGGCTATCTTCAATGTCGCGAATAGCCTGCTCTTGACCTTCGAGCTCTACATTGAGGCACAAAGACTTCATTTCCTTGACTAAGACCTTGAAAGACTCAGGGACTTCGGCATCGGGAATATTCTCACCCTTGACAATAGCCTCATAAGACTTAACGCGCCCTGCGGTGTCATCAGACTTAACCGTGAGTATTTCCTGCAGTACGTTTGAAGCGCCGTACGCATAGAGCGCCCACACTTCCATCTCGCCGAAGCGCTGTCCACCAAACTGGGCCTTACCACCAAGAGGCTGCTGCGTAATGAGGCTGTAGGGACCAGTTGAACGGGCGTGAATTTTGTCATCGACCATATGTCCGAGCTTCAGCATGTAGCTGTAACCTACGGTGATTGGCTCACGGAACTGCTCGCCGGTGCGACCATCAAAAAGCATGGCCTTACCTGTGCGCGATAGCTGCGGAACAAACTCATCCCGCGCTTTATCTCCGAATTTTTTATGGTTAATGTTCACTAAGTTGCGGTTCGCTTTTTCGATGGCGTCGGAAATCTCTCTCTCATTGGCACCATCAAATACAGGGCTGGCAATATGCATAGGGCCTTCTACAATCTCATCTGAGCCTTCTTTGTCAGACCAGCCTACCTTCGCAGCCCATCCTAAATGGCTTTCCAGCAATTGTCCGACGTTCATACGTGAAGGCACACCCAAAGGATTGAGTATGATATCGATAGGAGTTCCATCTGCCATGTACGGCATGTCTTCAACAGGGAGGATTCGAGAAATAACACCCTTGTTACCATGTCGACCCGACAACTTATCACCTTGCTGGACCTTACGTTTTTGAGCAACGTAGACACGAACGAGCTCGTTTACCCCTGGCGCCAGCTCATCTCCTTCGAGGCGCGAGAAACGAGCCACATCAATAACACGACCGCCTGCGCCATGCGGAACTTTCAGTGAGGTATCACGGACCTCACGAGCTTTTTCACCAAATATTGCTCGCAAAAGACGCTCTTCAGCAGTGAGCTCGGTCTCGCCTTTAGGGGTCACCTTCCCTACGAGCACATCGCCAGGAAACACTTCTGCACCGATGCGGATGATACCGTCGCCATCAAGGTCTGAGATCATGTCATCAGAAGTGTTGGGGAGTTCCCGTGTTACCTCTTCGGGTCCGAGCTTGGTGTCACGTGCATCGATTTCATATTCCGAAATATGAATACTTGTGAGCAAATCTTCTGAAACAACGCGCTCAGAAACGATGATAGCGTCTTCGTAGTTATAGCCTTCCCAAGGCATATATGCAACAAGGAGGTTTTGGCCTAGAGCAAGCTCGCCCTTATCGCAGGAAGGACCATCAGCAAGAACATCGCCGACATGTACTTCGTCACCCTTACGTACCAAAGGACGGTGGTTGATACATCCGCTTTGGTTCGAGCGTTGGAATTTTGGAATGAGGTATTCGTCGTAGTCGCCCTCATCATTTAGGATGATGATGGTCTGTCCATCGACATAATCTACAATACCCGAACGCTGGGCAATCATAATCTCGCCCGAATCTACAACAATCCTATGCTCCATACCTGTACCGATAAGAGGGGCAGAGGGGCGCAGCAGGGGCACAGCTTGACGCTGCATGTTAGACCCCATGAGTGCGCGGTTTGCATCATCATGTTCGAGGAAAGGAATAAGCGAAGTAGCTACCGAAACCATTTGGCGGGGTGAAACATCCATATACTCAACGAGCATAGGTTCTATTTCATCGGGCTCGCCGAATACGCCTGCTGCATCTTTTGAACGGCAAAGCACGCGCTTCGCCTTCACAAGCTCACCCTGCTCATTTCGATATCCGAACTCACGTGTTTCAGGGTCGAACTTATCGTTTGCCTGGGCGATGATATAATGCTCTTCCTCATCGGCAGTGAGGTAATCGACAATGTCGGTAACCTTACCTTCTTTTACTCGACGATACGGCGTTTCAATAAAACCATACGGATTGATGCGCGCATACGTTGCCAATGAACCGATGAGCCCGATGTTCGGGCCTTCAGGAGTCTCAATCGGACACATACGGCCGTAATGCGAGGTATGGACGTCACGAACCTCAAAGCCAGCACGCTCGCGCGAGAGACCCCCTGGTCCCAAAGCTGAAAGGCGGCGTTTGTGAGTAATACCAGCAGCCGGATTAGTCTGATCCATGAACTGAGAAAGCTGCGATGAGCCGAAAAACTCTTTTATAGAAGCAACTATGGGCCGGATATTTATTAAACTTTGAGGAGTGATTTCATCTGGCTCCTGCATACTCATACGTTCGCGGACAACACGCTCCATGCGTGAGAGTCCGATGCGGAACTGGTTTTGGATAAGCTCTCCAACGGTACGAATGCGGCGATTGCCGAAGTGATCGATGTCGTCGATGGCAAAGCCCTCGGTGGCGCTATGAAGACCTACTATGTAGCGCATCGTGTTAACTATGTCTTCGTCTGTAAGGGTTAGGCTTTCATTAGTGGAATCGCTACCAAACTTCTTGTTAATTTTATAGCGTCCGACCTTAGCCAAATCATACCGTTGTGGGTTAAAGAATAAACCATCGAGGAGTGTGCGCGCAGAATCGATGGTAGGAGGTTCGCCAGGACGAAATCTCTTATAAAGCTCTATGAGAGATTCTTCTCTTGTGGTAGCTGGATCTCTATCAAGGGTGCGGTGGATCATATCCCCATCCCCGAGAAGTTCGAGGACTTCTTCGCGGGTTTCAGCAAGGCCGAGTGCGCGAACAAGCAGGGTTGCAGGTTGTTTGCGCTTGCGATCGATGCGAACCGAAAGGATGTCGCGTTTATCCGTCTCGAATTCCAGCCACGCACCACGGGAAGGGATTACCTTGGCATTAAAGATTGTTTTTTCAGAAGTCTTATCTTTTTCCTTTGCGAAATATACGCCTGGGCTTCGCACCAACTGAGAGACCACAACACGCTCAGTTCCATTTATGATAAAGGTGCCGCGGGGCGTCATAAGGGGAAAGTCTCCCATGAAGACTTCCTGCTCTTTAATCTCACCGGTTACTTGGTTGATAAAACGAATTTCAACGAAAAGTGGCGCTTGGTATGAAACGTCTTTCTCTTTACACTCATCAACGCTATACTTGGGATCGCCGAATTCATGCTTACCGAATTCGATATGCATATCTTTCGTACTGTTTTCGATAGGACTGATATCGGCAAAAGCTTGAGCTAGCCCCTCACGCTTAAACCATTCGAAACTGTCAGTTTGAATGGAGATGAGATTGGGAACATCCATAACGTCTGGTGTTTTTGCAAAGCTTCTGCGATCTCTGTAAAGGCTGGTGGAACTTTGGTTTTTTCCTTGGGCCACGGGGGTCTCCTCCTTCGTGAGAATGCGCAATTTAGCGAAAAAGTCGCAATTCCTTAAACTAATACATACACAAGAACAAGGCAAGAAAAAGTTTTACATTCTGTGTAATTTTTCTGTTTTATAATGCTTCACCTGCGGAAACTAAATAATGGTTTTTCGGCAGAGGGTAAGAATGCGATGAAAAAGTGTACTGAATGTGTCTTCCCAGTACATCAAGTTTACGCCCTTTACCGAGGTGCGTTTTCAAGTCCAATATGAGATATACGCCAAACAGCCTGAGCCGGTGCTTACACGGAGGAACCCTACGTATTCCTCCCGCGCTTCCTTGGCTCACTTCGCCGCTGTTACCTTCTCGAAATGAATCACACAAGAGATACACGCCCACGACATATGGTCTGCAACATCGTACTTTATACTACGAGATAGCAAACGAAGCATTATCCCCTCCTTCAGTTTGCACTGCTTTCATCCCTTACTAAAGCAGTGACGATGCACATAGCATCGTAATCCCCTCCTTGTAGGCCCGGTGGAGCTTCCCTTCTCCCCGGGCCGCTTTTTTTAGTTTTGGAAAACTCATCATCCCGTATGGCCACATGCTTGCACGTACGGGCTATCCGTTTTAAACATCACCAAACCTATGCATCGCAGAAAGCCCCATCCTGAGAACCTCGTCTTCATTCAAGTATCTGGGCTATGGCATTCACCACATTTTTGCGGCTTATAGTACCTACAAGCTTTTTGTCTTCCATAATAGGCAACTTTTTTAACTTATTGCTCGCTAAGACTGTGCAGGCTTTCTCGAGCGAGGAGTTCGAGTCGATAGAAATTACTTTTTCTGTCGCAATATCCATCACGTTTAAGTCGAGCAGATCAGACACCCGCTCTTTGAAGTCTTTATCTTCAAAAATACGATACACGCTTATCGCATTGCTTACAGTTGCAAGCGATGACTCGATATCTCCAAGATACTGTATGATGTCACCAGTGGACAAAAACCCAAGCACATGATTTTCCTTATCGACCACCACCGCACCACTTGTATTCGTTTGGGAAAACAGACGGATCGCATCCTTTAAGGAAGCCTCGGAAGACAGTGTTGTCGGATGGCCGTTCATGACGTCGGCGAGACCGTAAGTGCCTTCAGAGGCTTTTGTCAGCGCTGTTTCTTGGTCTTCTACGGTCATATCACCCTCTTTATTGCGTGCGGCGAACACTACGACTAAGCAGGCGACAGCAAGCAGCAAAGCAACACCCAGAAATGAATAATGATAGCCAGCAGCGATTTGTTCTACCCCGCTTGCTTGGGGAAGCACGCTTATTGAAAGAGCGCTCAACGAAACAATGAGGGCAGTGCCAAAAGAACCAGCCACCTGGTTCACTGTGTTGGAAACGGCGTTTGCGTGCTGGACGACATTATTGCTGAGGGAATTAATTGCCCAGGTATTCATCGGCGTAAACAAGGCTTGGAGGCTAAACCCTAGGATCATATGGGCAAGAACAACGAAAGCCATTGAGGACCCGCTGTTCAACATGGTAAGGAGCACTGCTGCCACCAATATAAGGACACTTCCTGCGAGCACCAAAGGCCGTATGCCAACACGGTCAAACAGCCTGCCCGAAAAGAACCCAACGAGTGCGCCCAACGTAGCTCCAGGCAGCATAGCTAGGCCGCTGATGATTGCAGATTGGCCCAGCACATGTTGCATAAAAAGAGGGAACACGACACTCGAACCTACCAATACAGCTTGTAGGCAGGCGGCAACTATCACACCCGTTCGATATCTTCTTGTTCTTAAAATCCCGAGGCTTAAAAAGGGAACTTCAAGGGAACCTTGCCTGCGGAAAAAGGCAAAGAGGAACAAGGCCCCTGCAACCATGCACGCTAACGATACGAGGGGCATGCCTGAAGAGGCCACAGTGGACGCACCGTAGAGGAAAAGGAGAAGACCGAGGGAGGACAAGGCCACTGACGGCGCATCGAAGCGAGTAGGCTCAAACCCTTCGAAATCAGTAAGGATTTTCGAAGCAAAAGCAATAATGAGAAGGCCAAGGATGATTATTACTACAAAAAGAAACCTCCAGCCAAAGACGTCTGCGATAACTCCACCGATCGTAGGCCCTATTGCTGGCGCAAAGCCAATAACCAAACCAGCCATCCCCATAGCGGTACCGCGTTTTGCACGAGGAAATATTAAAACTATAAGGGTCATGGTCATCGTCATTACAACGCCTGTTGCCGCCGCTTGAATCATACGACCAAGGAGCAGCACGGGGAATCCAGGGGCGAGTGCCGCCACGAGACTTCCTAAAGTGAAGAGAAGCTCTCCTCCAATGAAAAGCTGCCTTGTTCTGAAACGACCGAGCAGCCAGGCTGAAAGAGGTATCACAATTGCCTCAACAAGCCCATAGACGGAGGACAGGAGCTGAACAGTTGTTGCATCAACATCCATATCCGCCATAATTACTGGTAACACAGGGGATAGGACACTCAGATTGAAAACAGTGAGGAATGCGCCAAAAATCAGCACGGCCACCATTTTTGTCTGCTGCTTTGTAATACCTAAAGACAAAATATCTCCTTTTCGGGCTCACATGTTTTTTCGCTTCCATGAAGGCCCTCGTAGCAATAAGAATACCGTGATTCTACTCCATAGCTTATTATTATCAATCATTGAGAAAAAGGCGAAAGGCTTCTCAAAAGCCGTAACGCGTCTTACGACAGATCGCATGACTTTAATACCGCCCATATACATGAAGCAGCGGGCCACTCGTCACAAATTGCACCACCCCACCCTGAGGGAGTTTATGTATCTATAGCGATACCGTCCCGCAATGCCTCCAAGCTTGCGCGTGTTGCAGCATCAAGCCGTTCTGCCATGGTGTTCTTTAGGGCAACTTTAGGACAGGAATCAAGTTTGCCTTCAGCATGGAGAACCCCTATTTCCCAACTGAAGTCATTTGCGCTCATACGGTCAACGCCTCCGCCGAATACGGTGTCTTGCACAGTCGCATCGCTCGTCACAACAAGGGTCTCAAGTTTTTTTTCTCTCGCGTCACGTGCAAGCCGCTCTATCACTTTATCGGCCGATTGGCCTGCTGGTGAAAACATAATCTGAACTCCGCCGACAGCCTTTACTGTACCTTCTGAGTATATATTCTTGGCACCATCGAAAACGATTATGGCGCGCCAATCGCTTCCCGCAAAACAGATACAGTCATTAATGAGCGTCTCGCGTGCTTTGTTAAAGGCATCATCCGTGTAATCCGGTTCAGATATATCCCGGTACCGACTGCCCGAGCGCAACACATTATAGCCATCGACAATGAGCAACTTGCTCCTCACAGATGCCATGCCCTATGCACCCTCATAATTCTGCCGCAGCCATTCGTACATACAGGCTGTAGCAGCCTGGGCAACATTCAAGGAGGCAGTTTGGCCAAGCTGCGGAATTTTGACAAGAAAGTCGCATTTCTCAAGCGTTAAACGAGAAAGGCCCTCTTTCTCACTACCCATAACGAGCGCTATTCTTCCTTTGAGGTCTGTATTCCAAATAGAGCCTTCAGCCTGTTCGCTCGCTCCGGCAACCCAATAATGCTCTTTTTTAAGGCGGTCGATGGTTTGAGCAATGTTGGCAACTTGGCTAATCTTGATATGGGAAATAGCTCCCGCAGAGCTCTTGTAGCTTGCAGCTGTCACATGGGCGCTTCGCTTATTAGGAATAATGATCCCGCTTGCCCCCACAACTTCTGCGCTTCGTGAAATAGCCCCTAGATTTCCCGTATCTGTAATATGGTCCAAGATAACGATAAGAGAAGCTCCCCCTCTATCTGCAGCGCATTTTTCTCCTTCATCAAGAATAGATTGGACATTAGCATACTCATATTCTTTTACAGAAGCCATGATACCCTGATGGCTGCCCCGCTCGGATTTAGCATCGAGGTCAGGCCTCTTCACCGTTTTCACTTCAATTTGGGCGTTTTTTGCCTTACGGAGGATGTCCTTAACCAGACCATCCCTTTGTAAATTGTCGGCAATAAGAATTTCTCGGATAGGCACCTGTGATCGAAGGGCCTCGACAAGAGGGCGTTTTCCCTCAATATAGTTAGACATTACACAAATTCCTTTACGAATATAGGCGAACGGCCTGGATGGCCACACATTTCGGTCCGCCCTGAGTGATAAACGATGGGCTGAGAGGAAGAATCTCGATACGAGTCTCGGGAAAGGATTCCCGAAAGGCATCTCGAATGGTTTCCGCCCGCTTACTGTTTGCAGCATGGCTGACACTTATAAGCCAGCCACTGCCCACGCCATGTTTTTGTAAACTTCTCACGAGGTCGGAGATAAGGGGCTTCTCTCTTCTGTGGACAAAATGAGGTTCAAGCTTCTTCCCATCTTCGCTTTGCACGAGAACAGGAATGGCTTTAAGAAGCCCCATCATGTTTGCAGCAAGGGGGGTAAGGCGTCCTCCGCGCTTGAGAAAGCCGAAATCAAAAGGTATAAGGAAGGATTTCGTTGAGGCAATGAGTTCGTCAAGCACCGAGAGAATTTTTTCTTTTCCTTCGCCTTCGCTTGCAAGCTGCACCGCCTGTTCTACCATATAACGGTGAGGGCCGCAAAGGGTCTTGGAATTCACAACTGTTATCCGTTCTCTATTTCGCGATTGCTTTGCTGCTGAAACAGCGCTTTCGTAGGTACCCGAAAGGCCATCGGCCATGGCGATGTTTATAATATCGTCATCGTAGGCATCATAACTCGCAAGCACCTCGCCAAAGGCTGGTTGAGAGGAGGTGGGAATGTATCCTTGGTCGATAATATCCAAAAATTCCTTTGAGGATATTTCTTCGAACTCACGATATGTTTTATCTCGTATAGTGACGCTCAAAGGACTAATGGCAATGCCTCGCTTCGCACCTTCGACTATCGAATAAAGCGTTGAGGTATCAGACAGTATTTTTACCATAGCTACTCCAGCCGTCGATATGCCATCAGAAAGGAATGCAAACAGTGTGTTGCTGCATATTACCCCAAACTCTAGCGTTCCAAACTGCACAGTATTGGAAAAGTACCGAATTTCTATTGAATCCCAAAACAGGCTGCGTACCTTTTCCGATGCCTGTCACAATAGCACCCCGCGCGAGCAATGCTCTTTTTCTGAGCACTTGGCATCATTGCAGTTATTTTATGCCGACAGGCCGAGAGAGCGAAGCATGTGTATTACTATAGAAGCGTGCATACCTACCCGAGACGAGGATGAAACAAGGCATGGCAATTCTTCTTAATGTTAAAGATGTGACCGTCGAGTTCCCAACAAAAAAAGTATTGGACTGCCTGACGCTCGGTATCCATGAGGGCGATCGTATCGGAATTGTTGGCAGGAATGGCGAAGGAAAGTCGAGCCTTCTTTCGGTCCTTTCAAAAGATATCCCCCCTGATTCTGGAGAGGTGAGCTACTGCGGCAGCCCGCTCCTTGGCGTTTTGAAACAAGCGGATGAGCTTGATGGTGAGGCTTCCATTAAAGAGGCGGTCGTAGGAGACACCCCTGAGTATGTCTGGGCATCCGATAAAAGAACGCGTGAGGTCATTGATGCCCTTATTGGCGACTTGCCGTGGGAAGAACGAGTACGTGATCTGTCTGGCGGGCAACGGCGAAGGGTCGACCTATGCCGTCTTCTCATACAAGACTGGGATATCCTTATGCTCGATGAGCCCACCAACCACCTCGATATGCATGCCATCACCTGGCTTGCCCAACACTTAGCAACACGATGGCAAAGCAATGTCGGGGCTCTGCTGGTAATAAGTCACGACAGGTGGTTTCTTGATGAAGTTGCCACGAGCATGTGGGAAGTTCACGAAGGGCAGATCCATCCTTTCGAAGGCGGCTACTCCGCCTATATCCTTCAGCGAGTCGAACGCGACCGCCTTGAGCGAGTCACTGAGCAAAAGCGCCAAAACCTTGCTCGTAAAGAGCTTGCCTGGCTCTCACGAGGAGCCCGAGCCCGATCCTCAAAACCGAAATTTCATCTGAAACTCGCACAAGAGCTCATTGCCCAAGAATCGGCCCCGCGCAACAGCCTCGAACTGAAACGTGCAGCTATGGCACGATTAGGAAAACAGGTTTTGGAACTTGTCGATGTGAGCTTGTCTTTTAACTCAAATCTGGTGCTCGATCGGATAAATTGGCTGGTAGGACCTGGCGATCGCTATGGCATCCTCGGTGCTAACGGAGCAGGGAAATCAAGCTTGCTCAAGCTCATGCAAGGATCGCTGGCTCCGAGTTCCGGAAGCATAAAAATAGGCAAGACAGTACACATAGCTTTCTTGTCACAACGACTTGATGAGCTTGAAGAGTATGAAGACGATCGTGTATGCGATCTGTTGAAACGAAATAAATCCCATCTTCTTATCGAAGGAAAGAGTGTTACCTCGGCGCAGCTTTTAGAACACCTCGGCTTTGAGAGCGAACATCTCCAGAGTCTTATTCGAGACCTTTCCGGCGGACAGAAAAGGCGTCTACAGCTCCTGCTTGCCCTTATCACAGAGCCCAACGTGCTCATCCTCGATGAGCCCGGAAACGACATGGACATTGATATGTTGGCAGCTATGGAAGACATGCTTGACTCATGGCCAGGGACACTCCTTGTCGTGAGCCACGACCGTTACCTGATGGAGCGAATTACCGACGATCAGTTTGCTCTTATCGATGGCAAACTCAAACATATGCCAGGCGGTGTTGATGAGTACTTAGAGATCTTGTCCGGCCAATCTGGCGAAGCTGACCTGGGGTCTTCAAAGAATGCATCTGCAAAACGAAGTTCTTTCGAGGGCAGGCAGGCCAAAAGCTCTTCAAAAAGCTCTTCAAATAATAAGAACAATGAGCCTGATAAGGACCCGGGTCTTTCTGGTGGCGAGATACACCTTATGAAAAAACAACGCTCGTCTATTGAGAAAAAAATCAAAAAACTCGAGCAACAAGCTGAGGCCCTGAACGAAAACATGTTCGGAATCGACCCTACAGATTTCCTCGCATTAGGAAATGCGCAAAAGGATCTTCAGGGAATCAAAGACGAGATTTCCCAGCTTGAAGAAAGCTGGCTCGATATTTCTGCCTTGCTTGAAGGCTAGATGCATCAAAAAACCTTGCGCTCCCTTCAATATGAACTACTGATGAACTCTCCCCCTCTCAAAAACGGATGGCAACTCCCCCATGGGTAAGCCCGCCACCGAAACCATAGAGGGCAAGAACGTCTCCTTTTTTAAGAAGTCCTTCCTTTTGGGCAAGCCAGAGGGAAAGAGGAATAGAGGCTGAAGACGTATTTCCGTAAAATTCAATACTCGTAAGGGTCTTTTCGCCAGGAAAGGACAATTTTTCACAGATTGTCTGAATCATCCTCATGTTGGCACTATGAGGAACGAACCAATCGAATTCATGTATACCCATTCCTGCCCTCTGGGCAAGTTCACGCATTCCTTGAGGGATGTTCTTCATTACGTATTTGTACACCTGTTGTCCATTTTGCGAAAAAAGACTTTTCTTTTCTTGCGCAACACCCGCTATAGTATCCGAGAAATTTGTACAGCTAACGAAGGGGGCGAGATCCCCATCGGTATGAAAGTAACGCGCCAGGAAAGCGCCTTCTCCTTCGCTTGCCTCAAGGATACAAGCAGCTGCTGCGTCTCCGAACAGAATGCATGAACTACGATCCGTGTAATCAACGACCTTCGATACAGCCTCTGTTGCAACAATCAGGACTTTTTTGCAAGTTCCGGATACGATAAGAGCATCGGCAACGGAGAGGGCATAGGTAAAACCAGTACACCCAGCCGAAAGATCGAAAGTACCGGCATTCGGCATTCCGAAATACCCTTGCACAAGTGCTGCAGTGTGAGGTGTGAAGTGATCGGGGGTGAAGGTAGAAACTATTATTTGGTCGACATCGCCGATTTCCACATCATGATGCGCTACGAGGTCTTCTACGGCGGATATTGCCATATCAGCAGCGTATTGATCCTGCTTTGCGATATGCCGCTCTCGTATTCCTGTCCGCTGGAGAATCCACTCATCACTCGTATCGACCATAGCTTCTAAATGTGAGTTACGTAATACCCTCTCAGGCACATATGCACCAAATCCAATTAGTTTTGATCCCGACGGCAATGTTCACACTCCTATTACTTAGATTATCTAACTAATTGGATTATGCCAGTTTTTCCCCGTTTCAGCCCCTCTCCATCTCTATTCCTAAAATAATTCTCATTGTTTTTCACATAGTACAGACGGCTTGGCTTTTCCTTATCCCAACCCCCACGTCTCTACCACCAACAGCCCTCCCCCGTCTCGAAAGGCGCAGTTTGATTGGGATATACTTATAGCTTAGAGAGGCTTTGGCGTCATGCCGTTGGTTCAAACCTTTAAAGGGCCTTCAAAATTAGTGAGAATTCTGGGCTTGCATGATGTCTCAGTTTCTTGTGATATAAAACCTGGGTAACCCCACAGAAAGGGAGTAGAGCTGCATATGGAAACAGACATGAAAGAAATAAGCGGAAGAAATATTGCTGCAAGCCTCAATCCGAGACCCTTAGCTCTTATTGGCGCACAGCATGAAGGGGAAATCTGCTTCGCGACAATCGCATGGGTAAGCCCTATCTCCCATACACCGCCTTTGTGCGTGTTTGCGCTTCGGCAAACATCACGGACCTTCCAGCTATTAGCACAGGCTTCTTGCTGCAGTATTTGCGTGCCAGACGAAAAGCTTGAAGATATCGTACGATACTGTGGCACCCATAGCGGAAACCAAGAAAATAAGGCCGAACGCGTTCCTTACACCTACCTTGAAGACACACGGATTCCGAGCGTCAAGGGCTCTGTATCTACTCTCCTTACCGATGTTGAGTCCATACAAGAAAGAGGGGATCATATGCTTGTAATCGCATCGGTGAGAAAAGCTTATTCGAGGGCGCGACAGGACGAAGAAGGGAACCTCAAAGACACGAGCGCGCTTCTTTGCCTCCAACGCAATTTCTTTACGCGTGCCAGAGACTGAAATCGCCTCTGCCTGAAAAAAATTAGTCTTGTCTGGCTTCTTTTTTATATGTCTCGCTTAATGCGCGCTGCAGCAGGGATCTTCGGGAACCTCAATATTAAGAGATTCACAAGCAATCCCACGCAGCTCTTCGATGGAGCGCTGGTAACAAGCGAGTGTATCGACCCACCTGCGCAATGTTGAACGGCCTTTATCTGTAATGACAAAGTCTTTTTTTGCAGGCCCTGAATTAGGCGTATTCCATTCAGAACTAACAAGCTCGTCTTTTTCCATCTGCTTTAACGTACGATATACGCCCGTCGCATCGGGCTTGCGGCCTCCATACATAGGAGTTTCGGCCAGCTTTTGAACGATGATATAGCCATGTAGTCTTTCGTCTGAGTCCATCAAAATGCTTAAAATAGCTGGCTGGGTAAGCCTGTTGAGACTTTTGCCCATGTACGCACATTCGGTATAATCATTCTCTGTTCTAGGATGGCAAGTAGACCACATGTTATCCTCTTTCACAGATCGCATCTATACTCATTTTTACTTTATTTAATTCATGTTATCATAAGACTTCCTCTAATAACGGCAATTTTAAAAAGCCCGAGTATTCCTAATAATAAAAATATTAAATAATTGAAAGTACTGTATATCAGCACTACGATGATGTTCTACTAAGGTTTATTGAACCAACGAGGGGAGATACACATGATCAATCTTTTTCATTTCAGTCCTTGCGGAACCACTAAATTAAGCGCACTCACCCTGATAGAAGGCATGGATGAGGAGGTCAATGAGATAGAGCTTCTAAATCCAAGCACAAAAAAAGTTGATGCACATGGTTTGAATGTCGTTGCTTTCCCCGTGTATTCAGGATATGTCCCGCCCGTCGTTTTCGACCGCCTCGATGCCGTTTTGCCAAAAACAGGACAGGTTGTCGGCATTGCCGTGTATGGAAATCGCTCTTGCGACAACGCTTTAGCCGAAGCGGAAGAATATTTATGTGCACGAGGACTTGAAGTAGTCGCCCTCGTCAGCACTATTGCAGAACACGCGTTGTGCAGGAAAATCGCCTCAGGACGTCCGGACTCCTCCGATAAAGAGGCCTTGCATGCTTTCGGAAAACAGATTTCGCAAAAAATCGAAAACGGGGGCGGAGGAAAATTTGATTTTCCGAAAAAACCTGACATGAAGCCCTATGCTCTTGGCATATCACCCATAACAACAGACGACTGTATAGCATGTGGTATCTGCGCCGACGAGTGCCCGACTCAAGAGATTGAAATTGAGGATGTTGCCGTGTCGTCCGAGCATTGCCTTGGCTGCACACGGTGTATTGATGTTTGTCCCCAAGGAGCCCGCGTCTTTCCTGATGAGGCAGCGGCTATGTTTGAGCAGTTTCTGACAAAGGTTGCTTCAGAACGACGGGAACCCGAGCTTTTTCTATAGCCTGAAGCTTAAAACACTGCCCACTCTGAATACTTTCGTGAAGCTAGTCTGAAAATCCGTATTGTACTATAATCAGGAGCATGGCATACAGGATAGGCATAGACGCGGGATCGAAGACTATTAAAGTTGTGGTCATAGATGAGACTGCATCGATATTGATGTCTGTCTACCGCCGCCATCGGGCAGATATAGTAAGCACGCTCAAAGATATCATGCACGAACTTGCATGGCGCCACGGGGATCTCGAGGGAAGTGTGGCGGTTACAGGCTCGGCCGGTATAGAGATCGCAACAAGACTCAACATACCCTTCATACAGGAGGTTGTGGCAACAACCCATGCCGTGCAGCATGATATTCCTGAAGCAGATGTCTTTATCGAACTCGGAGGGGAAGACGCCAAAATCGTCTACCTAACTGGTGGCCTCGAGCAGCGCATGAATGCCACCTGCGCTGGGGGTACCGGCGGTTTCATCGATACTATCTCTTTTATGCTAGGTGTTTCATCTAAAGAAATGAGCGGCCTTGCCTTGGGGGCGAAAAAGAGCCATCCTATTGCTTCGCGCTGTGCGGTATTTGCCCAAACCGATGTACGGCCCCTCCTCAATGCTGGTGCGAATAAGGCCGATATAGCGGCTGGGGTTCTCGATGCTGTTGTAAAGCAGACCCTGGGCGGACTAGCATGTGGACGACCTATAGAAGGAACGGTAGTGTTCCTCGGAGGTCCTTTCGAGCATATTCCCGATCTTGTATATCGTTTTAGGAAGGCCTTAGGGCTTTCTCATCGGACAGGAATTAAGCCTCAAACTGCCCACCTCTTTACCGCAAAAGGGGCAGCCCTTGCTTCCTGTAATCCTGACATGCTTGACGGGCCTTCCGTGCAGAGCTCTTTTTTACAGCTAGAAGAGCTTCTCGAGCAAGCCACTGCTACTGATGATGATTTGCCGCGCCTACCAGCTCTTTTTGAAAGCGAGGGCGCATATAAAAGCTTTAAGGAGCGGCACAGCCAGGCATCAATCGGGCGAGCGTCTCTTAAAGATGCGAAGGGCCCCTTGTTTCTCGGCATTGATGCTGGGTCGACAGCCATCAAGCTGGCCCTCATCGACGAGCGACGACAGCTCCTTTATTCGGATTATCAAGCCGTTAGAGGCGATCTTCTCGCCCTAAGCTCTGAGATGCTTTTGAACCTATACAGGGCCCTCCCTGTGACTACTATGGCAATACCTACTGCCATATCGCACATGCAACGGTAACTGGCTACGGGGAGAGTCTCCTCATGGCGGCCTTCGGAGTCGATTCCGGGCTCGTTGAAACAACAGCACACCTCCAGGGAGCTCGTACGTTCTGTCCCGAAGTAAGCTTCATATTGGATATAGGCGGACAGGACATGAAGGCCCTGTGGGTACAGGATGGCGCTATCACTGATGCAGTGCTTAACGAAGCCTGTTCTTCCGGATGCGGTGCCTTTGTTGAAGGGAGTGCACACTCTTTGAAATGCACACCCCATTCTTTTGTTGACTTGGCTATAAGAGCAGGCTCACCGGTAGATCTCGGCACGAAGTGTACGGTTTTTATGAACTCTCGCGTACGGCATGCCCAAAAAATCGGCGTCTCTTACGGTGACATTGCCGCTGGTATCGCCTACTCGGTTGTAAACAATGCACTTTTTAAAGTTATCGGTTTGCATAATCTGGATTCACTTGGCGAGCATATCGTCGTGCAGGGTGGAACCTTCCTTTCAGATGCGGTTTTGGGCGCCTTCGAAAAAGTTCTAGGCATCCCTGTAATAAGGCCGGACATGGCCCATCTCATGGGCGCCTACGGAGCCGCCTGTGTAGCCGCAACGCGAGCAGACGGTCAAAAAAGTGGCTTGCTTGACGCCACCTCTATCAAGAACATGAAACCTCGTTACAGAAATGCCACCTGCCCTGGATGTTCCAATGAGTGCCCCATCTCTATCGTTGATTTTGAAATAGAAGGCCAACCATGCTCTGATGCAGGATCTCCTGAGATGTCGTCTTTCATCGATGGGAATCGCTGCAACCGGGCATACAGCCACTTCCCTCACACCCAAGGACGCCATCGTGCATCAAAAGAAAATAAGGCCCCGAATACTGTCCTTCTTGCTCAGAAGCTGCTCTCCCGTTTCGGCTCGACAGATAAAGAAGCCTCTGGCATACATGCTGAACGAAGCAGGATAACTATCGGGCTTCCTTGCACTCTTAATGAGCACCTAATGCTGCCTTTCTGGCACACGCTCATGAGTGAGCTCGGCTTCTCACTCGTCGTCGACAATGGGACGAAAGGGCTTACCGACGGCCTCGAAACAATACCTTCAGAAAGCGTTTGCTATTCCGCCAAGATATCACACAGCCGGATATCCTCCTTGATTCACCGAGGGGCGACGGTGATTTTTATGCCTGAGTATCAACGCTTTTCCCATTGCCCGGTAACGAGCCTGTACGCTCGCGCAGTACACGATAGCATTCCAGAACTGCGAAATGGGAGCGTTCGGTTTATAAGCCCTAAGCTTAGTTTTATGAAATACACGCTTATGCTCGAAGACGAGGAGTCGAGAAATACACTCTATGCTTCGCTTGCGTCTCTGGTGGATGGAACCCTCTCCCTGGACCGTCAAGAATTTGAATACGCTTTAAAAACGGCTGCTTCAAAGCAGGCCTCTTTTTATGAAACACTCGAGCGTGCAGGCGCGAAAGCACGGGAATGGATGCAGAAAGAAGAGGCGCACGGCATTATCCTTGGAGGAAGGCCTTATCATGTGGATGCAGCACTCTCATACGGTATCGACGAAATCCTCTCCTCCTTAGGCTTTGCCGTTTTCCTGCCTGAAAGCATACAACACAGCTCTTCTCGCTCGACCAGAAAGGGCAAAAAGGAAGCCTTGGCTCCCTTTCAAGCAACAGAACTATCTCCTGAATCAAGCTGCCATGAAGCTGCCTGGAAGCAAGCTAAACGCATCAGGCGTCTGACCGACGCCGTTATCAAGGATGACGATCTTGATGTCGTGTTCTTACAGTCCTTTGGTTGCTCGTACGATGCTGTCAGCTTAATCGAAGCGGAGCGAAAGCTGCGAGACAGCACGCATCCCTTCACGGCGCTTAAAATCGACGAGATCAACGACACTGCCCACATCCTTATACGGTTACGTACCCTTGCTGACACAATTGAGGAACGTCATACAACTCCTCTTGACAAACGGGGACAGGGAAGCCGCAAGCAGCAGGAACATGCATGTCTTCCAGAAGATACAAGGCCTCTTCCCCCGTACGACACGCCGGCCTTACAAGAGAATACGATCCCAAAAGCATTTCCTTTAGGCCGTATCGAAGCGGAGGATGTTGAAACAGGGAGACGTGAGGTTAGCCAAGATCTCTGCTCAACTCTTGCTGCTATTGCCGGGCGCGTTATTAATCTCTGTCGGACGAATCCAGAGATAAAAGCAATTAACATACCTGAGGCTTGTAGCCTCTGCCTGTTCGAAGCCTTACCCGAGCTCGTTGCAGAACCCCTCGGATTTGCTCCGAAGCTTATCCTCGAACAGAGCTGGCCTGGCATCCCCGAAACTCGCAATACTTTTCACAAAGGATCGCAAGGAGATGCACGGGCTCTTAGTTCAGGCGTGGAACAAGATAGAAAACCTCGGATAGGAATTCTGGGGAATCCCTTCATGGTATTCACGCCGAGTATGAATGATGGAATTGTTTCTTTTTTAGAGTCAATGGAGTGTGAGGTCATCCTGCCGAAGACAGAGCTTCTTTTAGTAGAAGACGTACGGTATCTCGAACAGCTTTCTCTTTTTGAAGAGGAAGGGGTAGACCAGGTCATCTACGTCCAAAGCTTCGGGTGTCTGAAGGGCCATATTCAATCTCGCGGGGCATTGCATGGCCTCAAAAGCCACTTCCCCCAGATTCCCATAACTGTCATCGATTACGATCCTGATGCCTCAGCCCTCAATCGGATAAATCGCTTGCTCCTTGTCGTTGAGGCTGCAAGGAAATCAAACAAAGAACGAGCAAAGCCTACCTTCACAATCTAAGCGAAACCTGGACATTTAATAGACGTGGAAATCCTGAATATCCGTATGCAGGACGTTGTCATCGGGTAAGGCGAGTGTTAGACTTAGTCTAATAATTGCTTGTGTCCTAATTCAGATGGAGTGGAGAACATGGCTAATCTAAAAGAGTATTACGAAAAAATTTTTGCAGCGCAAGACAGAGATCCCCAAAAAACAGCACGAACGCGTGATGCCGATGGAACTATCCCCCCAGAAGCGCGCGATAAGCTTTTCAATATTTCAGCTGAAATTAAAAGTAAGTTCCACGAGCTAGGCTCCCCCATGCCCCCTCTTCTTGAGGGCTGTACTGTTCTTGATCTTGGCTGTGGAACAGGGCGCGACTCCTATCTCGCAGCGCAGCTCGTAGGACCGGAAGGAAAGGTTATTGGCATTGAACCGAACGCTGATCGTCTTGCCATTGCTAAAAAATATCACGACCAGGAAATAAAGCAGTTCAACTACAGTGACTCGAACGTTGAACTTATCGAGGGATACCCTGAGGACCTCTCGGCTTTAGACGATAGCTCCATCGATGTGGTCATTTCAAATTGTGTTTTCAACCTCTCCCCTGATAAACAAAGCGTACTCAAGGAAGTATGGCGCGTACTTAAGGAGGGCGGCGAGTTTTATTTCACTGACATTTTCACTGACCGCCGGATTCCCAAAGAGCTTGCCGAGGATATAACTTTGCGAGCAGCACGGCTTTCTGGTGCACTCTATATCCAAGACTTTAGGCGTCTCGCGCAAGATGTCGGCTTTCTCGATCCACGGTACCTCATATCATACAATTCTCCCCTTTCTCCCGAGGAAGAGGAGGCTATGGCAGGTATCTCCTATGCAACCGTTACCTGTCGTCTTGTTAAGTCGCCCTTAGTTGAAGACACCTGTGAATCCTTTGGTGAGAAAGTCGAATATTTGGGAACCCTTCCTGATTACCCCGACTACTTCCTGTACGATAAGGACATCAAATTCAAAACAGGCGAAGAGAGGACTGTGTGCGGAAACGTAACGGGCCTTCTCGGAGTCAGCCGGTATCAAAAGGTTTTTAAGGTCGAAATCGATAGAAGCGAGCATAGCGGCGACTCCTTCACTAAGCAATTCTTTGCTACTACGAAGGACTACGAAGGAGTTATAGACGAAGACGACCAGCCTATTCAGGTAAGTTGTTGCTAAGAATGTCATCTGCTGCATTATCTGAAGTGCTATTCAAAATGTTGCCCAAAAAGGAGAACGAAGAGGTATGGATAAAATTAGATTTATGGTAGTGAGCGGCTTTCTTGGCGCGGGGAAGACTACCACAATGATAGCCTTAGCCGAATATATGGATAAAAACTATGGCAAGACAGCACTGATAGCTAACGATTTAGGTGCTAACCTTGTAGACACAAACCTCACCCAAACAAGCGGATGCACCGTTACTGAAATCGCATCAGGCTGTATTTGCTATCAGATGGATAATACGATTGATCAAATACGGCGACTTCGCGATAAAGAGGGGGCTGTCTTTGTCATGTCGGATATCCCTGGTTGTGGAGTGGGGGCACTTGATCATGTATACCATCGTCTTGCCAATGAAAATGCCGATGAGTTTATACTGTCTCCCTTCACTGTAGTTGTCGATCCAGAGCGCCTCCGCATGATTATGCCCGAGCGTGCCGACATCAATCTCCCGGAAGAACTCGTTTATCTTTTGAAGCTCCAGCTCGAAGAGGCAGATCTTATCGTCCTCAATAAATGCGATCTCTTGGAGGATGACGATATCGAGCGATATACCGACTTCCTTCAATCTGCTTGTCCCGATATTCCTATCATCGCTATATCGGCTCTAGAAAAAACAAATATTAAAGAGCTCGTAGAGTTCATTACAGCCAAGGAAAGCGCTCTTAAAAACTTCTCTGTTCGAAACAATAAGGAATTCGAAGATGCTGAAGCTAAGCTCACCTGGTACAATCGTCGCCTGTTCTTTAAAACAATGGATGGGTCAAAAATTGACTGCAATGCTTTCGTTGACGACTTGATTGAATCGATACGCATGAAGCTTATCGAGATAAAAAGAAATGTACCACATCTGAAAACCTTTGCCACCTCTGGCAACGGCGACTTCAACAAAGCCTCTCTCATCGGGGTCGATTACGATACGGAGTACGCAGAGCAATTCCTTCGCCCCCATAAAAACTTGAGGATGATAATCAATGCACGCGCCGTGTGTGAAGCTCGCCCCCTAGCCAAGCTTATGGATGAAGCGCTCGAGGAAGTAAGCGACGAGTACAATTTAGACTACCAAGTATTTTTCACCGAATGTTTCGGTATGGCAGATGAAGGACGTTAAAAACATATGGAAGAATCCTCCACTTCAATCCACGAGCTTGTTCGCACCTACTACGGCGAAACTCTCCAAAGCAGCGACGACCTCAAAACTGATGCCTGCTGCAACAGCTCCCACGTTCCGCCCAAATACGTAATCGATGTCCTTGAGGAGATAGAAGACGATATTGTAGCCCGTTTTTATGGCTGCGGATCTCCTATTCCCCCTGCACTGGAGGGAGCAACCGTTCTCGACCTGGGCTGCGGGACAGGACGCGATGTTTATATTTGTTCAAAACTCGTTGGACCCAAGGGCCGCGTAATCGGTGTTGATATGACAGAATCGCAACTCGATTTTGCAAAATCTTTCGAAGATACCCAAATGAAGCGCTTTGGGTTTTCCGAATCGAATGTCGAATTTCATCAAGGATACATCGAGGATTTAGCCAGTATGGGGATTGAGGACAATTCAATTGATGTCCTTATTTCTAACTGCGTCATTAACCTATCCCCTTTCAAGGACCAAGTGTTCAAGGAAATATTCAGAGTTCTTAAGCCTGGCGGGGAACTGTATTATTCCGATATTTTCTCTGACAGGCGAGTTCCGCCCGATTTCTATGATGATCCTGTCCTGCGCGGTGAATGCCTCTCGGGCGCGTTATATATTGAGGACTTTCGTGAGATGCTATCAGGGCTTGGTGTCGATGCCTTCTACAATGTAGAGGTAGCCCCCCTCTCTATTCATGATTTTCAGATTGCCACAAAATTAGGCTGCATAGGCTTTTACTCGCATACCGTGCGCGCAGTAAAGTCCCCCGACTTTGAAAAAAGGGAAGAAAATTACGGACAGTCTGCTACATATTTAGGCACTATGCCAGAAAACAAACGCTACTTTGATTTCAATGAAGAGATTCGTTTTATTAAAGGCAGGCCTGTTGCAATAAGCGGAAACATCGCAACCCTGCTTCAAAACTCTCGTTATGCAAAGCATTTTGAGATTCGAGGAACTACCAAGAATCATTATGGACGCTTCAACTTTGCCGACGCACAAGAATCCCTTCTCCTCAAAACTGGAAAGGCGACGATAGGACTTGAAGAGCTTGAGCAATCCTGCGAGAAGCTTGAAATAGAACCCTTTCATGAGCGCGTCCACGACAAGGACCTTCTTAAAAGTGCTTCTCGTCTCAGCACTATGCAAGTCAACCTTGGCTATCGTTGCAACCTTGCCTGTACACACTGTTTTTTGGAAAGCAATCCCTTAAGAACAGAACAGATGAGCAAAGAAACCATGGAGTCGGTGCTGAAGGCTTTCGAGACGGGATGCTATGAAACGCTCGATATTACCGGCGGGTCCCCTGAAATGAACCCCCATTTGGAGTGGTTCTTAGAAGCCGCAGCACCTCTTGCTAAGAAAATCATAGTGAGAAGTAACTTCTGTATTCTCGAGCACCCTGAATACGAGCACTTCATCGATGTGTACACCAAGCATAAGGTCCATCTTGTCACCTCATTGCCCTACTACGATCAATCGGCTTGTGACACTCAACGTGGCGACAAGACCTTTAATAGCATCATCGCCGTATTGCGGAAATTCAACGAGAGAGGCTACGGAACAGACCCCGAGCTCATGGTCGACGTTGTTTACAACGTTTCAGGCCCCTTCCTTCCCCCCAATCAATATGAATTGGAAGAGTTTTACGCCTACCAGCTCAAAAATAGCCAGGACGCTCGCTTCAATAATTTATTTGCATTCAATAATTACCCGCTCGGACGCTTTGCGAACCATCTCAAAAAAGAGGGGAAGTTCGATTACTATCTGGAGCTTTTAGATGAAAACTACAATGCGGCCGTCGTTGCACATATGATGTGTCGCTCTCAAATCAATGTTGATTATGACGGAAGACTCTACGACTGCGAAGTAAGCCATGTCTTAGGCCTGCCTATTGACGGCCCAACCCATATAGACGACATCGTTGATACGCCCCTTGATGTACGCAACATTCAGACTAATCCGATTTGCTACAGCTGCGCAGCTGGAAGCGGAAGTTCTTGCGGAGGAAGCCTGCTTGATCAGATTTTGTAAGAGACAAGCGCCTATGGGGCTTGTCGTAGGCCGATGAAGTAAGTAAAATGAGGGGTGGCCGGAACGGCCTCCCCTCATTTTATATCTATCTGTTATTGTCGACTTGTCGTTATTGTCGACTTGTCGTTATTGTCGACTTGTCGTTA
>CAYFQW010000001.1:137726-182032 GCA_964345475.1 uncultured Raoultibacter sp.
ACTTGTCGTTATTGTCGACTTGTCGTTATTGTCGACTTGTCGTTATTGTCGACTTGTCGTTATTGTCGACTTATCTTTGCATTTTGAACGAGCCAGTCATTTGCTTTAATTCTCTCTGCCATCTCTCGAAGCGCAAAGTTTTGCCCCGACTCCTCCATTTGCATGCGGACTGCTTTTGGATTCTGTGGATTCAGCTCACGGGCAGCACGATCGAGATCAGCGTCTTCGAGCACCATTTTCTCGTGGCGGAAGAGCGCATCAAGCGCGTACCCCTGAATGAGTGTTTGCCTAATCTGCATCATCATCATCATCTGGAACTGCTGAGCGCCACCATTCTGTTCTACAAAGTCATCAAAAGTCATACCCTTCTGTTGAAGGTCTGCCCGTAAATTATCGAGCATTGCCTTTTGCATAGCCTCATACACGGGGTCTTCAATACGTCCCTGAAAGCGTTTCGCAAGCTCCGTGACGGCAACCTGAGCAATTTGGTTGTCATAATTTGCCCTCTGGTCGCGAGAGATGCTGTCCTCTATGCTTTTTCGAAGAGCGGCGGCGTTTGGAAACATCGGCATACAGCGCGACACCCATTCATCATCAATGTCAGAGATTTGTTTTTCCTGGATCTCTTTGACCGTCACGGTACACGCGTACTCTTCCATGAATTGGTTTCCCTCATCATCAAAGGTCGGCCCCTCAAAAGTGAATGACTTCGTTTCGCCAACTTCCATGCCGATAATCTGCTCGTCAAACCCATCGGGCATAAGGCCCATGCCTGTTGTATAGGTTCTCCCCTCAGTCGTAACCCCTTTGACCACCTCGCCGTTTTGCGTCATTTCAATAGCCAAAAAGCAACTATCGCCTTTTGCAACGGGACGAGGGTCGACCTTTTTGTACTCTGCATATTGTTCGGCAAGCTGCTCCAGCTCTTTTTCAACAAAAGACAAGTCGGGCTCAAAAGGAGGCACGGTAATGGATACTGGCTCATAGGAGTCAAGCTCGTACCTAGGCTTCAATGCTACATCAAGAGAAAACTTGAACTCAACTCCTCTGCGTGGCATACTTCCACCCTGTTTTTCTGGAGGATAGGCCGGTATGATGTTGCGCTTATCAAGCGCTAAAGGTATAAGCGCATCGTACACTTGGGGAGCAACCACCGAATCAAGATCTTTTACTCCTAATTTTTCTGCAGCAACCTGGGGAACCGTCTTATCTTGTTCAGGCTGGAGGTTCATTTGGTTCGCAAACATAATGTAGGCTTTCTGAAACGCCTTATCGACCTCTTGTGTGTTTGCGGTCGCCTCTAGATGGACCTTATCTGTGCCGCTTTTTTTCTCAACAACCTTCATGTTTCCTCTCCTCATCTTTTTTATGTATAGCCCTTCGCGCTTTGCTACAAAATATGTACAACAAAAACTGTCCTCAGCTCATCCATCGCGCAAACTCGCTAATATTCGAACAAACATAATCGGGGACTTGGGCGAGTAAGATTTCTTTAGAGAACATACCCCATAGAGCGGCAACCGTACAGGCCTGTGCAGCGTTTCCTGCCTGTATATCAAAGGGGCTGTCCCCTATGTATATGCACGTTTGTATATGCGATCCCAGAAGCTCTGCCCCATAAAGTACGGGAGCAGGATTGGGCTTGTGCAAGGTGCAATCATCCGCGCCTACGAGGCATGAAAAATACCCATCCAGCCCAAAGAGCTGCAGGCCGCGTAAAGCAGGCTCATGAAGCTTAGATGTTACTACCCCCATCTTGTAGCCAGCGTCTTTAAGCCAGGACAGGGCCTCTTCGCATCCATCGAAGGGCTGAGTGAGCCCATCGTGGATTGTGCTTTGATACTCGCGATATACACGCTGAAGCTCAACACATTCTGCTTCAGATCGCGCATAGTCTTCCATCTGCGTTTTTAAGGGCTGTCCTACTTTGCCCATGAGCTGCTCGTCAGAATACTCTTTTCCTAAAACAGTCTTCATGGTGTACCGCATCGACCGCAAAATAGTCTGATATGTATCTATCAGGGTGCCATCCAGATCGAAGAGGATAGTATCTACTTCGGGAGACTCGAAGCTATTTTGGGCTAGCCCCTCTTCATCAATCTCGAGAGAGCCAGCAGCGGCTTGCACCGCTTCGCACACGTCCGTTTGTTGTTTTTCATTCCCACACGTCTTCAAAATAGCTAACTCCCTACATAAGATGGCCGACTCTTGTGGCAAAGCCAGCAATGTTATGTTTAATATAGGCGATAATCTCTGTAATGGAGTCGATTTGAACATCGCGTTTTTCTCCGCTTGCTCTTTTTTTAACCTCAACAGAAGAATTCTCCAAGCCTCTCTTGCCGACGATAATCTGAAGAGGCCACCCTATGAGATCGGCATCGTTGAACTTGACGCCCGCACGCTCATCCCGGTCGTCAATTACAACCTCTAAGCCAAGGTCAGCTATTCTAGTAGCTATCTCCTCTGCTGCAGGCTGGACAAGATCATCTCCAACATTGAGGGGGATGACACATACATGGGCCGGGGCTATTGATATGGGCCAAATAATACCCTTCTCATCATTGTTCTGCTCAACAACGGCAGCAAGGCTTCTTGTAACTCCCACCCCATAGCAGCCCATCAGGAAGTTCTCTTCACTTCCGTCTTCCTTGCTAAAACTTGCATTCATAGCTCGCGAGTATTTGTCACCGAGCTGGAATATTTGAGAGACTTCTATGCCTCGGGCTCCCTCTAGGGCATTATCACATTGAGGACACCTATCTCCTGCCTGCACCACTACGATGTCTGCCCACTCGTCTATCGTGAAATCAGTCCCCAGGCGCGCCCCAACAAAATGATAGCCATCCTCATTTGCTCCTACAACCCAGGTTGGAATATCTTGCAGGCTAAGAGAGGCTACCGTCCGGATGCCGTCTGGCAGGTTAACAGGCCCTATCGAGCCTTTTGGCAGCCCCAACGCTTCTATCTCTTCGTCGACGAGCAGCTCAAATCCTGGAACAAGCTTGTCAATCTTGACCTCATTAAGCTCATGGTCGCCAGGAAGGAACAGGGCTACGGCTTTGCCCTCAGCATCCCTTCCGAGCATTGCTTTCACCGTTGAGCTTTCTGGAATTTCGAGATGCTGGGCCAACTCTGTAATTGTACGGATGCCAGGAGTTGCTATCTTCTCTATACCTTCAGCCTGAGAGTACTCGGTCGGGTTTGCCTTGCCTTCACCCGCCTCGACGTTCGCCGCGTAGCCACACTTGCAATATACGAGCTCTGCTTCACCCGATTCGGCTAAGGCCATAAACTCGCGACTCTCATTTCCTCCAATTTGGCCACTGTCTGCATCAACAGAGCGCCATTTCAGCTCAAGCCTATCGCAAATTCTTGCGTATGCTTCACCCATTTGATCGTAAGTTTCTTGGAGTGATGCTTGGTCTGCATGGAAACTGTAGGCATCCTTCATTATGAATTCCCGCCCACGCATAAGCCCAAAGCGGGGTCGTATCTCGTCACGGAACTTGACCTGCAGTTGATATAAGGAAAGCGGTAATTGCTTGTAAGATCGAAGCTCGCTTCGGACAAGGGCAGTAATAAGCTCTTCATGCGTTGGCCCCAGGCAAAATGACCTGTCATGACGATCCTTGAGACGCATAAGTTCCGGTCCATAATCATCCCACCGACCGCTCTCGTGCCAGAGTTCGGCGGGCTGTAAAACCGGCATCATAATTTCCTGTGCCCCAATAGCGTTCATTTCCTGTCGAATGATAGCTTCAACCTTCGCGAGCACTCGCTGTCCAAGCGGAAGAAAGGTGTAGAGCCCGGAAGCGCTCTTGCGAAGCATTCCCGCGCGAAGTAAGAGCCGATGGCTTGCGATTTCCGCATCTGCCGGATTCTCTTTAAGCGTAGGAGCATAGTATGTGCTCAGGCGAATTATGTCGTTCATAGTTTTCCTATCTCTTCTATCAAACTATCTAGGATAGCGCTCTCGTCAACCTTACGCAAGGTTTCACCTTCTTTAAAAATCAAAGCCGACCCTGTGCCACAGGCGATTCCTATATCGGCATCCGCAGCCTCTCCCGGCCCATTCACGACGCATCCCATCACTGCAACCTTGAGAGGTTTTTTCACAGTCTTCAAGCGTTCTTCAACCTGCTTTGCTATGGTGATCAAATCAACCTGGCATCTTCCACAGGTGGGACAGCTTATAATTTCGGGGTTTCTCCTCCGGAGATCGAGAGAAGATAGCAGGGTCCAGCAAGCACGCACTTCTTGCGTGGGATCGTCGGTCAGAGATATACGTAAGGTATCCCCTATGCCCTCTTCAAGCAAAATGCCTAAGCCGCATGCCGACTTGATGATGCCCTGAAAAAGAGTCCCTGCTTCAGTGATACCAATATGCAGGGGTACCTGTGGGATTTGCTCCGAGAGCAGGCGATACGCAGCTACCGTTGCCATGACATCGTGTGCCTTTGCAGAAACAACAAGATCATAAAACTCACGGCTCTCAAAATATGCAACATAGTCGGCAGCTGAACGAGCCAACTTTTCTGCCAAGCTCAGGTTTTTATTCTGTGCGAGATCTTCATCGAGAGAACCTGCATTAACGCCTATGCGAAGAGGGATATGGGCGTTTCGGGCGGCTTCAATAATCGCATCCGTCTTTTCGAGGCCTCCGATATTTCCTGGATTAATACGGAGCTTTGCGGCCCCGCGTTTCGCAGCCTCAATGGCAATCTGCGCGTCGAAATGTATGTCAGCAACTACTGGCAAGCTCGACTCTTTACAAACCCGCTCAAACATATCAAGGTCTGCACGATGGGGAATGGCCATGCGCACAATCTCACAGCCCTCCTCAGCTAGTTGAGCTATTTGTTCTATGTTGGCACCAAGGTCGTCCGCAGCTGCATTCAGCATCGACTGCACCACACAAGGAGCGCCAGCCCCCATGCGCACGGATCCCACATGCACACTCCGTGTCTTTTCGTTGGGACGGTAATTCTTCCGATCTTTTTCCGACTGGTCGCGCACCCCGAGAGTAAACTCTTGTTTCTTATAATCGCTCATTGTAGGCACCTCTACCAGTTTCCGAATATGAATCGCTGAATATCCTGATTGAGCATGATCACGAAAAGCCCTACAAACAAGAGGAGTCCCGCAGCGCTCATGTATGCCATGGCCTTAGGAGTAACAATCCTTTTCGTCACTTTTTGGAAAACTTCAATTACAAAACGACCTCCGTCAAGAGGAGGGATGGGAAGGAGATTCATGATGCCGAGAGAAATTGAAATCAATGCCATAAAAAAGAGGAAGTACACAAAGCCCATATCGGCATAGCTTTTTGACATGACCGCAATACCCATAATAGATGTCGAATTTGATACCGTTTCGGCGGCAGTAGCAGGATTGAAGAGACCTATTACGGCAACAAAGGTTGCGGAAATCATCTTAAAACCTGCAACTGTAGCTGCCCAAGGGCTCGCTCTCATATGGCTGATTTCCCCCGTAGTCTGATCGACAAGATCTATCCCGAGCACCGAGTAAATAATTACAAACAGAAGCACGGCAAAGAGAAGATTTACGATGATGCCGGCTAGGAGTATAACTGAGCGCTTCCAGAAAGGAAGGCTTCGATACTGTAGCTTATATTCACTTTCAAAAAAGGCCTCGATGTCGTCTACGTCACGAGCCTCGCCGAGTTTGAAGCTACCCTTACTTTCAGGAGCCCTGTAGGTATTGTAGACATCCTGTTTTGTGGGACCTTCTATGCTGCCCCATCCAGTCAATTGCTCGAGGGCAGCATGAGCATCGTCGTCTGAAATCCCAAGAGCAGAAGAGACCTCTTCCATGTTCACCGTACCATGCCTATAGACAAACTCGAGGGTTTTTTTCAGATGGGGGCTTTGCTCGTCTGTCTCCATGCCGCATATCTTGGCATACCCACCAAGCGGCACAGCCGTCAGTCCAAAGCGCGTTCCCTTCCACGTAAACCCAATGGAAGGCCCCGGAAGGCCTATCATGAACTCAGTCACTCGAACCCCAAAGGCTTTAGCGGCAAGATAATGCCCGCCTTCATGGATGAAAACGAGGATACTCAAAACAATTGCTCCATACACAATCATTAAAAAAATATCCATAGCAATGACTCCTCTAGCTAATCCTTACCGCAAGAGAAAAGAACAAGGCTTCCTTATGCTTTGAAACGCTCTATATTTTCTCACTAGACACTTTTAGTTTATGGCTTATATCATATTATACGAGGGATTCTCGAAAGTTAGAGAGTGGATAACTGAAACCCATAAAGCGCGTTCAATATCTCTACGCAATATGCTCCAGGATTTTAATATTGACCAGGCACAAGAAAGGATAGGAAAGACTCTGTCCTTCGTAGATTTTCAGCGATTGCCCCACTTATTACAGACTGGAAATAAGCCTTTCGGCCTCTTTCCTTGCCCATGCATCAATCTCCTCAAGCTGTTCCAAACTCTCCACCTTCTGAACCGTATGCATAGCCATTACTGATTCAATGCAGCGAGGAATCTGTACGTACGAGCATCTTTCAGCGAGGAATGCTGCAACCGCCACTTCATTCGCAGCATTCAAAACACAAGGTAACGTTCCGCCTCTTTTTCCCGCCTCTTCAGCCAAGACGATACAAGGAAAGGTCTCCTTGTCAGGTGAGGCAAACTCGAGAGACCCAAGTTCCCTGAAATCAAGGGGGGTCACAGGAGCAGACCAGCGCTCAGGATATGAAAGGGCGTATTGGATTGGGATACGCATATCGGTAGTTCCAAGGTGGGCCTTGACGCTTCCGTCACAGAATTCAACCATCGAATGTATGACACTCTGTGGCTGAACAAGCGCTTCAATATTCTCATAGGGTATCGAAAAGAGATGGTGTGCCTCGATTATCTCAAGTCCCTTGTTCATCAAAGTCGATGAGTCGATAGTAATCTTAGCCCCCATGTTCCACGTGGGGTGAGCTAAAGCGTCTTGGGGACGAACATCCATAAGCTGACTGCGAGACCAGCCTCTGAAAGGTCCGCCCGAGGCGGTCAGCCACAGCCTTGAGACTTCTTGCTTGTGCTCGCCGAGGAGGCATTGGTATATGGCTCCATGCTCTGAATCAATAGGGAGAAGCCTATCGTCCGTAGCGAGGGGCATAATGAGGTCGCCACCAACTACTAAAGACTCTTTATTGGCAAGGGCCAATACCTTCCCTGCACGTAACGTTTCATAGCTCGCCCTGAGCCCTGCAGCACCGACAAGGGCATTGACAACAATATCTACCTCAGGCATGCGCACGAGATCTTCTAAGGCCTGAGGACCGAAACGAAGCTCAAAAGCCTCCCCTTCGGAAAAGAGCGTGCTGACTGAAGGGGTGTTTTCAAGTGAAGCATCTCCAATAACAAGCTGTTTCACCTTGAACTCACGAGCCTGTTCCTTTAAAAGGGAGATACTTGAATGAACAGCCAAACCAAGCACTTCAAGTTTGTCTGCGTGTTTCCTCACAACATCAAGGGTCTGAACACCTATTGACCCCGAAGAACCCAAGATAACAATACGTTTCATCTTTTTAGACATAACTAATGCACCCACCGAAAAATAACAACAAAGCAGACGTCATGGAGACAAGGAACAGGGAGTCGCAACGATCAAGCAATCCCCCATGGCCCGGCATAAGGGTTCCAGAATCTTTGAAGCCCGAGTTTCGCTTAATACGGCTCTCAGCTAAGTCACCTAAAACGCCCATGATTCCGCACACAAGCCCATACACCAATGCCTGTATGATTCCCATGGAAACACCTGGTATAAAACTGAGACCGAACCATACAAGCATCGAGGCTATCAGCCCGGCCGCAAACCCTTCCCAACTCTTTTTCGGAGAAATACGAGGAGCCAATTTATGCTTCCCTAACTGCCTTCCAATGAGATAGGCAAATACATCGTTCGCCCAGACTCCTAAAAATATACCGAGGATTAAAACGCTATTCCAAGGATATTCGAGAGACGGCGATGTTCTGATTACCATAAACCCTGCAAGCAGAAGGCCCGTATACAGGGCGCCGAACAAACTAACCCCCACATCAGCAATTCGAGCACGCTGCCAAAAGACGTACCATAGGAGGAGGGCAAGGACAAGGCCAACCGTGACCAGAATAACGCCTTCAAGCTTGAAAAGCCACGCGCTTAAGGGGTAGAGCACAGCAGCGACAATACCAAGCAGCTCGTTGGGAAGCTTAGCGTCAGAGCGGAGCATGTAGTAAAACTCACCGACAGATATACCTGCAGTTGCCGCGAGAAACAAAGCCGTAGTCGCGTCGTTTATAGCCAGGCAGATAACGGAAATGGTGATATATACAAAACCTGTGCGAAATCGCATAACGAGATCGCTTGATTTCTTCTTATTCTTTTTTTCCTTTGAGGAACCATCCTGTTCGTGCATATTCTCTTGCGTCATCTCTAAATTGCCCCAAAGCGTCTGTCGCGTACCTGAAAATTAAGTAGTGCCCTCAGTAGCTCGTACCGGTCGAATTCTGGCCATAGAACTTCCGTACAATAAAACTCGGAGTAGGCAAGCTGCCATAGAAGAAAATTCGAAAGCCTCATTTCGCCACTCGTTCGTATCACTAAGTCAGGATCGGGGATACCTGAGGTATACAGGTATTGGGAGAAAACTTCTTCGCTTAGTTCTTTTGGCTCGCCGTCGGAACAGAGACTTTGGGTCACGTCATCTATGTAGCCCCGTACAGCATTGATGATTTCAGCCCTTCCACCGTAGTTAACAGCTACAACCAGAGTCATACCAGTGTTGTTTTGCGTTTTTTCCCAAGCTTCTTCAAAGGCTTTTTTTGTCTTTTTCGGAAGGCTGTCCATTTGTCCGATAGTCTTTACCCGTACACCCTCTTCGGACAATTCCTCAAGCTCGGCAAGCATCGTTTTAGCAAAAAGATCCATCAGGCCGCTCACTTCATCCCCAGGACGTTTCCAGTTTTCAGAAGAGAAGGCAAATATGGTCAGATACTTGATGCCAATATCTGATGCACAGCGAATACTTTCCCGCACCGCTGCGATGCCTGCCTTATGTCCCGCAAGTCGATTTTTCCCTCGTTGTTTGGCCCACCTTCCATTACCGTCCATAATAATTGCAATATGGTCAGGCAGCGCCTGTACATCTAAGCCGTCATAGCTTAGGCCTTGTGGCAGTTGGGGAAATATTTCTTGTAGTGGCATGTTCATAGGTTGTAGAGAGATGCCCGGGTCAAACATGGATAGGAAGAAAGACAAGCATATTCCTCTGCAAGCGAAATCCTATCCAGCAAAAGACCTCGGAACTAAATTTCCATTACTTCCGTTTCTTTTACCTTCAGACATTCATCCACTTGAGCAATAAATTCGTCCGTGGCTTTCTGTACCTCGGTCTCGCCACGTTTTGCATCGTCTTCAGAAATCTCAGAATCTTTCTTTAGCTTATCGATTTCAGAATTCGCCTCACGACGAGCTCCTCGGATGGCAACGCGTGTTTCTTCAGCAAAGTTTCTACACTGCTTCACAAGTTCACGGCGCCTTTCCTCAGTAGGCTGCGGAAAGGGCAGACGGATAACGCTGCCGTCATTGGAAGGCGTGACACCTAAATCGCTTGCCAGAATAGCCTGCTCAACAGCACGGAGAGTGCTTTTGTCCCAAGGCTCAATAACGAGCATATGGGCATCAGGCGTCTTAACTGCCGCCATCTGTGTGATGGGGGTCATAACCCCGTAATAGTCGACAGTCACTCGATCGAGGACGAGCGCACTTGCGCGACCTGTTCTGACCGAGGCAAAATTGTCAGCAAGGCCATCGAGAGCCTTCTGCATTCGAGTCTTAGTATTAAGCATTATTTCATCAAACATATCTTGTCCTCTCCTCGATACACAATCAGAGTCTATAGTACCATTCAATCACGCTTAACACGCATCTGCCTGAGCAAAGCCTCAAAACAAGCAATCGTCTTTTAGGTTGAACGTAAGGCTGCAGCAGATCTGAGCGAGGTACTAATCCCCTTCCTCCTTACCCTTCTTCAGACAGAAGCTATAGTACTCTTGTTCCTACATTCTCGCCACGAAGCACGCGTGCTATGTTGCCTGGATCGCTCAGATTGAATACGATCATAGGCATATCGTTATCCATGCAGAGCGATGTTGCTGTTGAATCCATAACGTCTAAGCCGCGTGATAGAACCTCCATATAGGTGATTTCATCGAACTTAACAGCATCAGGATTACTGTTCGGATCGCTATCGTAGACGCCATCAACCTTAGTAGCTTTAAGGAGGCATTCCATATCGAGCTCACATGCTCGCAATGCGGCAGTCGTGTCGGTCGTAAAATAGGGATTACCCGTGCCGGCAGCTAAAATGACTATGCGACCTTTTTCAAGGTGACGAATTGCCCTTCTTCTAATATAAGGCTCAGAAACCTCTTGCATCGAAATAGCGCTTTGCACTCGTGTATAAAGACCGTGCCGCTCAAAGGCGTCCTGCAGGGCAAGTGCGTTCATAATCGTGGCCAACATCCCTATGTAATCAGCCTGAGAACGATCCATCCCTTCCGCACTTGCAGCCATTCCACGGAAGATATTTCCACCTCCGACAACAATGGCGAGCTGCACGCCATCTTTCACAAAGTCCTTGATCTCAAGCGCCAGATTCTCCACTACGCCAGGATCAATTCCATATCCTAGGTCTCCCGCTAAGGCTTCACCAGAAAGTTTCAGAAGAACTCGTTTGTACTTATATCCTTCAGCCATCTATCAGATACCTTCTTTCATTTTCGTCTTATAGTACCTGAAAAAAGGATTGGCCACACACTCAAGCGCGGCCAATCCAAGTCACTTCACTTAATGAGCAGATGCCAGGCCATGAAAAGAGCGGCCTGGAGCCCGCCTTGTCCTTTTTACAGTCGCATTAGTCCGAACCGAGAGTTACCTCCAAAACCATATTTTCTCCCGCCCTATTCAACTCGATACTGACCGTGTCATGGGGACTCTGCTTTCTAACAGCTATCATAAGGTCGCTTGCGGAAGTGACGATTGTGTCACCCAGCTTCGTAATTATGTCGCCTTCTTCAATCCCTGCAAGCTCGGCTGCTCCCCCTTCTGCCACTTGACTTATGTACGCGCCCGCATTTGTGGGCAATCCGTACCTCTCGGCCAATGCATCGTTGACGGTTGTCAACGATACTCCTAACTGGGCATGGCTTGGTACATTGCCATCAATAATCTGCTGGGCTATTTGTATCGCGTAATCACCTGCAATCGCAAAGCCAACGCCTGAATAGTTTCCCGAATAGGAGGTAATCAGCGTATTTATCCCGATAAGCTTCCCGTTCGCGTCGACAAGGGCTCCGCCTGAATTGCCTGGATTGATAGCTGCGTCCGTCTGAACAAGATCGGCGTACACCGTCGACCCTGTTTCAGTCTGCATTATTTGAGAACGGCTCACCGCTGATACAATGCCTGTAGCTACCGACTGCTCAAGGCCAAAAGGCGAGCCTATGGTCATGACCCACTGCCCTATATTCAAGTCCTGAGAGCTCCCTATTTCTATGGGAGTTAAATTCTCAGCATCGATTAGTTTGATTACTGCTATATCTGAACTGGGATCCGTCCCGACGATATCGGCCTGATACGTAGTATCGCCTACGTGGGCCTCAAGAAGTTCAGCTCCTTCGACAACATGATAGTTGGTGATCACGTAGCCGTCTTCACTTAATATCACACCGCTTCCAAGCGAAGCCTCTTCAAGCGAGCCCGCAGAGTCCTCTTCAAACCCGAAAAATGAATAGCTCGACGGTGTTGCATATACGTCTATGCTAACGACAGAAGGGAGCGCCTTTTCGGCAACCGCCTCGGCGAGCGAGGCATCAGTGTCACCTGCATGTATTATAGAGTTTTGACTTGAGCCCAAGATTGTTGACGCTCCACCGTCTGATGAGGGTTCTGAATCTCCAGAAAAAGAGTTCCAGATGCCAAAACCGAATAGGCCAAGCACTACTGCGAGAGCCGCTCCGACGAACGACACAAAAAAGGTTTTTCCTAGGCCGGGCGTTTTCTTCTGTGCCTTTTGCTGATAAGCCTGGGGGGAGCCATACGGATTTTGCTGTCCTGCGGCAGGAGACTGCGGCGATGCCTGGGCACCCCGTGCATAATTGGGGGGAGCGGCGTTGTATCCACCTTGTACCTGACCACCATAAGAGGGATTGTTGCGGGGTATGGGGTTTGCTTGAGGCGCTTGGGCCGCTTGCGGCGGCAGAGGCGCTTGCCAGGATTGCGACGTTTGATCTTGGGAGCTCCCGGATTGTTGGTTTGACGGAGAAGCACCGCCCACTCCAGTATTGTTCAAGTTTTGCATATACACCAGTCTCCTCTTGCAGACTATTTGCTTCATGACCGAATTTTTGTCGTGGAAAACTTACCTGAACAATATCACTCGCCCACTGCCAAGGTATTATTTATTCGTAATTCGTTAACTTCGCGTCATCAAAATACTCGAGACGACATAATTCGCGGGAGGATTTGAAGGCTGATCCTTAATTAAATTTTTGTTGAGTTTTTTCAAGGCCTTCGGCTACTATCGAGAGTGCTGCATCGGCTCCTGTTTGATGGGCTTGATCGTAATCATCCTGCAAGTCTTTAGGAGGCTTGCTCAAGACATAGTCAGACACAGGCATCCGTCCTGGTGGGCGCCCGATTCCTATACGTACCCTAAACCAATCGCGTGTCCCCAATTTGTCACATATCGACCGCAGGCCATTATGGCCCGCATGTCCCCCTCCGAACTTAACCCGTATTTTCGCTGGATCAATATCGAGCTCATCATGTATTACTATGAGGTGGTCGGCTTCTATGCCATAGTCTTTCATCAGCTTTTTTATTGGCCCACCTGATGTGTTCATAAAACCCTGCGGTTTTGCGAGGACAATATCCGTATCACGATACACAGCCTTCGCCGTCAAAGACCCGCCCTCTGTTTTCCAATATCGAACCCCGAGCTCATCCGCTAGCGTGTCGATGGTGTCGAAACCCGCGTTATGCCGTGTGCGAGCATAGCGCTCTCCTGGATTACCTAAACCAGCAATAAGATACATCTGCCTGCATTCTTCCATGTGTAATCAAAAGCTTAAATCTCGCTACCGAGATCAAAGAGCTGAGAAACCGAATCGTTCTTGTATACATTCAAAATTGCGCGGGCAAACAATGGCGCCACGCTTACCACCTTAATTTTTCCTTGTAGGCGCTCTTCGGGAATCGGAATGGTATTGCAGACAACTACTTCTTCAATAACTGAACTTTCCAAACGCTCATAAGCAGGACCGGAAAAAATGGGATGTGTCGCGCATACGTAGACCTGATCAGCACCTTCGTGCTTTAAGGTTAAAGCGGCGGCCTGCAAAGTTCCCGCTGTATCTATCATGTCATCATTAATGATACAAATCTTGTCACGGACGTCACCGATAAGGGCTGTAATCTCAGCCTCATTATGGTTCGGGCGTCCCTTATGCATGATGACCAAGTCAGCGTTCATCATGTCGGAAAATCTTTTTGCTGCCTTAGCCCGTCCCACATCGGGGCTGACAATACAAAGGCGGCTTTGGTCAAAGTTCTTTGCTTTGTAATAATCAGCTAAGATGGAAAGAGCAGTTAAATGGTTGACAGGCGTATCAAAAAAGCCCTGTATCTGTCCTTGATGAAGATCGATGGTGATTGTTCTGTCAATACCTGCCACCGTTAAAAGGTTAGCGACAAGCTTAGCGGTGATAGGCTCGCGGGCTGCAGCTTTTCGATCTTGGCGAGAATAGCCGTAATGCGTGATAACTGCAGTAATTGTCTGAGCCGAAGCCCGTTTGGCAGCGTCAGTCATAATAAGCAGTTCCATCAAAGCATCGTTGACACTTTCACCTGCAACAGACTGTATGATGAAAACATCGGCACCTCGAACGCTCTCGTTGTACCGTGCGTAGATTTCGCCGTTAGCAAACTGCTTAAGGGTAACATCGCCAAGCTTGACCCCAAGAACATCGGCTATTTCATTCGATAGGCCCGGGTTGACGGACCCTGAGACCACCACAAGTTTATTTTCTATATCTGACATACCGTACACCCCTCGTCGCTGTTTTGTGAATCCCTATTGTATGCCAAAGAAGAGATCTAAGTAAGCATGGCGAAAACTTATCAAAGTTCTTACACGCATCGCACGATATCCCTCTATTGTGACTCTTCCGTCCTTTTCTTTCGGGAAGCCTTCCATCCTTTGATTTCAATCTGCTTGCTGCGCTCAAGCGCCAGTGCTCCTGCGCTCACATCTTCTGTGATTACTGAGCCGGCACCAATTACTGAATCGTCGCCAAGTGTAACCGGGGCAACAAGCATGACGTCACTGCCAACGAAAACATTGTGGCCTATATCGGTTTGGGATTTATGCTCTCCGTCGTAGTTGCACGTAATAGTTCCAGCTCCAATATTGCTATGAGACCCCATAACGGTGTCTCCGATATAGCTCAGGTGAGGGACCTTCGACCCCTCACCTATACATGATTTTTTAATTTCAACATGGGTTCCTACCTTTACCTTGCAGCACAGGTGAGTACCAGGCCGCAGATAGCTTCGCGGGCCACAGTGTACCTCGTCCTCGAGGAGGGCATCAACGGCAACCGTCTCATCAACAACGCAGGCTTTTCCAACAACCGTATTAGTCAGGCGAGAATTAGGTCCAATAAGACTTCCTTCCCCCACTTCTGTGTTCCCGTACAGAAAGGTCATCGGTAGCAGTTCAACGTCGGCATCGATGCTAACATCAGGGCCGATCCAGACCATACCAGGGTCAGTCATGGTCACACCTTCTGCCATAAAGGCAGTATTGATACGATGTTGTGCAAGCTTTGTTGCCTCGGCAAGCTGCATACGGGAGTTCACGCCGAGACACTCGTCAGGGTGATCGGTTTGCACAGCAAGCACCTTGCCACCCTCATCTCTGCATATTTCGAGAACATCGGTCAGATAGTATTCTCCTTGAGCGTTGGCGTTCCCTACTTTTTCTAAAGCCTCAAACAAGCTTTTGGAATCGAAACAGTAGAAGCCCGAGTTGCATTCGCTCACAAGAGCCTGTTCCTCGGTGCAGTCTTTCTGTTCAATGATACGCTCCACCTGCCCATTTTCGTCACGGATGATGCGCCCATAGCCGAAGGGATCGTCGAGGGTCATCGTGAGAACAACTGCAGACGCTTGCTCTTTTTCACGCTTGGCAATTAAGGCTTTGATGGTTTCGGATGTGATAAGCGGGCTGTCTCCGGTAAGGACCAGCATAGAGCCTTCGAAATCCGAGAACATCCCTTCGCAACAAGCTACCGCATCAGCCGTACCCACTAAGTTCTTCTGAACAACTACCCTGGTGTCGGATTCAACTAAGGGAACGACGTGTTCTCGTCCGTGTCCTACCACACTAACCACCTGAGATACACCAGCAAGCTTAGCTGCGTCAATAACCCAGCGAACTAAAGGTTTGCCGAGCATCTCATGGGCAACTTTTGGCTTTTTCGACCTCATTCTGGTTCCTGCGCCTGCGGCAAGGATTATGGCAGAAACGCTCATACTGACTCCTTTTCTCATCTTCTCTTCAGCTCAGGGCAACCTCACTTGACAGGAGAGCATGCGCCCTGGAACAAAATCTTTCCCTTCCCAAATACACATCTCCCCTTCTAGCTGCTTCATAGCAGAAGGAGAGGCACGAATCAATTGGGGCATCTTCTCTGCGTCACGGGAAAAGAACCGCCCTAAGTATAGCCTTAGAAGGGGAAAGATACGGCAAAGCCTTACGAATTCTAACGAAGGATTCGTAAGGCTTGCACGAATGAAACAAATTAACCGTAGTTCACCCTGCGACCGAGAGGCACAAGTTCAGAGTCGTTTGAGGTGAGCTAGGCCTTGAAACGCTTGAGCAAAAGCGAGTTGGATACAACGGAAACGCTTGAAAGGGCCATTGCCGCACCAGCAATCTCAGGTGCTATTATGCCAAAAGCTGCAAGGGGTATCATGACAAGGTTGTAAATAAGGGCCCAGAACAGATTTTGCTTTACCTTGCGCATCGTTGCTTTTGAAAGGCGTATAGAGAGTATAAAGTCTGCCAAGCGATTGCGCATAAGTACCACGGACCCGGCGTCGAGCGCCACATCTGTACCGCTCGCCATAGCTACGCCAACATCAGAAGCTGCAAGAGCTGGAGCATCGTTGATACCGTCACCAACAAATGCGACGAGGTTGTCTTCTGCCGGCAAGGAGTCTTTAAGGAGTCGCACGTGCTCAGCTTTTTCCAAGGGTTGTATCTGGGCAACGATATGCTCTTCAGGAAGACCAATTTGATCGGCTATTCTCTTGGCATTTTCCAAGGAATCTCCTGTATACATATATGATTCGATGCCGTATTCCTGCTTAAGGGTTTGTAGCGATGACAAAGCATCTTCCTTCGGCTCATCAGTGAATTCGAAGGAGCCGCGTTCTTTCCCATCGACCTCAACACGCGCTCCAACATATACCTGATGGCCTTCTACCTCACCCGTAACACCCTTTCCAACAAGTGCCTGGAAATTCTCAACTTCTGGAAGTTTCTCTATTCCCTGCTTGTGGGCGTAATCAACAATAGCCCGCGCTAAAGGATGCTCGCTTTTTGTTTCAAGGGCGGCAGCAAGACGAAGCGCCTCAATATCGACATCTGATGATACGACTCTGGGCGTTCCCACCGTCAAGGTACCTGTCTTGTCAAAAACAACAGATTTGAGCTTACACATGTTCTGTAATATTTCTCCGTCTTTAATAAGGATTCCGAGCTGTGCTCCTTTACCCATGCCAACCATTAAAGCTGTTGGAGTAGCAAGGCCGAGCGCACAAGGGCAAGCCACGACGATAACAGCAACTGCTGAAAGCAAGGCCTGCTGGAAGCGCTCAACACCCTCAGGGGCGCTGCCGAATACCATCCACCCAATAAATGTGATGAGGGCAATACCTAAAATAGTGGGAACAAAGATTGATGCGACTTTGTCTGCAAGCTTCTGAACAGGCGCCTTTGACCCTTGAGCGTCTTCGACCGCCCGCACGATACGCGCAAGCGTTGAATCTTTGCCAACGCGCAAAGCCTTCACCCGAAGCGAGCCTGTAGTATTGAGGGTGCCGCCAGTGACCTCATCCCCCTGCACCTTGGCAACAGGCATGGCCTCACCGGTGAGCATACTCTCGTCCACTTCTGAGGCTCCGTCGAGCACCACGCCGTCAACCGCAACTTTTTCGCCAGGATACACGAGAACAATATCTCCCTCGAGCACCTGGTTCAAAGGAATCTCTACCTCGTTGCCAGCACGAAGGACCCTAACTGTATCAGGACTGAGATTCATCAAGCTCTCAATAGCTTGGTTTGTTGCTCCTTTCGCCCGGGTTTCCAGTATTTTACCGAGCAGAACAAAGGTGATGAGGATTGCAGATGTTTCGAAATAAGGCATGCCTCCGTTGACCGAGGATCTCGAAAACGTAATCCAAACAGAGAATATAAAGGCGATCGTAGTGCCAAGCGCTACGAGCACATCCATATTTGCTGATTTTCCTTTAAGCGAATAGTAAGAGCCTTTGTAAAAGCGGGCGCCGCAGCCAAACTGCACAGGTATAGTGAGTATCATGAGAAACACGTTTCCGGCAAACATTTTCTCAGTAAAAGCGGCTTCCTCACCAAAAACAAAAGAGCCTAAAGTATCGGCAAGCCAATGATGCGCACCAGGGATCATGCTCAGGCAGAGAATAATTATGGCAAGCACCAAAGCAAGAGAGAAGACACGAAGATCATGCTTACGTACCGCGGCTTCTTTTGCCCGACGCCCCTCATCGATAAGGGGAGCATCATCGGGTATGATTTCGGCAGAAAAGCTCGTATCGTCGAAGACATGAAGAATATCGTTGACGCTTAAGGTATCCGCGTAGAATTCAATCATCCCCGTGTTTGTAGCGAGGTTGACAGCAACCTGTTTCACTCCCTCGAGTTCATTGAAACGCTTTTCTATACCAGCCGAACAGTTTGCGCAATGCATCCCTTCAATAGCTACACGAACGGTAGAGCTTTGACGATGCGAGGAGTCTTCTTTCTTCTGGACGGACGACCCTACTTCCTTTCCCTGCTCTGGCTTGTCCTTTGTTTCTTGAAACACCCCACAGCATGATTCCTGATTATCCGATCCTTCATCCCCTTGCAGGTGGGCTGTAAACGAGGTGTCATCAAGAACATGGAGCAGGTCATCGGGACTTATTTGCCTTGGATCGTACACAATCACTGCAGTTTCACTCGCCAAGTCTACTGAAGCTTGCAAAACAGAATCTGTTGATTCAAAGCGACCAAGGACATTCGCTACACAATTTCCGCAATGCATGCCCTCGATTGACAGGTGGAGGGTTTCGGCATGTTCAGCTCCTTCGAGGGAGGCTTCTTCATGCGCTTGATTTGAGCTTGCTTTCTCCTTATTCACCAGCTTGCCTTTCTTATGAGAACTTTCTAAATAGTTTCATTACCTCATCTATGATTTCCGTGTTTCCTGCCTGGACTTGTTCCACAACGCAGGTCTCTAAATGGTTTTGCAAAACAATGCCAGAAAGACTTTTAATAGCACTCTCTACTGCTGCCAGCTGTATAAGGATATCGCCACAATAACGATTCTCCTCAATCATAGATTTAATGCCCTGCAGTTGTCCACTTGCACGGTTAATTCTTCGTTCGAGATCTTTTTTTAGCTCATCATCCCGAGGTGTATTCTTCTGGCGACAAGCACACGTTTTCTTTTTGTTTTCCTCACAGCTATGTTCATCTGGCTTGCCCACATGTTTCTCCTATCTGTCCTTCAGGTGGCTCATAGGAGATTATTATATACCCCCTAGGGGTATATGCAAGATACATATTTCTTTGTGGCACATGACCATTCGAACGGGGAAAGACCTCATACGGACTTGAGGCTGCCAGCCTTAGCCTCCCGTTTTGCTTGGATCCATAAAAAGATGAAGCCTGTGATACCCGCTGTAGCAGAAGCAAGCAAGATTGCCAGCTTTGCTGTTGCCGTAACTGCAGGATCTGTGAAAGCGAGGTTGGCGACGAAAATTGCCATCGTAAAGCCAACGCCTCCTAAAATTCCTGCCCCCAGCATGTGCAGCCAACTCGTTTTGTTTGGCAAAGAGGCTATCTTGAGCTTAACGGTAATGAAGCTCAAGAGCATAATACCTATCGGCTTACCGAGAACAAGCCCGAAAAAGACACCATACAGGGCAGGATCCATCCAAATGTCTCCGAGCCCTCCCCCTACGATGCGAATATTGGCATTCGTGAGGGCAAACAGGGGCAAGATTAAAAAATTAACCCAAGGAGAAAGCTTGCTTTCCAAACGCGCAGCTGGAGGGCTGGCTTCACGAGACACCTCGCTGATCTCACTGGTGATGCTCATATAATCGCTTCGCCCCAAGAGGGGGGTGTCAGAAAGAAGGCTTCCTTGGGCTGCCTCCAATTTCGTCCGAGACCAGGGAACAAAACTCTCAATCTTTATCTGCGATCCCGTAGGGATGGTAAAGGCAAGCAAAACACCGGCTATCGTTGCATGGACCCCTGAGCGGTACACGCAATACCATAAAACTATTCCGACTAAGATATACGGAACCGGTGAGAATATATGCTTGCGGTTCATGCCTATCAGCACTATCATCACGAGGCCTACTGCCGCCAGCCAGAACAGCTCGACGCTCTGCCCGTAAAAAAGAGCAATTATCAAAATGGCTACGATATCGTCTGCAACAGCCAAAGTGGTCAGGAAAACTTTGATGCCGATGGGCACCCTGTCTCCCAGAAGAGCCATGATGCCGAGGGCAAAAGCAATGTCTGTTGCTGTAGGCACTCCCCAGCCGTGGGAAGTCGCAGGGTTTGATGCATTGAAAAACGTATATATTACGATAGGGACTAAGACACCGCCACAAGCTGCAATCATAGGCAATAAAGCTTGCCGGATATTAGTAAGCTCGCCCGCAATCATCTGATGCTTTATTTCTAAGCCGATGGTCAAAAAGAAGATGGCCATAAGTATATCGTTTACTATTTCGACGATACTCATGCCCATAGAGATGTTCCCGAGACTGAGCCCAATCTCAAAAGAACGAAAAGACTCGAAGCCCTCGTACGCATCGGTATTTGCTATGATAAGTGACACAATTGCTGCGGTAAGCATAAGAGCCGCGGCCTTCGTGGACGAACTCGTAAAGCTCCTAACTTTTTGACGCGCCCTCTGATATCCTTTGACTTCTTCTATATAAGGTATCGTGAGCCCTTCATTATTTTTCTGTCTCTCGTCTTGCATATCTTCTTGCATACACACTTTCCTGTTCCCTGAGAATATATTGATCATATTCTAAGGGGGAGGAATCAAAGCAACGAAGCGTTACTTCCCTATACCCTCTCCACATATCTTTTTTGATGTTACAGCTTGCTACACCATGCAACGCCATAGCTCCATCTCGTGATTATTACGGGCATCGGCTCTCGAAGAATTACAGTTCTGCAACTCTCTTCCTCTCTCCCCCTTCCAAAATTCGAAATATGCGTTATCCTTTACTACATCAGCTTAAGGGAAGGATGAGCGTTGTATTTGCAAAGGTATGAAAACCACCACTCTTTTGCAAGCGTACATGCCATGTAGCCACAAGCTGTTTTTTTATTCCCGATCAGAATACGAGGTGAACGCTATGAGTATTACCGTCACCGGGCGCAAAATGCCTGTAACAGAGGCATTGCGTCAGTACGCCGAAGAAAAAATTGGGCACACTATGAGGGTTATGGACATCTCACCCCTCAACGCCGAGGTGGTTTTGTATGTTGAGAGAAACCCTGCTAATCCGCGACCAGCCGTTTGCGAAGTCACTCTTCGCACCAAGGGGCATATTATTCGCGTTGAAGAGCACGAAGAGGACATGTACGCCGCAATAGATGTAGCCTCTGCAAAGGTCGTTCGCCAACTGCGTAAATACAAAACTAAAGTCATTGATAAAAAACTCCGCCCTGCTGTTGGAAAAAAACCTGCAAAAACAGTAGCAGAAGCAGTTGAGCCTGACTTTGATCAGCTTATGGAAGAGCTTAATGGAGACGATTCGATACTTCGCATCAAAGAAATTGAGTTTGAGCCTCTTACCGAAGAAGAAGCCCTCATTAACATCGATCTTTTGGGACACGATTTCTTTGCCTATACCGACCGTGACTCGGGTATGGTCAATGTACTATATCGTCGTGACGATGGTGGGTATGGCCTTTTGAAGCAAACGGAAGCAGTCGTAAGCCAGTAAGACGTACCAGCAAGAACATCGACTTATAGGACAAAAAGAGACCTTCGCAAGAGGGTCTCTTTTTACTTGAATGGGAATAAGTTTATTCCACAAGATGGGCCGCGGTACTTACGCCAGGACCGCGGACAACAACGAAAGCCTTTGTAGGCCCCGCGCATATGTAGGATCTTATCGTAAGGCCAGGGCTACTTCTTTTAATTGACGGGCACTGACTGCTGAGGGAGCCTCAGTCATAGGATCTGAAGCAGAACTCGTTTTGGGAAATGCTATGACATCACGGATAGAATCTTTTTTCGCCAAAATCATTATGAGGCGATCAAGCCCAAGAGCAATGCCGCCATGAGGAGGAGCGCCTAGGCTAAGTGCTTCGAGAAGATATCCAAACTTATCCTGAATTTCCTCATCCGTCAAACCGATTTTACGAAGTATACGACGCTGTAAGTCTTCTGTATGAATACGTATCGTGCCTCCCCCTACTTCAAAGCCATCCATTATCAGATCGTAGGAGTAACTGCCGCATTCCAATGGTGCTTCTTCGATTTTTTCTAGATCGCCATCAAGAACACGTGTAAAGGGATGGTGCTCAGCAGCATAGCGTTTCTCGTCCTCGTCATACCTAAACATAGGGAAGTTAACAACCCAAAGCAAAGAATGTCCTGAACGTTCTATATCAAGGACATTGGCCATATGAAGACGGAGGGCCGAAAGCACCGCGCTAGCTACAGGATAGGTGTCAGCAGCAAAAAGAATGAGATCGCCCGGCTGGACATCCAAGGCTTTTTTCATAGAAGTGAATTCATCGTCGCTGAAAAACTTAATGATAGGGCTTTTTTCTTGACCATCCTTGGTGAAAGCTATCCAAGCCATACCTTTAGCACCGTTTTCACTCGCGATATCAGCAAGCTTTTCGATTTCCCCTCGACTCCAATCGCCAGCCCCACGCACGTTAATGGCCTTCACAACACCACCTGTTTGGGCGACTGAGGAAAATACCTTGAAGCCGCAATCATGAACTATTTCGGTCAGATCTACAAGCTCCATTCCGAAGCGAGTATCGGGACGGTCGTTGCCGAAACGATCCATGGCTTCTTTGTAATCCATTCGGGGCAGGGGAAACTCATGCTGGACGCCTACGGTGTCCAGCACTTCGGCCATCACATCTTCCATCATGGCCATAATGTCATCCTGGCTTACAAAGCTCATTTCAATATCTATCTGAGTAAACTCTGGTTGACGGTCGGCACGCAAATCTTCGTCTCTAAAACAACGTGCTATTTGGTAATAGCGCTCTACACCCCCCACCATAAGCATTTGCTTGAGAAGTTGCGGGCTTTGGGGCAGGGCATAGAATTTGCCAGGATTTGGCCTTGAGGGCACAATATAGTCACGAGCGCCCTCAGGTGTGGACTTGCTTAAGATGGGCGTCTCAATTTCAAGAAATTCCCTTTTGTTCAAAGAGTTGCGCATGGCTGTCGTTACTGTGTGACGCAACTTCAGGTTTGCAAGCATCTCGGGACGGCGAAGATCGAGGTAGCGCCATTTCATGCGTGTAATCTCATCAGTCTCGATGTTGTCTTCGATAGAAAAAGGCGGCGTCACGCTCTCATTGAGTACCTCAAGGCTTGATACAAGCACTTCAATATCGCCAGTTTTCATATTTGGATTGACCGTTTCTGGCATGCGCTCACGAACCGTGCCTCGTATTTCAATAACCCACTCACGCCCAAAATGCTCAGCCTGAGAAAAGTCATCGTTGCTCACGTGGTCTGGATCGAACACACATTGGGTATAGCCGTCTCTATCTCGTAAGTCTACAAAAATCAGGCCCCCATGATCGCGCTTATGCCAAACCCATCCACTCAACACCACATCAGTGTTTACGTCTACGTTACGGAGTTGTCCGCAGGTATGCGAATGGCTGCAGTATTCATTCTTTAAATCGGTCATGATGACTATGTACTCCTCTATACTCTCTCTTCTTGGTCACAGAGATCCTTCATGGTGCCTCTGTGAAACCCGTCCACGTCTCTCTGTGCTTTTTATTCATGAATCGCTGGCTCCTGAAACAGGAGACCCTTGCGATTGAATGCAAACTTCAACTTGCCTCAGCTATTGTACGCGATATTGTCTGTTTGAGTTATACAGCATGGAAGTTCCACGCAAAATGAAAGAGGGATCGTTCCTTAGCCTTGTTATTTCAATTTGATTTTGCAAGCTTTGTAAGCTCAAGATCAAGATTTTCTAAAGATACATCCTTTTCTTCACGCGACTCCATATCGCGAAACTTGACGGTCCCTGCTTCAAGCTCGTCGGGGCCGACAATAATCACTTGGCCAACACCTAAGCGCCCAGCTAGTTTGAATTGGCTCTTCAAGCTTCTTGACTGATGGTCGAGATCGACAGCCAGTCCTGCATCTCGGCAAGACTGTGCAATTATAAATGCCTTGTTGCGAACCGATTCGTCAACGCAGGCAATGAAAATATCGCAAGATTTTGCCTCCTCAAACTGAACTCCTGCAGCCTCAAGGGCCAACACGCAACGCTCATAGCCCAGAGCAAACCCGAGACCAGAAGTAGGACGCCCTCCCACCTCTTCAGCAAGCTTGTCATAACGCCCTCCTCCTCCTATGGCGTTTTGGGAACCAAGCCCTTCAACTACCTGCACCTCAAACACGGTACGCGTGTAGTAATCTAGGCCTCGGACTAAGCGAGGATCTTCCTCGTAGGTCAAACCTGTTGCTTCAAGCAAGCATTTCACCTGGTAGTAGTGTTCAGAGCAAGAGGAGCAGAGATGGTCGGTTATCTTCGGAGCACCGTTCATAACCTGAACGCACTGTTCATTTTTACAATCAAAGGCGCGCAGGGGGTTAAGCTCAGCGCGTGTCATGCACTCTTCGCACATCTGATCCTTGTGGCTCTGTATATAGTCTTTGACGATGTCACGGTATTGAGGACGACACGAATCGCAGCCCATCGAATTAAGCAGGAGTCGCATAGATTCTTGAGGAATGCCTATGCTCGTGAAAAACCTCATAAGCATAATGATAACCTCAGCATCGAGGCTGGGTTCATCGGCCCCCAAGCATTCTACACCGACTTGGTTGAACTGCCGCAATCGTCCCTTTTGAGGTCGTTCTGCCCGAAACATAGGGCCAGCATATGTCAGTTTGACAGGTGGAGCTCCCTGAGGAACCAGATCGTGTTGAACCACTGCGCGCACTACACCGGCCGTTCCTTCGGGACGTAGGCTCAATCGGCTTTTTGATCGTAAGGGCTCACCGGCGAGCAGACCCTGGTAGTCAGAATCGCTGAGCGACCCTTTTTCCCTCACTCTTTTTTCCGTCTCTATCAAACGTTTGCGCATATTCTCACCGGAAACCGTTTGGAACATTTCTTTCGACACAACATCAGTTGCCTCGCCAATACCTCTTACAAATAGCTCGGTTTGTTCGAAGATAGGGGTTTCAATGGGCACATAGCCGTAACAAGCAAATATCTTAAAAGCCTGTTCTTTAAAGCAATTCCAGTGCTTCGAATCTTTTGGCAGTAAGTCTTTTGTTCCTTCAGGCGCTCGTATCGCCATTGTTATATCCTCCCCTAGGATTTGCTTTGTGCAAACCCTCTCTCGAAATTAAATGTTTTCATTCAGACCTGTATCGCATACTGTTCAGGTTGTCACCGTGCCACAGTCTATTCGTGAGCTAGATCTTAACAGCTTCTGTCGAAGCAATACGCTCAAGCCCGAGGCTTCGTGCAGGTTGTCTCAAGTCAGATGCTCTACTACGAGATCCCCCATACCTGCCGTATTGACAAGCTTCTCTTTGGAAGTGTCTTCGTTGGCAATATCGATAGTGCGCCACCCTTCACCGAGCACAGACTCTATCGCATGCACAAGCTCATCGGCAGCTTCATCCATATCAAAGCTATAGCGCAGCATCATTTCTACTGAGAGTATTTGGGCTAAAGGATTTGCTATACCCTTACCAGCTATATCGGGGGCGCTTCCATGGCTGGGCTCATACAGAGCTATCTCTGCACCCAAACTGGCGCTCGCAAGCATACCGAGGGACCCTATGAGCATCGATGCCTCATCCGAAAGAATGTCGCCGAACATATTCTCAGTTACAATCACATCGAATTGTTTGGGATTGCTAATAAGCTGCATGGCTGCGTTGTCGACGAGCATATCTATGAGTTCGACATCGGGATACTCTGCGGCCACACGGTGACTTATCTCACGCCACATCCTACTCGACTCTAACACATTCGCCTTATCAATCGAGTGCACTTTAAAATTACGCTTACGGGCAGACTCAAAGGCATGACGGACGATACGCTCTACTTCGTACTCGCGGTACTCAAGCGTGTCATAAGCGCGCTGGCCAAGACCACCATCGAAACCCGCTCCCTTTTCATCGTATACACGCTCACGCTGGCCAAAGTACAAGCCGCCTGTCAATTCACGCACTATGAGGATGTCAACACCGGTAATAATCTCTGCCTTTATAGCAGAGGCATCGCTGAGCGCATCAAACATTTTTACAGGACGTAAGTTCGCGAACAGATCCAGTTCTTTCCTAATCCCTAAAAGCCCTTGTTCCGGACGTGGCTTTTGAGGATCGGTCGTATCCCATTTCGGTCCGCCTACCGCCGCCAGCAAAACCGCATCACTTGCCCGCGCCGTCTCTACCGTTTCAGGCGGAAGTGGCTCTCCCTGTGTATCAATCGCAATCCCACCGATTAAGGCCTCGGTGTAGGAAAAAGACACTCCATACCGAAGGCCTATCGCGTCAAGGACCTTGACCGCCTCAGCAAGTATCTCAGGTCCTATACCGTCGCCAGGAAGAAGGCATATTTGATACTCTTTTTTCATAGGCTTAAGCGATTCCGAGCTTTTGTCTCGTTCTTGCAATGAGTCCACCCGCTTCGATTATCTCTTTAATGAAAAACGGGAAAGGCTCTACATGGAAGCGCTCCCCCGTCGTTTCGTTCACGATAAGACCAGCATCGGCATCGACGAACACGGTATCGCCCTCTTTTATACTGTCGACCGCTTCAGGGCTTTCCATAATGCTGAGACCGGTATTAATGGCGTTGCGATAAAAAATACGTGCAAAGCTCTTAGCGAGAACAACATCTATGCCTGCAGCTTTAATGGCAATAGGCGCATGCTCGCGCGAAGACCCGCAGCCAAAATTCTCTTCCGCTACAAGAATATCGCCAGACGAGACCTTGCTCACAAACGCGGGGTCAATATCCTCCATACAATGCTTAGCGAGCTCTGCCGGATCGGAGGTATTTAAGTACCGGGCGGGAATGATAACATCTGTATCTACATCACGCCCGTATCGGTGGACTCTTCCTTTAAACTCCATTGCGCCTCCCTCTTCTTAATCCAAGTCTTCTGGTAGCCCGATGTGGCCAAGAACCGCACTCGCTGCTGCTACCGCAGGTGAAGACAGGTAGACTTCGCTGCTCGGATCGCCCATGCGTCCGACAAAATTTCTATTACTTGTTGCTATTGCACGTTCGCCTGCAGCGAGGATGCCCATGTGCCCACCAAGGCAGGGGCCACACGTAGGTGTCGAAACGGCGCAGTTTGCACTTAGGAATACATCGCTGAGCCCCTCTTCCATGCACTGGCGAAACACACTTTGTGTGGCAGGAATCACGATACAGCGAACATGGGGATGAACCTTTCTCCCCTTCAGCACTTCAGCTGCCTGGCGCATGTCTTCAATTCTCCCATTAGTACACGATCCGATGAACGATTGATCGATGCGGACATGACGCGCCTCGCTGACAGGCCGTGTGTTAGAGGGAAGATGAGGGAAGGCAACCGTAGGGACAATGTCTGCTGCATCAATTTCATACACGCGTGCATACTGAGCATCGACATCGGAGTGGTACTCAATGTAGGGCCGCTCCACACGCCCGTCCATGTAAGCCCTACTTATATCATCGACGGCAATAAGGCCGGCTTTAGCTCCAGCTTCGATAGCCATGTTGGAAATACTAAAACGTCCTTCCATTGAGAGACCTTCTATAGCACTCCCAGCGAACTCCATCGCCTGATACAGGGCTCCGTCAACCCCAATCAAGCCAATAATATGTAGGATGATATCCTTCCCAACAACCCCTGGCCTCAAACTGCCCTCGATCTTGAACAATATGCTCTCGGGAACCTTGAGCCAGGCCTTGCCCGTAGCATAAGCTACAGCCGCATCCGTAGATCCTACACCCGTTGCAAAAGCACCTAGAGCGCCATATGTACACGTATGACTGTCAGACCCTATAATCAGATCACCCGCACCCACTACTCCTTGCTCGGGTAAAAGGGCATGCTCGACTCCCATACAGCCCACCTCATAATAGTGGCTGATATTCTGTTCGCGTGCGAAATCTCTCATAATTTTAGCTTGCTCGGCGCTTTTTATATCTTTATTGGGAACGTAGTGGTCAGGCACTAATACGATTCGATCAGGGTCGAATACTTTGCCGACTCCGATTTTTTTCATTTCTTTGATGGCTATAGGTGCCGTAACGTCATTTGAGAGAACAATATCAAGATCGCATTCTATCAACTGACCGGGGCACACCTCATCGAGTCCCGCATGGGCTGCAAGGATCTTCTCTGCCATTGTCATCGCTCTCGCCACTATCGCCTCCTTATGTCTGTGTTTTGTGTAATGCCGAGCAAAGTGCATCAAGAAGAGAGATGGCATAGTGTTGGGCAGACCGCCCCTCCCCTGCATCCATCCACATCCGCCCAGGAATCTCTATAGCTATTCTCTGCAGGGCTTCAGGGCTTGCTTCCAGCGCTGCTTTCAAGCGCAGCGCAAGTGCGAGTCCCTCCTCATAAAGTATCCGAGGGACAGAGTCTTCTGTTTCTTCATCTGCCATGACAATGTGGACCAAAAGCATGGCTTCGTCAGGAGCAACCAATAAAGAGTCGGCGCTTAATATTTTTGAGGCAGGATTTGTAGCCAGAGCCAAATTTGACATCCTTGAAGCAACGCTTCGCGTAAATTCTTGGGTTCCAAACAAACACAAGGCGTGCTGCTCCAACACATCTGCTGCACGGGCAAAACCCAGGCTAGCTGTGGAAAGAGCGCCTTTCCCACGCCATGAATGCTCAAGATTATGGAGCGCAGAAAATGTATAGGCACCCGCAATGCCATCAGAAGGAAGGCCAAGGTTCATTTGGAATTGACGGAGAGCTTGCTCAGTGTGGGCCCCAAAATTTCCGTCGACGTCACCGCAAGCAAAACCGAGCGCACTCAATGCTCTTTGAAGCAGGGACACATCGCTCCCCCGGAAATTGGGCACGCGTAAGTACAAGGTCCGGTCACCCAGCCTGAAGCTCGCATCTACTAAAGCCGCCCACACCTCGTTATCGACCTCATCACGAGGTGTCAACTCGTAAGCCTCGCAAAAAGAGCGCACTGCAGTGGCAGTTTCTTCAGTGAATATACCGTTTACTGAGTCTGCATCGAGAAATTCCAGGCTGGCAAGCCGTTGTTGGACATCCTCTACTGCAGCTCCTCGATCATCTTTTCGTATTGTTTTCATGTCCCCATTGTATCGTAGGATGCATGCATATGAGTAGCCGAAGGACACTCCTTCAAACGAATGACAAATCAAGCGCATATCCCTCCGCCAAAGATGCCCCTATCCACCGCACAGCCCAGTCTCATGGGCACCAAAGGACTGCGGTCGAACTGTTTTCCGTCTGCAGAGGCTGCTGCAGGAGCTGCTGTGGGAGCTGCCGCAAGGGCTGCTGCAGACACTGGCATGTCGAAATGTTGCGCGTATGCTTGGAGGCTATTACTCTTTTTTTCGTAGGGACGCATCCTTGTCTGCGTGGCCCTGGTGCTTCTTTTCCTGAGAAACATGCAGGTGGCTGGAAACGCTCTCCTCTGCCGTGTCCGTATGCCCCTTGGCTGCGTGATGTTGTTGCTCTGCAAATTCGTGGAGGGTAATGTCTAAACCGAGCCTCGCATGCTGGTATGAATAGAGAAAATAAATGACAAGCCCTACCACCATCCACACAACAAATCGTAACCAGGTTTCAACTGAAAGATTCAGCATCAAGTAGAGGCATATTAACGCTGAAAGAATGGGGACAACGGGCACACCCGGAACCCTGAATGGACGTGGCAAGTCAGGACGTTTTTTCCTGAGAACCAAAACAGAAATACTCACAATCAGAAAAGCGCTCAGAGTCCCGATATTGACCATCTCTTCTAAAATACCAACGGGAGTAAAACCTGCAACAAAAGCACAAAGGACCGAGATGATGATCCCGATGACCCAGGGAGTTTTCCACTTAGGGTGTATTTTTGCGAGCCCTATAGGCAAGAGACCGTCACGGCTCATGGCAAAAACAAGTCGCGATGACCCAATGAGAAGCGTGAGGACTACCGTGGTTAGCCCCGCCACTGCTCCAGCAGATATCAAGACAGACATCCACCCTTTTCCATGGAAGGCGAAGGCCTCTGCTAAGGAGGCAGAGGGTGAAAGCTGGTCATACGGAACCATGCCAGTAACTACCAAGGCAACGGCACAATACAAAACAGTGCAGATCAAAAGTGAAACAAGGATTCCAATAGGAAGATCCCTCTTTGGATTTTTTGTCTCCTCTGCTGTCGTGGCTATCACATCAAAGCCGAGGTACGCGAAAAAGACCAGGGATGCCGCAGCAAAGATACCACCGACCCCAAAAGCCATCGGCTCTTTCCCCGACAAGAATTGCAGCAAAGGCTGGGTCATAATAGAAGCAGTGCTAAGTTCCTGTGCTTGAGCAGGGGGAATAAAGGGATCCCAGTTCGCAGGATCGATAAACTGCAGACCGGCGAATATTACAAAAAGCACAATAAAAAGCTTGAGCGCAACGAGGATTGTATTAACCCTCATCGATTCTCTGATACCGTAAATCATGAGAGCGCCTAACCCGAGGATAAGAATGATTGCTGGCAAGTCGACTACCCCACCATGCGTTAGCTGGGGCGGAAGGGTGAACCAATTCCCAACAAGGCTCGTGAAGTACGCACTCCATCCTTGAGCCACGACAGACGCAGCCAACAGGAGCTCGAGAAGAAGATCCCAACCTATTATCCAAGCAAATATTTCGCCAAGGGCAACATAGCTGAAGGTATAGGCAGACCCAGAAACAGGAACAGCAGAAGAAAATTCCGCATAACACATGGCTGCTAAAGCACAACAGGCTGCTGCGATAATAAAACTTAAGATTACTGAAGGGCCAGCAAGTTCATGTGCGACACGTCCAGTGAGGGTGAAGATACCAGCACCGATAATAATGCCCACCCCGAAGACCACGAGGTCGAATGCGTTCAAAGTTTTTTTAAGTTGATACTCCGGCTCATCCGCCTCAGCAAGAGAACGTTCAACTGATTTTGTGCGAAGTAATCCCATCCGACACCTTCTCGTCGAGCAATTGATTGTATTAGATATATAGGTACCGCTCTAGTGGCGACACAGACAAGGCCTTCGTGCCGAGAACCGAAAAAATGTCCGCAAGCCGTCGGGTATTATCCGATAGGCGATTCTAGCACAGGCCTTCTTTCTTTGCTGGAAATTTGCATAATTTAATGGGCTGAAGGACTTCAGATGAAGGACGCGCTCTCTGTATTCCTTCAGACGCCACCTGCACATGCTAGCGAGCCGACTCCGGCAAACCGAAGATTTTATCAAAAGAAAAACTGAACACGTAGGTATATAGTAAAAAGAATGCAAGCAATCCGAGCTCAGTGAAGAAAGCCTCTATAAGGGGAATGGCCAGCCACCAAGCCATTATCGGAATGAGCATCAAGCCAAGACCCCCTTCAAACCCAACTGCATGAAGCATCCTCACCCAAGTAGGCCTGCCCTTCCAATCTAAGCTTTTCTCTACTTGCTCAAAAAGGGTGTTCCAAATAAAATTCCATAGGAGGGCGAATGCTGAAGAGAACGCCGCGAAAGGAAACGCTAATCTTAAACTGTTTCCTGCTAGCAATAGAATAATGCTTGAGCATACGATGGCTATCCCTTCGTATGCGAGCGAATAGCCGATCCTCCTTCTAACCGCTGATGAAAGCATACCCTTCCTCTCTAGGTCAAAGTCATGGCTTTGACACAGCAATCACGTAGTCAATTGCACTTTATGTGTTCGTAATTCTTAATTGCAGCCCATAATCATAGCACATGCAATTCCGAGGTCCGTACCTACGATCGGAGTCGCAGAAAGAATACTGTTGCATATACGCCCTTGTGTACGACTCAAGGATCCTCCTGGTGATAGAATACCTGTGTGAAGAATGATGTATCGAGAAAGGCATGTATATGGAATTTAAAGAGCTTATTAAAGAACGCTATTCTTGCCGAAAATTCAAAGATACCCCCCTCGAGCAAGAAACTATCGACGCCATCCTTCGGGCAAGCAATCACGCTCCGACAGGAAAGAATAATCAATCGCAGCGCATTCTTGTAGTCCGAAGCGAAGAGGCTCGATCTCTGATGAAAGAGTGCACTCCCTGTTCTTTCGACGCACCTGTCATTCTCCTTATGTGCTATGACACGGACGCACAAGCCCATAACGATTGGGAGGAAGGAAATGGAAAGGGCTGTGGGCATGATGATGCAGCAATAGTTATGACACATCTGATGCTTGCCTGTTACGATGAGGGTCTTGGGTGTACGTGGGTAGCGTATCGCAACGAAGAAAGGCTTCGGGAGGTTTATAACATCCCCGATACTTATCAAATTCTGGGGCTTTTACCACTAGGATACCCAGCCGACGATGCCAAGAAAAGCGATCGTCATTTCGTTAGGAAAGAGCTTTCAGAAACAGTCTGCTACGACTCATTCTAAGTGTCGAGCTCTCAGGTGTAGAAACGTAAAGATCAGAGGGACGTCCTGCCCTTGCGTGGCGTCCCTCTGTGTGCTTCAAAAAGCAGGTTATAGAACAAGAAGATATTCGAAAGGCTGTACTAGATAACCAACTTATTTCAGCCGGCTCACAAACCAGTCAGCCATTGACACCAAAAGATCCCGAGCATCTGACGGCTCCACCATGTCAACAAGGCGGTTCTTGGCTATACTTGTCAGGTTTTCCGCGTACGTACGCACATACTCAAGACTTCCTGCCTCGTCCATAATCTGCACAGCCTCTGCCAACACGGCTTGATCTTTTTCTTTCGAAGACAATATCTCTATCAATCGTTTGCGTTTATCTTCACCGAGGTTTTGCAATGCATGAACAACCACCAAGGTTCTTTTTCCCTCAGTAATATCGTTGCGGAAATCCTTTTGAGTGCTCTCTTCAGAGCCTATGAGATTAAGGAGATCGTCCTGAATCTGGAACGCAAGACCCGTATCAAGCCCGTAATTGCGCAAAGCTTCGATCTCGCTCTCGCTACCGCCACCTACAAGAGCCCCGATAGCAAGGGGGACGGCTCCAGAATAATGAGCAGTTTTATGAGTGGCCATAGCTAGGTAATCTTCTACCGTAATATCGTAACGGCCATCCCGAGCCCAACCTATATCAAGGCCTTGCCCTTCGATGGTATGCTGCGTCATTTTAACGAGTTCACCCATAACACGAAGTTTGAGAGAATCGTCGAGCAGGGGATCCCCCATAACACAGCTGTTCACCAAAGAGAGCGCAAAGTCGCCTGCATTGATGGCAAGACCTACCCCTTCGGTCAAATGGAGGCAAGGAACACCGCGACGCAGCTCTGCCTCATCTGCAATATCGTCATGGATAAGGGCTGCTGTATGGAAGTGTTCAATAGCGGCAGCAGAAGAAACCGCACGCTCCATATCTCCCCCTACAGCAAGGCAGGCAGCGAAGCAAATGAGGGGACGATGTCTTTTCCCGCCGTTTTTGCTATATACGCGCAAAGGCTCATACAAGTAGGCATTCATATCAGAATGCGTGCCTTCAGGTATATACGTATTGAGGAGATCGCCAACCTGGTCAGCATATGAGGCTAAGTATTCTTCGAAAGTCTTGGTTGGTAGATCAATAGTTGAAATGATATCACTGATAGTTTCACTCATGATGTATTCTGTTGCCCTAGTCTTTTTCTATGCTTATTACGTCTATTCCGTGCATGCTGAACCCCTGTAAGAGAAATTCTTGCCAGCTTCTTATTTGGGTATTGTTCGATTTTTCATACGAGATGGTAGGAGCGGGGGGACTCGAACCCCCAAGCCCGAAGGCGGCGGATTTTAAGTCCGCTGCGTATGCCAATTCCGCCACGCTCCCTCTTGTCTGTAACAAACAACGATTCGTAAAGAACCTGCAATATGATATCAAAGAATGCACTAAAAAGAACTCTTTATTTTGTTATTGCATCCAAAATTATCCCTTGTAGGATATCCGATTCGCTTACAGTAAAGGAGGGTTCCCCACTTAAATCCATGACTACCCCAAGAATGAGAAGGCCCGCAACAATAACCGGCGCGCGTTCCGGCTCAAGGCCTACCACTTGTTTCCGTTGCTCAAGCGTAAGTTCACTCAGTCTTTTGAAGACGGCGTCCAGTGTTTCCCGCGAGACCAGGCTTCGATGAACTCGGGTGCTGTCATATACCTCCATTGCCTCGTCCACACTCACGAGACTTGTTGCCGTTCCCGCTACCGCAACCATCCTATCTACCTGGAATGTGCGGCTTGTAAGCTCTTCGAAGAATGAAGCTATCCCTGCGTGAATCCAAGCGCGAGCTGCTTCAAGTTCAGAAGAGTTCGGAGGATCCGATCTAAAAAACCGGTCGCTTACTCTTCTGCATCCAACATTAATAGATCTGCTGAGACAGAACTTTCCGCCAACCGAAGCTGCCGTGCACTCCGTTGAACCTCCTCCTACGTCGACAAGGAGCAAATTCTCTCCAGGGAAGTCTAAAGAGGTGCCCTTGAAAGAAAGGGCCGCCTCTTGTTCTCCGGATAGCACGACCGGCTTAACACCCTTTTGAGCAAGCAAAGCCAATAATTCACTTGAGTTTTGCGCGTCTCGTGTTGCGGAAGTCGCAACAGCGCGCACCTCAATGGTCTTTTTGCCGCCTTCTTTATAAGAATCGATGCGCTCTAAAAAACAGTCAATCTGGGAAGAAACACGCTGCATGGCGTCTGGCTTCAGGAGGCCCCTTGCATCCACTCCTTCTCCGAGGTTTGTTATTGCATGTCTTCTCTCGAGCTCATACAAACCATTTTCGTCAGCATCGGCAATAAGCAAACGACAGGTCATAGTACCTATATCGATAGCAGCATAGCGTTTACGAGTCACACGTTTTTCCCCTCATGTCTGGAGACCAGTAATGAGGGGCTAAGGCGCCATTTCTGCAATAAGTCTTATGCAGTATGAGACGAGCTTGATAGGGTAGGCATTCCATCAAGCCTCGGAACCTCCCTCTTCATGTGAATATCCGAATAACTTGTCAAGAACGGGCGTATACCAAGAGCCTTCGGCCTTCACACTCCCGCTCGGTATGCTTTTTGCATAGTTCACTTCGGGCTCCTTGATGTCAAGCCCTTGTACCCGAATCGACTGCTCTCCCTCTTTTACCCAGCCATACTCTTCTCGAAGCTTGTCTTCAATGCCCTCAGGGTCCGAGAGTTTCTCTATCTCGGCGCGTATTTCATCATTGCGCTGCTCCACCACAAGATATTCGGCTTGCACTTGTTCGTAGTCTCTTAGGGCTAGGTAGTACTGCTGTGCAACGGGATATAAAAAAACAAGAGAAAGAGCCAGGCCTGCAGCCAAAGCAAAGCCTGTTAAGGTTCTTGGAGACCTCTTTGCGCTGGGTAGAGCTTGAAATGCCGCCTTAGGGCTTTTTCCCCGAGAGGAAGAGCCCTGCATCTTGCTCGCTTTTTTATGACTCCTGCCCATTTCCCCCTTATAAACAGCAGCACGGGAGGAGCTATCCTCAGCAGGTTGCGAAGCATTCCCAAACTGTTTCGAATAGCTTCTTTCGGCTTTCCTCTTCGAGCTTTTAGATCTTACCTGGGAACGCCGTGAAAGGCTGCCTGGATTTGCTCGCCCATCGGACTTTGTCGAGTCTGGGGTCCTATTCGTTTTTGGCTTTTTCGACCTTGAATCTGATTGAACCGATCTTCTTGTGGAGGCTGACCCGTCTGGCCCTCTTCCTTCAGGTCCGGAAACCGATTTCGCGTCCGCAATGAAGTATGTTCTGCTCCTTACAGATGGACGCTTCGACTCTTCAGAACGTGAGCGTGCACTGGCCTTCGGTGCCGGGGTTCTCGAAACATGTTTCGATGCAGTGGGGTTTTGTGTGCTTGTTCTCGAATTGCCTGAAGACAAACGACTGCGATCTGCCTGCTTTTTCGCATCGTCAAATGAAAGAATATTTCCTTTTGATGTCATTGCCCGTACCCCTCTTAGCATCTTTGTTCGATTGTGTTGTAGTTAATGCTAGAAGCTATGGTCAGGATACCACATTTTTAACGGCTAACTCTACATCAATCCAAAGACTTACTCAGAGTCTTTATTGTAAATGGGGCAACCAGGGTGGCACCGCTCAATCCTTTTGATATAGGCTACCCACTTCTTAAAGGAGGCGTCGCTTATGGCATGCTCCATGATGCAGGCTTCTTTATCGGCAACCTCTTCCGGAATGCCTACTTCTTTTGTAAGGAACTGGTATAGGAGTCTATGGCGCTTCAGAACGGCCATACCTGTTTCGTAGCCCTTTTCTGTCAAAGTAATATCCCCATAATAGGGCTGATCGAGAAAGCTCATTTCTTTTAATGCGGTAACAGCTTTATTGACCGAAGCTTTGGAGACACCAAGGTTCGTAGCCACATCTACGGAACGAATAGGGTTTTCCGGAGTACCCCCTAATTCCACGATTGCTTCAAGGTAATCCTCATGCGATTTCGATATTTTCACATTCATTAGGCCTCCTTTTCTCAAGCACATTGTACTACATACCGAAGTGTCAACCAAAATAGGGACTTAGTGTTTATGCGGAGGTTTTAAGAGAGGAGAGCGACGGGAGGGGGGATCCCGCCGCTCAATTGCAATAGGCAGCCAGACGAGTGAGCTCCTATTGCCCAGTTAAGCAAGTTAGTAGACAGCAAGTAAAGTTCATTTCTTATTTCCTTGCCTTGCCGTATAGTTAGTATAAGCTAACTATCTTTGGAGGACAACAGAAGTTTCGTGTGGCTTACAATTTCTCCACAGTCTGTCTCAAGACTTCATATCCTCTTCTATTTTTTCAAGCATTTTGCTTGCAGAGCTGCAGCCCGAGCATCCTCCCTTTTTTGAAGAAAACTCGCAGCTGTCTTTATGGTCGCAAAGTCCTTTGTTTCGTAGACGGCGTATTGCCAATACCACTAAGGCCACAAGTAAGAGACCAAGAACTACGGTTGCCGGAGTTATCTGCATTTCAAGCACTGCACTCACCTTCCTTCCTATACACCCTCTGCGTCACGCATGCCCACAAGTAAGCACGCGGGGTCTTACTTGTCATGAGCGTCCTCTTCATCAAGATCGTACTTTGGCATTGGCCGAAATAGCTGAAACAGCATTGCCGCCAGAAGAACGATGGCGATGACGGTCCATACATTGAACTGAAGCTCGCCCATAATGAGACCTGCAAATTGATAGATTATCAAACTTATGACCCAGGCGAATATCGTCATATACCCGATGGCAAACCAGGTCCACTTCGCACTCTCCATTTGACGCCTGATGGCACCGATGGCTGCAAAGCAGGGAGCACACAAGAGATTGAAGGCACAAAACGCCATGATTGCCGGTGTGGAATTCCCGAACATTGTGCCAAACGAAGCCCATAGGCTTAGATCTGTTTCAGCCACGTCTTCGCCCAAAGCAAAGAGGATACCTAAGGTTGCAACGACATTTTCCTTAGCCACCAATCCTGTGATGGTTGCAACGGCAGCATCCCAAGACCCAAAGCCAAGGGGCACGAACAGCCAGGCCAAAGCTTTCCCAAGTACCGCCATAAGGCTGTAGTCGATATATCCTTGCATATCAGGATCGAGAAGCCCGAAGGACCCCTGATAAAATCCGAAATTTAGAAGGAACCAGATGATAATCGCGCTGATGAAGATGATCGTACCAGCCTTCACGATAAAGCTCTTGACGCGCTCCCAGGTTCCTAAAAGCACATTTTTTAAGGCAGGGAGACGGTAGTTGGGCAGCTCCATAATGAACGGAGTGGCTCTTCCTGCGAACATCTTCGTCTTTTTAAGCATGATACCTGACACGATGATTGCGAACACACCCAAGAAGTAGAACATGGGAGCAACCCACCAGGTGGAAGCCGCATCTCCCCCAGCTATCGCCCCAAATACGAGTGCGATAATGGGCAGCTTCGCACCGCAAGGAATCATCGTTGTTGTCATGATAGTCATGCGGCGATCTTTTTCGTTCTCGATAGTCTTCGTCGCCATTACACCCGGCACACCACAGCCAGAGGAAATAAGCATCGGGATAAAACTTTTCCCTGAAAGTCCGAACTTACGGAATATATGGTCCATGATGAAAGCAACACGCGCCATATACCCACAGCCTTCGAGAAAGGTAAGCAGGAGGAAAAGCACGATCATTTGAGGAACGAAGCCCAGCACTGCGCCGACACCAGCTATGGCACCATCAATGATGAGGCTCTGAAGCCAAGCTGCAGTACCGATGCTTTCTAGCCATGACCCTAAGTATACGGGGATGCCATCGATCCAAAGTCCAAAATCGGAAGGTTCGGGTTCGCTCATTTCAAGGGCCTGCTTAAACTCAGCGCCCGTAATCGTCTCAAGCCCGTCTTCCCCGTCCAAACTTCCCGTCACACCGAGCGAGTCGGCTTCTTTGATGAAGCTTGCGATAGCTTCCTCGTTGTCCGCACTCAGCTCTTCAGCCCCAAGCGCTTCTTCAATGGCCGAAGTATCAAGACCCTCTTTTTCAGCTGCCAAAAGATAGACATCAATCTGGTCCTGATAGCCTTCCCAGTCCTCGAGGGCCTGTTCGTATCCAGCTCCGCCACTATAGAGCCAGCCGTCGCCAAACAGTCCGTCATTCGCCCAGTCTGTAGCAATCGTGCCCACCGTAGAGACCGCTATGAAATATACAAATGTCATGATGGCTATAAAAATCGGCAAACCAAGTATTCTATTAGTCACCACCCTATCAATCTTCTGGGTCAGGTTCATACCCTTCGTTGAGCGTTTAACGGCGTCATCAACTATGTGGGATATCGCGTCGTAGCGTTCACCTGTAATGATACTTTCCGCATCATCATCTTCTACCGTCTCAGCAGTATTGCGAACCTCCTCGATGCTTGCAATTTCGGCCTCGCTCAGATTGAGATCGTCGAAGGACTTTTCTTCTCCTTCGAAAAGTTTTACTGAATACCATCGCCTAAGGTGAGAAGGCACCTTATCAGAGATGATTGCGTCTATTTCCGTAAGCCACTCTTCAGTCCGCGCGTCGAACTTGTAGCCGGGCTCAGCGTGCTTCTTTTCTTTGGCGACCCTTTTCGCTGCATCGACAAGCTCTTCAAGACCAGTTTTTCGAAGGGCCGAGGTTGCTATTACAGGACATCCAAGTTGTTTTGACAGTTTGTCAAAATCAATCTTATCTCCGTTTTTCTCAATAAGGTCGGTCATATTCAGAGCGACTACAATCGGTATACCCAATTCAGCTATTTGTGTAGCCAGATACAAGTTACGCTCAAGGTTTGTTGCGTCTACGATATCGATTACTGCATCGGGCTCTCCACTCATAAGGTAGTCGCGTGTCACAATTTCTTCGGGGGAATATGGCGAGAGCGAATAAACGCCTGGCAGATCGACAAAAAGCACGTCTTTGTCGTTCGTATATCGGCCTTCCTTCTTCTCAACAGTCACTCCGGGCCAGTTGCCTACATATTGAGTAGACCCCGTAAGGCCGTTGAACATTGTTGTCTTGCCGCTATTGGGATTGCCCGCAAGCGCTATACGTATTCCCATCGTCTGCCTTTCTTTGCTTGATCTTTCGCGCAAGAATCTCTTTGATGCCTCATCGTGTTCATTGGTTAAGATGTAGTCGAGTAATCCTTGGCTAACTTAGTAGTAAAAAAAACGGTCTTTCGACCTTAGACTTCAGCTTTTTTTCATGAGCGTCAATGTACAAGTACGTTTTCCGCTTCATCCTTTCTCAGTGAAAGCTCGTATCCACGAACGGTCACCTCGATAGGATCTCCTAAGGGAGCCACTTTGCGGACATACACCTCTACGCCCTTCGTGATGCCCATATCCATGATATGACGCTTCACCGGGCCTCCTCCGACTAGCTTACGGACAATGGCCGTCTCGCCGATCTTCACGTCACGTAAAGTTTTTTCTTGCATCTGCTCAACCACCTACAAACCTTTCTTAATACATCGTTTTCAACAGGGGAACTGATGAGAACCTGCTGACATTTGAGCAGCCAGGCTCTCAAACTCTACTATTTCGTAATAATCTTTGCCGCTGTTTGACGATTTAAGCCAACCTGAGCACCCTTAACCTCGACGATAAGATTCCCGCGGTTCTCGCAAACGACTTTGACTTCGCTACCTTCTACAAATCCGAGGGTCTCTAAATGACGATGCAGCTCGTTTCCTCCGCGAATACGTGAGACGCGTGCGGTTTCGCCTGCCTTAAGAAAAGAAAGGGGTACCTGCTGCTGCATATATCCAGGCGCTTCTTGCTTAAAGCTCCTGCTTTCCTTTGCTATTACTTTGCTCATGCCTGCTCCTCAGAATACAGCTTTTAATAAAACCTTTAAGACCAGCCTCTACATATATGCAGAGTTAACACTATCTAACAAAAGATATACTACCCTAAAGACATGAGAAAAGGAAGAGGCTTTTTTAAGCTCCATATACTTTTTCCGTGAATGCTGTGAGCAGCTATCTCTCGGAGTCGTTTATGGCACGCCTGCCCTCTTCCCTATTTAGATAGCAAGCAGGTGCTCCCCCATAAATCTATGCCCTTCCGATATCAAAAGGCCTGTTGACAGAGCTTCTGATTCAGTGAGGCGCACGGCCCCGTTGTGGGGTATGCCCGGTCCCGACAAGACAAAGGGCACCGCATCGTGGGAGTGTTTTTTTGTCGTCAGCGGAGTTGGATGATCGGGAAGAGCGACTATGCGCAGAGGCTTGTTCTTTGCATACTCGATAAGGGGCTTGATGATATGAAGATCGCATTCCTCAATGGCCAGCTGTTTTGCGGCAGCATCGCCGTCATGGCCGGCCGCATCAGGAGCCTCAATGTGTATGAAAACCACATCATTTCCCTCTTCGAGCATGCGTACCCCACCCCTACCTTGCGATGCGTAGTCATTATCGGGCCCATCGGTCACACCCTCGAAATGGTAATTCTCCATGGCTGCCAAATGAGCAAGCCCCAACAAAAGGTCGACACCGCTGCTCATGGCAGCCTGCATACCATATATCTCTCTAAAGGGAAGGAGCGACTCAGGCTTGGTGCCCGGCCAAAAAGCCCAGGCAAAATTAGCAGCAGGCAGACCCTCCTTCATACGTTTCTCGTTAATCGCGCTTTTAGCAAGTATCTCCGTTGCTCTGCGCATGTAGGACACGAGGGCGGCTGATGCTGTTTTCTCCGAATCATTTGCATATCGAGGCTTGTAGAGCTCCCGAATATCAAGATCCGTATTATCATGCGGTGTTTCATACTCTAAATTCATAAGCTCTGGGTGTCCGTTTACAACAAGTATTTGCCTAAAGGATGTTCCAGAATGCAAGGTGAAGGTATCATCGTCTAAGGATTGTTTTAACTCCTGGGTAAGCTCGCGCGCATCGGAAACATCAAGGTTGTCGCTCGAATAGCTTTTCATCACGCCATCAACGACATGACAAAGGTTCATACGAAGCGCAACCTGATTCGGCTCAAGCTCTATCCCTAAAGCAGCTGCTTCGATGGCGCCACGTCCGAGGAGGTATTTTGCTGGATCGTATCCAAGGATCGACAAACATGCTACATCGGATCCGCTGTCCATATGCTCGGGTACGTTTTGCAAAAGACCGACGGTTCCCGTCTTGGCAAGTATGTCCAGGTTTGGGGTCAAACTGGCCTCAAGGCTGGAACGATTCTGTAACTCTGAAACGGGCTCACCCGAAGCTCCGTCAATAATAACCACAGCGTATTGCATATGATCCTCCAAGCAAACGAGATATCTTTTGTTTTCTTAGATCTTGTTTTCAGCGCAATAGTATACTTGTAAATGTATGTGTATCTAAAAAAAAGGAAACCTTTGATGTCAAATAACCTCTATATCGACACGCGGGGACTTCAAAATAAATCTGCGAGCTTCACGGAGGTCCTTATACAGGGCCTCGCAGAGGGAGGAGGCCTTTTTGTCCCCTCCTCTATCCCCCATTTCGACCTCAGTGAAATTATTGCCTTCGCAGACATGCCGTATGCGTCTCGAGCTGCTCGTGTATACGAGGCTTTTGACATAGACCTGCCTCCGAAGCAGATTGAATCGCTGATGGAGCAGGCTTATAGCACGAACTTCAAGTCTTCGGAGATTTGTCCTATCACCTCGCTCGACGCACAAACTCATATTTTGGAGCTTTGGCATGGTCCAACGAGCGCTTTCAAGGATATGGCCCTACAATGCTTGCCTCTTTTTTTCTCAGCAAGTGCCGAGAAACTCAGACACGAGGGGAAGATCGATCACGACTTTCTTATTCTAGTTGCCACGTCGGGCGACACGGGAACTGCAGCTCTTGCTGGATTCAAGGACAGGGATCGGGTCAAAATAGGGGTACTGTACCCGCAGGATGGCGTAAGTGACATCCAATACCGACAGATGGCAACTGCTGACGGAAACAATGTGTCAGTATGGGCTCTTGATGGCAACTTTGATGATTGTCAAACAGGAGTCAAGGCCGTGTTCAATGACAAGATCTTTGAGGAGAAGCTCCTCAGGGAATCAGGGCTTGCCCTCTCAAGTGCAAACTCCATTAACTGGGGGCGCCTCCTTCCTCAAATCGTATATTACGTATCGAGCTACAGTGTTCTCGTGCAAGAAGGAAAGCTCGTTGCAGGCGATCTTCTTGATGTATGTGTGCCAACGGGAAATTTCGGTAATATTTTAGCTGTATGGTATGCCAAGCAAATGGGAACCCCCATTGACAAGCTTATTTGTGCAAGCAACGAGAATCGGGTGCTCACTGATTTCATTAATACGGGAACCTATGATATACGGGACAGGGATTTTGTACTTACACCCTCACCCTCAATGGATATCCTCGTCTCCTCTAATCTCGAGCGTCTATTATTTGAACTTACCGACCGCAACGATGAGGCCGTCAGAAACTGGATGGAAGATCTCCGCAGCACAAAACGCTTTAAGATTGACTCAAAGACTTTTTCTGCGTTGCGAGAGCATTTCATTTCTGACTCTGTTGACAATGCGGAATGTCTACGCACTATCCAAGAGGTCTATAACACACATCACTACCTGATTGACCCACACACGGCTGTTGCCTATCGTGTGACAGAGAGGCTGAGAGGAGAAAACCCCGTCCTTGTTGCGAGTACAGCGCACTGGGCAAAGTTTGGAGAAAGTGTCTACCGAGGATTGGCGGGTCTTGACCCCGAGGAAGAGCTCCCTGCGCGTATCAAAAGTCTCTCAGGCACCGAATTAAATGAGTTCATAGCACAAGAGTTCGACTGCCATGCCATTCCTTATAATCTTTCTGGGCTTGACATGCTTAAAGTTAGATTTACTGATACCATAGATAAGAGGGTCGAAAGTATAGAAGAAGCCGTAAGGAGGTTTGTTCAGTAAATATGGGAAATATTTCAAAACTGCAGCCAGAAATCAGAGTGAGCATCGTAAACCCTGGCAGCAATTCTTCATCGGTATTTGGACGGGGAATTGCCCAGCTTTGCAAGGGAGTCCGCGATTCTGGCTCACTGAACGCTGCCGCAAAGGGAATGGGCATGGCCTACAGCAAGGCCTGGCGCATTATTAAAGAAACCGAAGCAGCGCTCGGTGTGGATCTCCTCATACGAAACGGAGCCCATGGAAGCGTACTTACCGAAGAGGGCAATTTTTTAGTTGACGCTTACGCCAAACTTGAAGAGCACCTGAGCCAAACATCTCAAAAGGAGTATGAAAAGCTTTTAAAATAGTTGCCACCTGGCCTACCTAATTTCCACACAGGCTAAGTATCGACAGCTTCACTCTTCCCTATACCGTCACAACAAGCTGAATGCAAACTGGATTTTGCAGTATGTTTTTATATCCTTTATCGCTCTTTGCATGCTGGACCTATTCCTTAACATCTGTCGTCCTGATTTTTCAAACAATGAGGCTGCCGCCAAAATAAGCAGTAGCCTAAGATAGGCAGTAGCACACGTGAGTGTTCGACCGGGTTGGCAACTCCGAAGGCTCTTGTACTCACCTTCTCAATCCCTTTCTTTTTTGGAAACGATTTTCCCTTCGAGCAATTCGAAGCGTACACATAGCTGACACTCAATGATATTCCCGTCTGAAATATCTTCATTAAAGATGGCGAGGGGCGTCGCGCTTCCCTGCATTCCTCCTTCTCGACACTGCACGTTCATTTCTTTAAGAGAGTCTGGGCCTTCATCCTCCTCTTTTTCACTCCTTTTTTCGTTTTCAGTACCCTGCGCATTCTTTCTTCCCCTACCGGCCCCTTTATCCAGATCCCCTGCTTCCTCTGCCAATATTTGTCTTTCATTGGCATGAGGGGGAGGAAAGTCGAGAGGCGATGTTTCTTTATTGTCTTTGCTTGGCTCCCTTGGGACAGCGCTCCTTATGCCTGATGCCGGGATTGCAAACCTACATGTCTCCTCTTCAGTCCCCTTCACACCCGTGACTACCTGCGATTTAGGAGAGTCTGAGGGAAGAAGCCTACAGGCCTCTATCTGTGTAAAGTTGTACATACAT
>CAYFQW010000001.1:182132-214788 GCA_964345475.1 uncultured Raoultibacter sp.
AGAGTCTGAGGGAAGAAGCCTACAGGCCTCTATCTGTGTAAAGTTGTACATACATCCATAGCATATTTCCATATCGTTAAAACACTTTGCCTTACATATGGGACAGGTTTTCATCTTAATTTCCTCTCTCGGCAAGCGACTACCCTTTCAGGGCTTTCTTTGTTTTGCCCTTGCCCTTGCCCTTGCCCTTGCCTTTGTTTTGTCTTTGCCTTTGTTATGTCCTTGCCTGTAGTTTTTCGCTTTTCTTGCTTTTTTGGTACCTTAAGGGAGTAGATCTAAACTTATCATCGTCCCCTCTGGGAACCATTCTTTCTCAGAGGCGAACCTCTCCAATACCAAAACCGCTTTAAAACAGCCTTCTCTTCTCCAAGGCTGCATGCTTCGCACCACCTTTACCACGCGCCCCTCTTCATCCAAGAATGCAACATCGATTGGATGCCTCATACCGAAAGTGTGTACACTCCTACAGGGGCATAATGCCAAAATATGATTGTGTGGCTCATCGAATAGAAGGCCTCGCAGCTTTGTCCAGAATCGGACGGCTAGCACGACTCTCACCTTGTTCAAGATATATCCCTTTACCCTTCCTCCTTCTCCTATGAAACATGGATCATAAGTGCGCTTTCTGTCCCGTAGTCAATGCAGGTAACGAAGGCCCAGGTGTACACGCCTGTTTCTTTTACAAACGAGGCGCTAAATCCGTAGCCCGACTCAATACTCGACCAACCGTTTGCAATGAGTTCATTTGATGTTTCAACAAAGACTGATGCGGCATCGGCAGGCTTCAAGAAAAACATCACGCCCTCACCTTCTGAAACCCATACTTCATCAGTATTCGAGGGAGCTAAAACCTCCTTCTCAAAAGCTTCGGGAAGAGGATTATTCTTTTCCTTTGCACAATATGAGGGGACCTCTTCTTCGAAAAATGCCTTTACGCTGACAAAAGGAGCAAGCTTGTCTTGAACAGAAGAAGACGTCTTGTCTGCACACGAAGAAAACCCAAGGATAAGGAAGAGCACAATGACGATACGCGTGGCCATTCTCGCCCTTTTTGAAAAATCAGTCATCAGAACAGCACCCCTGGTCGGTATCTCTCAACAACAAGATCTACCGTATGAGTAAGCCCTGGTAGGCTGACTCCCCATATCTCGCTTCTTAAGCCCATCCCAAAGAGGGTCGGATGAAAAGAAAGTGTACTACGTACCTTAAGCTGGTTGAAAGAGTTTTCTACAACAGCAAGAGACGTATCTAAATAATCAGCCCCAAAATTTTCCTCAAGCACCTGTGAAACTGCCTCGCACGACCCTTCCAAAGACTGCCCGGCGGCAGTGGAACACATATGCACCCTTATTGCTTCACGAGCTATCCTATCGAAGCTCGCACATTCTGAAAAGAATAACTGCACGTTCACTGCGATTAAGGCGATGAGCAGGAGTATCGGAAAAACTATTACAAACTCAACCGTCATCTGGCCCGACTCATCTTTGCATCGCTCAAAAAATCTCATTGCCATCTCCTTGCCTGAGAAAAAGAGGGTGTAAGCCCCCTCAGGCTGTCAACTAGTATTTCTATCAAATTTTTTGCAGCCTGGGTGACCGCAGGTGGTAAAGATATGAGGATGGGTATGGAAGCTCCCTCTTCTCCCGATAATTCAATTGATGTCAAAATAAGCTTTCCATCAAAATCTTCTATCGCCTCCAGGGCTCGTGCTTCTACTTGGGATAGGACATGGCCGAATATATTTTCAGAAGTGCCGTCCTCAAGAGAAAGATAGCTTTTTTTAACCCCTAAAAGCGCTTGTGAGAACAAAGACTCATCTGCCTGAAGGACATGAGCGCTATTTATCAAAACTGGTTTCAAGGGTTCCAATTTAGCGGGCTCTAAACCCAGCGTCTCTATAAGGTCTTTAAGGGACTTCGCCGCCCAGGCACCAAGCCCGCTTTCGCTCATAAAAGGAATGTTATCAAGCACCTTCTCAAGACCTTCGGACAGAGCCTGCTGGCCATTTCCATAAGCAAGGAGCGTATAAGACCATAGATCAAACACCTTGTCTGCTATATCGAAGCCCTGTCCATCGGCGCCTTCTCGAAGCCCATCTAAAAACGACGAGATGATTGTATTGCCCTCACTGGATGATTCAGGCACAAGTGTCGATGCCGAAAGCGCCACCTGCATACCTAAATCACCGGCATCGTGCACGAAGCGTGACGCAAATGTAGTGGAAGCAGGACTTGATGCTGTGTTCACCATTAGGATTATGGCGCCCAAATTTCCTGGTGGAGCCGCTTTTATACGATAGGAGGCTGCTTCTTTCAGCGCTGCTTTCATTTGTTCAAACAGGCTGCTGGTCATATCCTGCAATTCTTGAGCGCAGGGTGTGTATGCCTCCATTGCTTCTTGATACGCGAGGGCGGACTCAGCAACCGCACGGTAGTGATACTCAAACCCCGTCTCAATCGAACTCGTAGCCGAGGCGATTTTACCGAAGCTCGATACACTAAACTTACATTGTGGACAGGTCTCAAAGCCTCCCTGATCCATATCTTTCACCGACCCAAGGCCCGAAGATTGATCCAGGCTTGGACAACCTGCCCAGGCATGCATGAGCACGTTGCCGGATGAATCGATCCCTATGGGATATACCGCATCTGTATAGAGCGTCGTTTCTTTCATTTCGGAGGTATTCTTGGGCAGAAGAGGAAAGTAGGCATCGAAGCCCTCTTCAATACCCTCATATACATAACCACGTGCAAGCTCATCCGCGGCAAAGGCATAGAAGTGTTTTCGTAGAATAGAATCCGCTTGGGCCTCAACGGACGTTCCTGTGGCTTGCTCGTCTGACAGGCGTTGAGGGTAATAGTTCTGGGCGCGTTTGAGTGCAACAGAGTAATCCCAGGTGTCGAGGGAGTGATAAAAAGGATTCAAACTTGCATCTAGCGTAGAAAGATGTGAGGCTCTTTCGTACATGCAATACGATGGATTATTCCCGCAGTCGTATAAAAAACCCTTTTCTTTTTCCTCACGCGCTTTTTCTGCAGCTTTTTCTGCTTCGTCAGCGAGCTCCTTAATAGCCTCTTTGTCATCATCAACATCTTCTAGAAATTTTTTGGCCTCGTCGGCGGGACCAACACTAATCTCTTCGCCTTCGAAAGGCAGCAACAATGCGAGACCTGTGTATTCGGCATTGAGCGGTCCTCCAGAATTCGCCTTAGCCAATGATTCAGCCTGAGCCGCGCTTATAAAAGGCAAGAGTTTCTGCAGTGTATTAAGGCCATCAGCAGCTTTTTCGGCAAATGAATTTCTTGCCTCAAACAATTTTTTACCAGCCTTAAGCAGACTGTCGGCGAGGGTGTCTATCGCAGGGACGCAAAGAGCAACGAGCCCTAGCCCCGTTAACACAATGCTCATCAAAGAGAGGGAAAGAACTATCGCGTCGCTTATTTGTACGATAATCATGAACTCCGCTACTTGGTTTTCAGCAGCTAAAACTGCTACGTCAGCAACATTTTGGATGGTTGCAGCAGCAGAATTAACTTGATAAACCTGAGCCGTTGTGAAAATAAGAGCGAGGGAGAGAAGGAGGGCAATCACCATGCCCGAAGTTGAGAATCCCCCGTCTTCTTGAATAAAAGAACTGCTGACATGACCTCCTCTTGCGTGGGCGATTGCAGATGAAAAAACTGTTTTCCGTTTATACTTTTGCACTCTTGGAGTGTGCGTCCCGGGTCTTGGTTTCATAGATCCTCCTTTACCCACGCGCCAGGATTCATTCCCCATTCATTTGAAAACACCCACTCGGGTTGGGTTTCCGCGGAAACCGAAACTTCCTGATGGTACGTACCATCGGACCCAAGAACCCCTAAAAGACCTACCCCAGCATCAAAAAGTGGCAAGAGCTTCAAACGATTTTTTATTGTCACTCGAACTTGCTCAGATCCTTCATTTCCTTCAATTTCAATGTCCCAGCTGCAGGCATCGTTATGGATATGAAAATTGTCTTGCGGAGGAACTGCACCTAAGCGCCTCAGGACAAATGCCCGATATGCATCTTGATTTGACCCTGCAGCGTCGGTGGATGTTGCAATTAAGCGACAGGCTTCGCTCGCGGCGGACTTCATAACCATATGAGTGTATAAAATTATGCCTGGCTGTATTAACAGCAAGAGCAAAATGAACAGTACCGGTATGAGCAAGGCGCTCTCGATTGTTGCCTGACCTTGTTCTTCTTTTACTTTTCTAATACAAGAAGACATCTCCCACCACTCCCATAAAAACATTGCTTATATGATGAGATGCGCTTGCAAGGGCGTGCTCAACGAAAAGACCAGATTCCAAAGCCCGCCAAAGAATACCTAAAGCAAGGAATAAGGCGAGGAAAGCAGCGAGAACCAAGGCGTATTCTATGCTTGCCTGTCCCCTTTCGTCCCGAAGCTTCCGTTTTGAACATGCTTCCTTGCCTCGGTGTGCCTGGCGTCGCGAAGTCGCGGGAGAGCTGCCAAGACAAAAATAGAACCCGTCCCGTATATCGTGAGCACGCCTCGTTTTCATAAGCTATTAATACCTTCAGCTATCGCATTCCATAACTCTTGGATTTTCGGTCGAAATAGGGTTATGGCGATAATAGCAATGACTACGAGTACGCCAACGAGTATTGCATACTCAGTTGTTCCTTGGCCTTTTGTGTTACGAAGCACTTTATTGAGCTTTGCCTGTATCGAGACAAAGAGCGCACAGCTGTGTTTTGTAAGTTTCTTCATAGGTGTCTTCCTTTCAATATCTTATTCATTCAGCACATATACCAGGTGGTGCCATACCCAAGCTTTGTACTTATGCACATCCTCTGTTTGTCACTAAAACCCCTGCATCATCTCAAGCAATATTGGTCCGAGAACCAATATCAACATAGCAGGCAGAATAAGTGCTGCAGTAGGAACGAGCATTTTTACGGGGGCTTTTGCTACAGCCTCCTCTCGTTCTGCCTTATGTATTAAACGTGCTTCCAATGCAGCTGAATCGAAACTGTCAGCTAATGATGTACCAAACCGGATCGAACGAATGATGCTTTCAATCACCCGTGAAAACAGCACAGAATTGTAGCTGGAGGCTAAATCACGAAGCGCTTCCTCTCGGGTCCTCAAGCCAAGCCGCCACTGCCTTTGTGCGGAAGCACTTGCTTGAGCCAAGTCAGTATCAAAATAAACTGGATACAGCTCGAAAGAACTATCAAATGACAGCCCACTTCTAAGTCCTAAAGCAACCACTTCTAGCATTTCTGAAAGATGTGCCTCTAAGTCAAGCTTTCGCTTTTTTTCAAGACGCTGCAAGGCCTTCTTCGGTAAAAGCCAAGCGCTTATCCCTCCAGCCAACAAAGCCGCGAAAGCAAGTTCTGTTGAAAAGATTGCTCCAAACAATGCGCCGACAAACACCATAATCCCCACTAAGCGAAGCCGTGCATCACAAACCCCCTTTGTTGATACCTGTGCAGCAAGCCCAGCGCGACAGATAATTGTGTCGAAGTTTTTACTTCCGAGGAATAGAAGTCTCTCAAATCTTGTTCCCTGGGTGCTAGACAGGGCTGCTGCTTTGGTTCTTTTTTTGAAATAAGAGATCAGGTATTCGTTAACTGAATTTCTTTTCTTTCGAAATGTCTGATTTTCAATATCAAAATCTCCGACACTGCGCATCTGCCGTACTCGTTTTCTATCTTTTAAGCGTCTGCTCCGCACATAGAATAGGGCCAACCCGAATCCTGCACACAAGGCGGACAGGTAAGCCGAAACCTCTACGATGCCTAGATATAAGATGTTTTTTACGAAAGGCAGACCCATGTCAACCAACCTCTACATCCAACAATCTCCGTACTGCAAAAATCCCGCCTAGCTGCATAAGAACAGCAAGCACTAGAAGAGAAAAACCTGTCCAACTTTCAAAAAAGGGATCTAGAAAGCCTGGCGATAAGAAAGAAAAAATGGTGATAAGGGCGAGAGGCATAATACTCACTATACGCGCCGAAAGCTTGGCCTGGGCTGTTTGGACGCGGAGGTTCCTCTTAAGCTCAAGTTCGCTTTCAACCGAATCTCGAGCAGACTCAAGAACAGAACGCAGGCTGCCTCCCGACCGGTGCTGTATCTCAAATGCAACAGCTACAAACGCAAGCTCCGAAACCCGTATCTCATTGCGAAACGTCTCAAGTGCCTGACTCGTAGTCTTTCCCATCTCTAAGTCGTGTACAGCCGAAGCGAAAAGCGACTTCATCGGCTCGGCTGTTTCGGATGTAAGCTGTACAAAACTCTGCTGTAAGGAGTAGCCGACCTGCGAGCAAGCACCCATTGCCCGCAAGACATCGGGAACCGCCTCCCTTAGGGCCTGCTCCCTCTTCTCTTCGTGCTTGCCCAGTATGGCGTTTTGTGTAAGAAGTAATGCGATCGACAAAGCGAAGCCGACAAGAACCGACCCTCCGAAAAGAACTCCTGCAATGAATACGACAGGTAAGATGACGCAGTACCAAGAACAAAGAGCCTCGGTCTCGATAGCGTAACCCTGACTGGTTGCCCATTTTTGTACTCGCTCGAAGAAGGCCCTCACACGGCTGTTCTGCAATAAAAACAAAGCGAGGGGATACAAGGACCGGATACCCTTACGAAACGAGCCAGCCTCTTTTAAAAATGAGTCCGTTTCGGCTCGCCAAGCATGAAGATGCAGATACGCCCTCTTGGAGATTTCTAGAGCCAAGAGAAAAGGCGATATGAAGCTCAGAATAAGAATCAAGGGATAAAGCGTGCTTGATGACGCCATGACTCCACCTCATTCAAATCTATAACCGCCTTCGAGGCGCTAGCTCTTAAAAAGCTTGGCTCCTTGCTCCAAATGCCTGGATGATCCAAACTGATTCGACGGTACAAAGGAAGCACCTCACAACGTGTCGCCTCAGCGTCAACCTGTAAGGCAACAAGCTCTTGGACATAGCGGGATCCGTCAATTGCACGCGCAACATGCACAATCAGATCGATGGCGCTTGCAATTTGAAGCTCAATAACATTGATGGGTATTTCTGTCGCAAAGCGCACCATAGTTGAGAGGCGCCATACAGCATCTTTTGGCGAATTCGCATGGAGTGTAGTAAGCGACCCATCGTGACCCGTGTTCATGGCCTGAAGCATGTCTAAGGCTTCGCCACCTCGGCACTCGCCAACAATTATGCGATCGGGGCGCATCCGTAAAGAGTTAGTGACGAGCTCCCGTATACTGACTTCTCCTAGCCCCTCCGTATTCCGAGAGCGTGCCTCAAGTCGCACTACATGAGGATGGCTTGCAAACCTGAGCTCAGCAGAATCTTCGATTGTAATTATGCGTTCTTCGCGGGGTATTGCACAGGACAGAGCATTCAAAAGCGTGGTCTTTCCACTGCCTGTCGCGCCAGATACAATAATATTCTGCCTAGAAAGAACCGCCCAGGAGAGAACGCGTGAAAGGGATTCGTCGATTGAATTTAGCTGCTCGAGCTCATCCAGGGTATATTGGCGCTCTCTGAATTTTCGGATTGTAAGCACGGGCCCATCAAGGGCAAGAGGAGGTATGATGGCGTGCACACGATGACCTTGTGCAAGCCGGGCATTTACCATAGGAGAGGCTTCATCCACCCTTCTTCCCAAAGGCCCGATGATACGATCGATCAAGAGTCTTACCTGATCGTCGTCTGAGAACGAATACGAACTGGGATAAAGCCGCCCTTCTCTTTCGAAATAAACCGACATCGATCCATTAACCATTATCTCGGTTACGCTTTCATCGTGCAGCAAGTCTTCAAGGGGGCCAAAACCAAAGATTACATCTATGAGCTTCTCAACCAAATCCTCTCTTTCACCCAGAGGACAATCCTCCCACTTCTCGTCTTCGAATATTTGAGCGCAGACGCTTCTAACTTCGTTTTTAGCACGATACAGGCTATCTTGTGCCACCTTGGCAATTTCATCTGAGTTCATCTTCTTATATAGCTCTGCCTTAAGCTTCTCAAGCCTTGTCAGCTCATCTCTTGTAGAGCCCCTCTGCGACAAGCTTTCTGCCTTGCGTACTTTCTCCATTAAAGACATGCTACTTTTCTCCTTCGAGGTGAAGCCCAAAGCTTTTTTCTTTTTTTCTGCTGAGTCTGTGTCAAGCTATTCTGAATTGCTTTTTTAGGAAGTACCTCTAATAGGAGTTTCTCGATACTTAGACACAGCGGATTATTTGACGCAATAAGCTCCTTCGACAATGCTGCTCCAAGCAATTCATCTATATCCCTTCCCCCGTCTGCAAGCTCAAAAACCCTTCGGCCTTGCAGAGAGCAGGACACGTCTATCGAGTTTAAGGGCGCAGTGCGAGAGCATCTATTAAGGGCAAACACGAAGGGATGGGTCGCAACGCCACAACGCACACAAAGGTCAAGCGCATGCTTGCATGAACGTATTGCTGAAGCCCTTTGGTCGAGGACAAAGAGTGCTGTCGAGCTTTTTTCAAGAAGCGAGATATGGTGACCCGCCCAATGAGAGTCGGTATTCACTACAATAAGATCAAAGCGATGCTGTATCTTCTCGACCAAGCTCAAGACACGCTCCTCGCACAATTCCGACTGTTCAAGTTTCATTGGGGCAGAAATAAGGGTTGGAAAGTTTTCGTGGGAAGCCATTTTTTCAATAACAGCAATATCGTGGATCTGGTCGAGTCGCAAAGGATCCCTTTCCCCCAATAAATGATGCATGTCGCCAAATTGCAAGTCTGCATCGATAAGAAGCGTACGATAGCCTAGATTCTGTGCTAAAAGTGCCGATAAAACGGAGATAGTGCTTTTTCCTGAACCACCGGATGCGCTGACAACCGAAAGTATATGGGCTGCTGTGCCAGTTGCAGTCATTATGGAAGTCGAAGAGGATTCTTCTGCAATGGACCGAGTTCTCGTGGATCCCTCGTGTGCTGTCGGCGAATAAACGCGCCTCTGCCCATCGACCCCCGAGAGTCGAACCTGTTCTCGCCTCCCCGTATTCATCCGTTTAAATCCACCGTATCTTCTTGAAAAATCTACCTGGGAAAGGGTCCCGTCTATCCCAGCTGCGTTCGCACGACTCCTCAAAGAGCCCGAGCCTTGGAAAGCTAAGAGATATACTTTTCGTATCATTGAGTCTTTTTTTAATGCTGCAGCTAGATTTATAGCATCTATTTCATCACTAGAAGCAACCCATACTTCCTTGGTTGTTTCGTCTGCCTGCAAATATTGACGCGCTTCTATTGCACTGCAAAATACTCTCAGCCAAGATTGAGCTTCGATATTTTCTGTTTCAAGACCTAGTATCGCGGGGTTCTGCATACTCTCTGCATCAGCACATAAAACTATCTCTGGACACATTAGAAGTCCTCCTCCTTGTTGTTTTCCGGCGGCAACACGAAATATAATTCCATTTTTTGGGACGCTGCAATTACCTCTTGAACCGACTCAGGGCTCAGAGCAAGCGTGACCCATGAGGTTGCGGAGCTTGAGCTAACCCCCGCTTCTTTGACGTTTGTCGCAAGGACTAAAACGTCTTGGGCTAAAAGGCTTGTTGTTGCCCCCGTTGCATACACATCTACGTGCATGCCTTCATCCAGCACACCACCAATAGTCTGTACATCTTTTGCAGGAACACTCAGTGCGCTCAAATCGGGAGGGCAGGTCCATTTCTTGTCTTTCTCAACAAACCGTTTGCCAGAAATTACTTCTCCCTCCAAAATGGGAGAGCTCGTTGTTTTCTTATCTATATCAGCCAGTGAGCCTATAGCGTCCTCGGGCAGGAGGTCGACGAGCCAAAGTTTGCTATCAGTATTCGATTCGTCAACGAATTCACCTATCGAAATATCTCGCTTGGCAACGTATACCTCTATCTGATCCCCTCCGTAGCGAGACAAAGCTTCTGCACGCGCCTCTGCGGCTTCTCCTTTAACACTCTGGACGAAAAGAAAAACCATGAAGACACAGAGCAAGCCGCTAATACCTCCAAATATGAGTGATTTTGACTTCCTCACAACCCAGCCCTTCCCTTCAGCACAAAGTACGGAACAACGCCTAAAGACATATTTCATTAAGCTTTTAAGGCGGCTTCGCTTTTGTTCTTCGAAATGTAAAAAATAGTATAGGAGCGACTTACAACAAGAATGCATTCGGCAAGCTATCGAAAGCGAGGCGGAACTATCCCAAAAAGGTCAGAAATAACTTCTAGAATCTAACGTACTTCAAACATCTTCAACGCTCAATAAAGCAACATGCAGTCCTACCTACAACCTCAGATGGTAAACTGCCGCCCACCGTATTCTTCCCGACAATACGGCCCCGCATCCTCTCTCATATGTTTCGAGAGGCATCCGCAAGGAGTACTACCACGTTTTACTGTCTTGAAGTTTATTAAGATGATGGAGAATATATCATCATCACGAGTGTCTTATAATAATCGCTAATATTTCATTTGCGGAAATTGAAATCTTGTGAGAGAATAATTTACCGCGTTACATATGTGGGCGATTGGCGCAGCGGGAGCGCAGGAGTTTTACACACTCAAGGTCGGGGGTTCAAATCCCTCATCGCCCACCACTTTTATTTCATGTATCCCCACCATGTGGGGTTTTTTATTTAAGGCCTCTTTCATCGTCTTAGTCATGCAGAAGCTTACAAACACACTCTTCAGCTAGATTTATCTCTCCCTTAAAGGGGGTACATCTCAAAATAACGCTTGGCCCTCAACAGTGTTTAGGGTCTATCATCGCTGCGCATAGGCAGATGTATACAAAAACATCTGTAAGCCGAATCTGTATGGAATAAGGAGGTGCCTGGGAAAAGCTCTATATTTCGAGAAGTTTTAGCAGTCGAACGCGGCTGATACCTGTCACCAGGCCTTGACGCCTCGTTCTGAACAATCGCTAGAGGAGAATATCACTGGAGGGTGATAGTCTTAATGAAAAGAGGAGATATGGCAAAGATGCATGTTTCAAGACGCGATTTTCTCAAAAGCGCTGGCATTGGCGGCGCTGCAGCAGCTGGAGCCCTTGTTTTCACAAAAACGATACCCAGCTTTGCTGAAGAAACTCCGGTAACAACCGAAGCTCGTACAAGTCCATATACTGCAGCTTTAGGTGACGAAGTGCACCTGCTGCCCATGAGGATGGCGGAATGTCCTGGCCCAACCGGGCCAATTGCATTCGAAGATAGAGAGATTGCAGAATCGGAGCTAAGGTCTACCGAAGAATGTGATGTTCTCATTATTGGGGCTGGAATTGGCGGCTTGATGGGAACACTCAAGGCAGCCGAGGAAGGCGCTAACGTAATAACCCTTGAGAAAATGACTGAAGGAAGATCTGCTTGGGAAAGCTTTGGTGCAGTCGGAGCAAAGTTTCAAATAGAAGAGGGCATCGACATAGATCCCGCTGAATTACGCGATGAAATCTATCGAGCAGCAGATTGGCGTGTCGATCCAGGTCCTATCGAAAGCTATGTTGCACGTTCTGGTGAGATGGCTGATTTTTGGCAGGAGATGCTTGATAAGGGTGGCGCAGGCTGGGAGCTCTACAAGTTTGACCAGGCACCCAATTACAATGGATTTCCAGTCATTGACAGTTATGTTAACTTTAGGATGCCTGAAGGCATCAGCAAAACATGGCTCTTCGGAATATACGTCTGCAAAGAGCTACAGAAAGTAGCCGAAAGCTATGCGAACGTTCAATTTCGGTACGAGACACCTGCCGTACAGCTCATTCGTGAGCCTAGTGGAAGGGTTAGCGGCTGTATTGCGAAAAGCGGAGACGACTACATCAAGTTTATAGCCTCGAAAGGAGTCCTCTTAGCAACCGGTGGCTATGATGCAAATCCAGAAATGATGCAGACGTGGGTACGTCCCGAAGATTACGAGTCGTCAGCTTGGTGGAACCCTGGTTGGGGAACTACAGGAGACGGCCATATGATGGGGCTTAAGGTCGGCGCGTCGATGGATTCACTCCCCCACCCAGTTATGAACTTTAGCAACGCCACTCCAGGGACCTTTGTTGAAAAGCGTGTATATTTTCCAGGTGCTATGAACTATTCTATCATTGTAAATTCCGATTGCCAGCGCTTTGTGAACGAAAACGGCGCCCGCCAATATATCTCAAATGCCATCAACGTTCAGTACCGGCAAGGTAAGAAGTGCTATCACATTTTCGATCAAGCAATGATAGCTGGAACGCTTGAAAAAGTACCTAATGCAAGCAAACAGTTCGATCTTGACGAAGAGAAAGGCTTCCTTTTCCGCGCCGACTCTTTAAGCGAACTCGCCAAAATGATCGATCTCGATCCAGAGGCTCTCGAAGCAACTGTTGACCGCTATAACAGCTTTCTCTTAGAAGGGCTCGAGCGCGAACCTGACTATTATCGCTACACAGGAAACACGATACCCTTCAGTGGTGGCACCTACTACGCCCTCCTGACCAACAGTGTTATCCTCGCAACGGTAGGAGGCCTCAGTATCAACGGTGATGCGCAAGTGCTAGATACGGACAGCAAGCCGATAGAAGGGCTGTATGCAACAGGTAATGCCTCTGGTAACTTTTATTCTGGAAATTACCCGCGCCATATTCCGGGCACTTCCGTAGGCAGGGCCGCCACTTTGGCGTATATAGCGGCTGAACATATGCTGAAAGGAGGCCAATCATGAGTGAAGCGAGAATAAAAACCAACATATTTTTGGCTTTTGTAGTTTCTGCCTTCATTTTTATTCCATTAGTTGGCGGTTGCACTGCTCAACAAAAAGATACCGCTGTCAACGAAAATGCACAGTCCTCCCAAGAAAGCGCTGTTCAAACAGAAGGCTCTTTTATCTCTGATGAGCAATGCCTGAGCTGTCATGGAGAAAGCTATGAAGCAGTAGCTGAATTAACTGCCGACCTCGGGGATTGGAACCCGCACGACTCAATACATGGGGGGTACAATACCTGCGTGAACTGCCACGAAGCAGACCAGGTGCTCTCGTACAATTACTGCTCGCAATGTCATGCGTACGCACCAGATGAAGAATCCTTATTTCTGTAGGCCTCTAAAATAATCAACTCACAGAAGCCCGGGTGTCTCTTATTGACACCGGGGCTTCTCTCATTTTTTAACGAATAGATAGCCAACAAAAGCTAGCTGATAGGAATGTAGAGGATTTCTGCATCCCGTCCTTTTCCATCCAAATTGAAAAAGGAGGGAAATATCATAATGTCATCGCGTATTTTATATCCTTTTCTTTCTAGGTACGTTAAGAGAGGATCATAGGACTCTTTATGCGCGCTCTTCTCTCGGGTGAGCTGCCTGTCGTATCGAACACATTTTCCAAGACGTAAATACTCGGTTTTAGTAAGAGCCTCCTCACTCAGTCGATACTTTTCGTATTCTGGCAGGGTGAGAACGTAGCTGGGATCCATGGCGTCGCCCTCATCGAAAAGTTTATCTCTGCTCACAACACGAGCGCAACTCGTTAGAGTCAAAAGATCATAGTATTCGATAAGAGCCGCCTCATTAGTAAGCGAGATGCTGAAATCCCTCCCTATTGAAGCACGGACGAAGACCTGATCGGGCATATCCACCTCCTCAAACTCAAAATCCTTGTCTGAGTTAAGCTGTTCATGGGCGTGTACAAGTCGACGCAAACGATACTCTATCGCATCGGCCTCCTGCCTCAAACCCTCGATTCGCTTCAAAAGAAGCTGTTCAAATTCCTCAGTTTTTTGCTTGGTATCAAGCAGGCGTATCGCCTCTTCAACGCTGAACCCGTACTGAAGGAACATACGAAATGCATTCGATCGAAAAGCGTCTTCTGGCGTAAAAACCCGGTATCCGTTTTTACGACGATTCGAGAGTGCCAAACCCTGCTTCTCGTAGAATCGCACCCTAGACGGAGACAAACCTGTCATCGCTGAAAATTCTTTCATCCCATACATATCGCACTCACCTCACAAGATTTTGTCTTGTCTTTTTCTTAATATATCATGAGAATGTTCTGCCAGAGAGATGATGCTTTGTATCTGGTGTCGGGTTTCGACCTTCTCCCACACCAACACACGCCCAAGGTGCTTTCTCTTAGAAAATACTCATATATGTATCCAAGCATAAAACAGCAGACCCTGTAAATAAATACCGCAGTTACGTGATATGCTTTCCTACGAAAGCTATCCCTTCTTTATGAAGACCTAGAAAAAGCACGACCATTCGAGGACAAATTCGCTCGTCTCATTTCTTTGATATTATTATATGTTGACAGCATATATGTTTTAGGCATATACTTCCCCTATCAAAAGAAGATTTATAAGAAAGGAGTAGGCCGTGCCAAGGTGTGATGAGACAGGAACAGAGAAACCTTGCTGTCGTCGCGCACGGGGCGGTGGCAGTGGCGCCTCAGTTGAAGCTGCTGCTCTTGCAGCCTTGCTGTTCGAGGATGGGCATGGATACGACATGCGAAAAACTATTCTTGAAATGACTGATGGAGATATAGAGGTAGATGTTGGTGGGCTGTATCGTACTTTGCGGCGTTTAGAAAACGAGGGTGCCGTTGTGTCAAGGTGGGACGAAGAGACAACAGGTCCTCGGCGACGAGAGTACGAAATTACCGAACACGGCGTCGAGCTTGCGAGACAATGGCTTCTTATCCTAAGGCAACGCGAAAAAGCCTGTCGTATCTTAGGAGAGCAATTGGAAAAAGGGTTAAAACTATAAAATTTTGTTAAACACAAGACGAAAGAAAGAAGATGAAAGAAATGACAAAAGCAATGAGATTAGCAGTACCTTCTGTTGGCAACGGTGGACTTGAGGCTGAAAGATCGGGCCACTTCGGCCATTGCGACTGCTTCACTCTTGTTGACATAGAGGATGGCGAAATCAAAGAGGTAACCACCCTTAAAAACCTCCCCCATGAAGAAGGTGGGTGCTTAAGACCAGTCAATCTCCTTGCAGGAGAAGGTGTCAACGCCATCGTTGTCGCTGGCATGGGTGCGCGTCCACTTTCAGGCTTTAACGGGGTTGGAATCACGGTATATTACGAAGGTCAGACCCCCCAAGTTGGTGCGGTCGTATCGAAGGTGATAAAAGGCGAAGTTGAAATAATGTCGTCAGATCAGGCTTGCAGTCACTAAGCCCCCGAATGAGCATAGGGGCAGCCGTATGGTTGCTCCTATGCCATCTCAAAACTATTTTCAACAATGCTTCGTATGAGCGGGCTCCAAGAAGCATCCCAAAACATATCAACGCACCAAACAACCGAACGGGCAGAAGGTTTAACTATTCTTTTTGACTTGCTTTTTCTTTTTAGGCTCGTAGTCTCTCATGCCATCGATAGCTCCCCCCGCTACTTCCCATAAATACAGGCTTGCTACCGTGCCGTAAGGAGAATACCTACGACGGTATTTTGCAAACAGTGCAGGGGTTATTTTCCTGTGATGGTAGACCATTCTCATGCCTCGCAATATTGCAAGATCGCCATAACTCACAACATCCATGCGCTGCATGGCAAAAATCATAAGCATTTCTGCTGTCCACGACCCAATTCCCTTAAGCGATGAGAGCTCGCGGCGCACCTCATCATCAGACTTTTCATGCAAGCCCTCAAGATCTAGGCTGCCATCGATAATCTTTTCAGCCGCATTTCTTATATACTCTACTTTTCGAAAAGATAGGCCGAAACTTTGTAGCTCCTCTTCTGTATTCGACATGATTAATTCCGGCTTGATGCCCCCTAAGCCATCAAGCATCCTGTTCCAAACAGTTTCTTGAGCCTTCGAGGAAATCTGTTGACCTACAATTGCATTGATGAGAGCAGAGAAAAGATCGTCATGAACATCCCTTTGAACAGGTCCGATGGTTTTTATAACCTCACCCAAGCGATCGTCTCGCTCGCAAAGCCATGCTGTCGCTTCGCTGCTATATTCAAAATATCCTGTTTCCCCCTGAGCTGCGTTTCCCAGTTCAAGCATTACAATCCGAGCCCCCTTCTAATGTCATGTATTGAATATAAACTCCCGAAGGCGCAAATAATTCCTTTATTTTGCCTTGCCTGTGCCAATTCAAGCGCGTGTCCAACTGCCAAGGAAATGTCCTCAAATGAGTCTACCGAGGCCATACTCCCCTCATCGCATCTTTGTTGCAAACCCCTTATTTCTGTTGCCAGTTCGTCGGCAGACAAGGCTCGTTGGTTAGGGGGTGCTATCGTTAAAAAGACTTCAGCTAAGGGGATAAAATCTTCGAGTATTGACATATAGTCCTTGTCTTTTAAAAAACCTACGAGAAAGATAAACTTCCTGTCAGGAAATACTTGCTTCAAAGACTGAACCAGGCTCTGGGCAGCTGCCTTGTTATGGGCTCCATCAATAACGAAAACAGGATCATTTCGCACTATCTCAAACCGGCCTCCCCACCGAGCCGAGGCGAGGCCTTCACGTAAAGCGCCATCATCAATATGCCAACCACACAAGTTCAAAACCTCGACCGCCTCGATCGCAAGGGAAGCGTTATAGGGCTGAAAGCTTCCTAACATAGAAATACTGAGTTCTTTATATCCCTTGTAATCGAAAACTTGCCTTAGGGGCTCTTCATGCCCTGACTGAGACAGTTTTGGAAGAAGATAGGTGCACAGCTGAGAAAAATCGGGAACAATAAGCTGACTTTTATTTTCGGCTGCAATCTTTTCTATCACTTTTTCTGCCTCTTGTTTTTGGGGCCAAGAAATAACGGGGATACCGGTTTTTATGATACCCGCTTTTTCCCGGGCAATCGCCTCAAGGCTATGTCCTAAAAGCTCAGTATGATCCATATCGATTGAGCTGAGGATGCTCAATTCTGGACGTTCAATTACGTTCGTTGAATCGAGTCGTCCTCCCAAACCTGTCTCGCACACTACGATATCGCAAGCTTCTTGTTTGAAGTACAGAAACGCAAGAGCTGTCATGAGCTCGAATTCGGTAGGATGATCGTCCATAGCATCAGCGACCGCCTTAACCTTCAACGTCACATCCATTAAGTCGCCGGCGCCGATATTGATACCATTGACACGTATTCGGTCTGCAAACTCTATGATATAGGGGCTTGTGAACAAACCTGTACGATAGCCAGCCTTTTGTAAGATTTGAGACAAGAATGCGCAGGTTGAGCCTTTGCCGTTAGTGCCTGCAACGTGAATCACCCTCAAGCTATCTTGAGGGTGGCCGAGGCGATCTAAAAGCTCCTGTATACGCTCAAGGCCATATCTGGATTCAGTCCATCGAGGTTCATTGATATATGCTACTGGGTCAAAGTCCACAAGCATCTGCCTTTCAATATCTACAGTCCTTTTGGGGAAACAGAGGTTATGTGCAAAATATTTCCCATATGTACAAAGACAAAGGATACCACCATTTTTTTATTTTGGGACACTAAAGCAAACCGCAAAACATGGGCTTAGATCCTCGTCTAAGGAGGATGACGCGAAGTATGAAGACTCTGCTGTCGAGAAATCGCTGCAAAAGGCGAACTGCAGGAAGCCTTATTTACTATCCCCAGGCTGTAGAAGCTGCCCCAAAAGTCGAAAATCAGCTTCAAGCGCATCCCGCTTGCTTCTGTCGTAGATGGCAGCTGCTGGATGGTATACGGGCAGAACTGTGAACCTGCCCGCCTTCTGCACTACCCCGTGAAGACGCGTAATGCCCACTTCTGTCTTTAATATAAACTTCGTAGCAAAGTTTCCTAAGGTAACAATGATATCGGGATGTATCGCCCTCGTCTGACTGCGCAGATAGGGAGCGCAGATCTCGATTTCCTCTGGCAAGGGGTCTCGGTTGCTCGGCGGTCGACATTTCAGGACATTTGCAATAAAAACTTCTTCACGCACGAGCCCTGCATAACTTAAAAGCTCATTTAAGTACTTCCCTGCGGCACCGACAAAAGGCTCACCCTGTATATCCTCATTTTTTCCCGGGGCTTCGCCGATAATCAAAACCTTTGCCTGTGGGCTACCCGCGCCAAAAACTACCTGGGTGCGACCTTCCCAAAGCGGACACTTTTTACATGTACTGACTTCTTTTCTTATCTCGTCGAGCGTGGAAGACATCTTAGTTCGCCTATACATATATTCGTGGCATACGGTGAGAGAAACCCGTTGTAACTTCGTGGGGAACAGTTCCTAGCATGATTGCCATGGCGTCAGCTGCAATAATTTTATCGTCCTGTCTGCCCAAAATGATAACTTCATCACCTATCTGCGGACTTAAACGCTGCTTCCTCCCAAAGGTTCTCATATCAACCTCAAACATACACTGGTCCATGCATATCGCGCCCACCTGCCGCACTGCCTCTCCGTGATAGATAAAATCGATGCGATCTGACAACGCCCGGCTAAGCCCATCAGCATAGCCAATAGGAAGGGTGCATATTATGACACTTCCGGGACTTCGATACGACATTCCATAACTTACCCCTTCACTCATAGCCACCGAGCGAACGTCGACAACGCGAGCCTTCACCGACATGGCGGGCTGTAAGTCTGCTAGATGCCGAGTCTCCTTGCAAGCATGGATACCGTATAGAGAAATACCCATGCGGACCATATCGAAATGTACGTCAGGATAACGGAACAGCGCTGCGGAATTTGATGCATGGACGATGCCCGGGTTGATACCGGCTGCCTGCATGCTGTGAACAGCTTCGAAAAAACGCTTTACTTGAATTTGGAAGTCGAGAGTCTCGGCGGTATCGGCCGTTGCAAAATGGGTAAAAGTTCCTACCAGGTCTAAGGCGCGATGAAAATTTATCCGCTTCATGAATTCAAGAACCTCATCATGGCGAACGCCTATGCGGTTCATTCCAGTGTTTATTTTGAGATGATACGGCGCTCTAATATTATGGGCATCAGCAAGCTCGGCATATTGAATAACAAACTCTGGTGTATAGACGGTAGGCATAACTTTATACGCGAGAAGTAAGGGTATTGATGCTATGGGAGGCTCTGACAGAATAAGCACAGGAGCGTTTATCAATGCCTCGCGCAACTCAATCGCTTCGTCAATTGTTGCCACGCCGAGATAGTCAGCTCCCGAATTAAGGGCAGTCTTTGCGACACGAACAGCACCGTGCCCGTAAGCGTCCGCCTTAACAACCGCCAAGAGACGACAACGCCTATCGATTTTCTGTTTAGCCAGCATCACATTATGCCGGATTGCATTTAGATCCACTTCTACCCAAGACCATCGTCTGTCCAACTCTGAGATGTGGCCTAGTTTCTCCGGATCGAAGGGAACAGCTTCATTGCCTTTTGCAGACTCTATGTCGCGAGAGTATTGAAAATTCTTATTCGCAAACCCAGTAAACCCATTAGGGATATCGTCCACTACCATATCTTTCTCCTCAGGTCTAAAGTTCGTATAGCTTCAGTCACTAGGTTTCAAATGCTTCAATCTTTGAAACGCTTATAAACTTTAAACCGTATAAAATATATCAAACGGCTGCCTGCAAGTGTCGGTTCCTATAAACTCTTAATGCCCACACCCAGCCATCATTGATACAGCGTGCGGTAAAACATCTACAATGCCTTCCCAATTCTCACGGGCAGCTTTTTCACTGCCTGGAAGATTGATTACCAGCGTAGACCCCCTTTGCATGCATAAAGCACGCGAAAGCATCGCATAAGGGGTAATCTTCAAGCTGTGCGCCCTCATAGCCTCAGCAATACCAGGAACATACCTTTCACACGCATCCTGTGTTGCTTCTGGGGTGACATCGCGTAAGGAAAGCCCGCTTCCCCCACAAGTCAAAACCACATCTACATCCAGCTTGTCGGCGGCCTCCACAATAGCCTTTGCTATTTCTTCACGCTCGTCTTTTACTACTACATGGCCTTCACAGTGCCATCCTTTTTCTTGAATAAGCCCTTCAAGTGCTGCTCCTGCCGTATCTTGCTTAATGCTGCGCGTATCCGAGCAGGTGATAAGCGCGAACCGAATGGGTGTATCTTTATGCATGTGCTACCTTTCCCTTCTTGTTGCTTGAGCAAGGCACTTCGTTTGTCCAAGTTGGCATAGGTTATTCCTATAAACTTAATTCTTCCGGAACATCCAACAAAATGCATTCGATTATCGAACCTGCTGTACGCGATTCTAGGCCTTCGGGAATAATAGCCATGCAGTTGCTTCTTTGTATGACACCAAATAAACCCGAGCTTTGATTCGTTGCTGGAACAACGGTATATCCGCCGTCATCATCTTTGTACAGATTTGAACGTAGGAATATTCTACGAGGATCCCGTTTTTTCACATCGTTGCCGAGCCTTGCCTTTATCTTCGGGCGAGAAAAATGTGTATAGCCTTGCATTTTTCTCAGGGCAGCGCGAATAATCATTTCAAAACCAAGGTAAGCTGCTGCGGGGTTTCCTGGCAGGCCGAATACAGGGACTCCCTCGACGATACCGAAAGTCTGTGCTTTTCCAGGCCTCATATTTACCGTCGTCATAAGAAGGTCGCCCAAGCTCTCAACAACAGGCTTGATAAAATCATAGTCGCCGTTTGAGGCTCCTCCCGTCGTAATAACAAAGTCGTAGGATTTTACTGCATCGGAGATACAGTCAGCCAAAAGTTCTGGATCGTCGTCAAGGCTTGGGAGCATGGTAGGAATACCTCCAGCAGCCTGCACGCATGCCGCAATTGCATGACCATTGGAATTACGGATCTGCCCTGCGCGGGGTTTTTCAGTCGGGGGAACCAGCTCAGAGCCAATCGCAATAATTGCAACACGCGGACGACGATACGTTTCAATTTCAACGATGCCACAGCTGGCTAGAAAACCCACCCCAGCACTGCCAATGACCTCATGCGCCTCAACAATAGTCTCTCCGGCTTTTGCTTCTTCTCCAGCCTCGCGTACATTCGAACGGTATGAGGTGGGCGCAGTAAAAGCAACTTTTGTTCCTGTCATACCAGAGTTGCCAAGCGTATCAACTATCTCAAACTTTACTACCGAGTCAAGACATTCAGGGACGGGGGCGCCCGTCATAATACGGACGCATTGGCCGGATTCGACGGGGCCGTCATAATTTACACCAGCAGGGATCTCAGCGATAACATCGAGCTCCACCGGGTTTTCGTCGCTTGCGTCTTCGATGTCTTTAGCAAGCAGGGCGTATCCATCCATAGCTGAATGGGCAAAAGAAGATACATCGATATCACTCTGCAAAGCCTTAACCGATACCCGCCCCACAACATCTAAGGTAGACACCACTTCAGTAGAAAGGGGTTTAACCTGAGATAAAACAAGTTTCTGTGCTTCTTCCAAAGAAAGCATTTCCAGCATGCCTAATCCTCCTCATACATTCTTATATACTCAAATTTATCGGCTGATGTTGTAAAATGCCTTCATTCCAGCATACACGCCAGCAAGATCAAGTTCTTCCTCTATCCGTATAAGACGATTGTATTTTGCGACCCTGTCGCTGCGGCAAGGTGCGCCAGCCTTAATCTGACCAGCATTGCTTGCCACCGCCAGATCGGCAATTGTTGTGTCTTCTGTTTCCCCTGAACGGTGGCTGATTACGCACGTGTAGCCAGCCTGTTTAGCCATTTGAATTGCGTCGAGCGTTTCAGATAAGGTCCCAATCTGATTTACCTTGATGAGGATAGAATTCGCGCAACCCATCTCGATACCGCGTGCGAGGCGCTCAGGGTTTGTTACGAACAAATCGTCGCCGACCAGCTGAACCCTATCGCCGATACGGTCGGTCAAAGCCTTCCATCCATCCCAATCTTCCTCTGCCATACCATCTTCAAGTGAAATTATCGGATACTTCTCAACAAGATTCGCCCAGTAATCAACCATTTCCTCACTCGTCAATTCACGGTCTTCACCCGCAAGGACATATTTCTTCTTTTCAACATCGTAAAACTCTGTTGCCGCAGGATCCATCGCAAACAAAATATCGGCACCTGGCTCATATCCAGCCTTTTTGCAGGCTTGCGTAATATACTCGAGCGGCTCTTCATTAGTTGTGAAATCGGGAGCAAAACCGCCCTCGTCTCCTACCCCACCAGAAAGCCCGGCCTCGTTCAAAACCCTGCGTAAGGTATGATAAATCTCTGAACACCAACGAACCGCCTCGGCAAAGGAGTCGGCTCCCACCGGCATAATCATGAACTCTTGAAAATCAACGTTGTTGTCGGCGTGTGCCCCTCCGTTGAGAATGTTCATCATAGGAACAGGAAGCGTTGTAGCATTGGGGCCACCCACGTATTTATAAAAAGGTAGATAAGAGGATTCGGCAGCCGCTTTTGCAACTGCCAGGGAAACGCCAAGGATAGCGTTAGCCCCGAACTTAGCTTTGTTATCCGTACCATCAAGATCGATCATCTCTAAATCGATCAAGCGTTGTTCGTCGGCATGCATGCCGATAATAGCATCTGCAAGATCTTCGTTTACGTGAGACACCGCTTTGAGCGTACCCTTCCCTAAATACCGCTCGTCATCACCATCGCGAAGCTCAATCGCCTCGAAGGCACCAGTCGAAGCGCCGCTGGGCACTATTGCATGCCCGAATGAACCATCCCCTAAAACAACTTCAACCTCTACGGTAGGATTGCCGCGGGAATCAAGCACTTCGCGACCATACACATCAATAATGATGCTCATGAACAGCCTCCTTAGCCTATCTGAATACTTCATCTATATACCTAATACAAACATAATCTTCGTACGGATCCTATGATACAAGAAGATGCCTCTTGGCACAGATTATTCTTTAGGAATCGAACAAGAATACCCTACTTCCCATAAGAGCCCCTCACTCAAATAGGTTCCATAGAGCTGAATGGAAGTGATTTCTGCTTTCCAAGCATAAGAAAGGCACCTTCGTTGAACAGGGGCCTTCGAGCCTGTGTTGCAGCATGCACACCACGTGCATCTCATACGAAATAATTAGAGGAAAAACCCGCATGCAAAACAAAGACCTAAGCCTAGAGACATAGTCATAAAGGACCGAAGGGTGAACGCGCGAGGATGCAAACGACTACGTGCTTCGCTCATGCCATAACAGCGTGAATCCATGGCTGTCGCCAAGGTGTCAGCCCTGCGAAAAAGCCCTACAAACAAAGGAATGAGCACAGGTTGCCAAGCTTTTATTCGACGTATGGGGCCCCCTTCAGAAAACCTTGCACCCCTCGATTGCTGGGCAGCCTGAACCCGGGTCAGCTCTTCGGCGGTCAGAGGTATAAACCGCAAAGCGATAGACACAATCATGGCTACGTCATCGACGGGCACTCTGACACGACGCAGAGGAGCCATGAAGTCCAACAGTGCATCAACGAGCTCGTTTGAGGTGCTCGAGAGGCTTAGAACCAAACTGGCTAACACGAGCAGAAGGATACGTAAGGAATAAAAGCATCCCAAGGAAAATCCGGCAGGAATAAAGTAGAGCCCCCTAATCAGATGCATCGGCTCCATGGCCTGAAACACCCCAGCAGAGACCTGTCCTAGCCCGTACACGCTCGGCTCTGCGACATTATCAAAAGAAAAAGAATTAAAAAGCAGTACGAAAAGAAGCAGAATATACAGAGGAAGAAGCAGCGAAAAAAGGGTTTTAAGGGGCAAGCGAGCCAAAACGCAAGCAGCTAAGCAAGCTATGAGGCATACCAGTAAGCCCGTCCACGTTCGAACGAAGAATAAAGTTGCTGAATATGCGATGAGCAAGACAAACTTCACCCGGGTATCCGAACGATGAATCGAAGAATTTTTTGAGATGTAGCTATGTAGACTAATCTGCATCTAATCTTGTTTCGGACGATATGTTAATTCGCTCGACACGCGCCGCCAGCTTTGTTTCGCTGGTCTCATGTCGCCTGTCACGTGCCGCCAGCTTTGCTCCGCTAGTCTCCGTGTTGCCAGCCACATGCTGCCGACCTTGCGCTGCCAGCTTCGTGCTATTTGTCCTGCTTCTTAATATCGCCAATCACTTCCTGAGCCTTCTTATTAACATCTTCCATAAGATCGCGCGCGCCCTCAGTGAACTCCTTACCGCTATCTTTGACCTGTTCAAAAATTCCAGGTGCCTTTTCTTGGACCTGGTCAACAAGCTCTTTAGCTTTATCAGCGACGCCTGGAGCCTTATCCTTAATAAAGGATGTTACTTCGTCTGCCTTTTCAAAAATCTCGTTTGTAAAATCGTTTAAGGTTGCCATACTGGTTCCTCCCTTGTATTCATGCTGCGTTGAAAAAGCTGTACCGCGCGATCTTCCACACCTACAATAGTCCTAGGCGTGCTGAGCATGCAGCACATGCTCAGTATACAGAACATGTACGCCTTCTGCCCTCAAAACATCTACTTCGGTCTTATCGTACCCTACCTTGAAGTGTTCGAATGCTCAGCGAGACATGTTTTCAGATCTATTTTGAAAACATCAAAGAAAGAGCTTCTGACCTGGTCACACTGCTCCGCTGGAACGAACCTCGCACGGCGCTGGTCGTCGTTTTCGTTCCAGGCTTTTTCACGCCTCGCATACTCATGCACATATGCTCGGCCTCGAGTACTACGATGGCTCCTTGAGGTTCAAGATATTCAACAATCGTGTCAGCCACCTGTGATGTTAAACGCTCCTGGACTTGAGGGCGTCTTGCATACACATCGAGGAGGCGAGCAAGTTTTGAAAGGCCGCAAATACGGCCATTTATTGAAGGGATATAGGCAATATGTGCCAAACCGAAAAAGGGAACAAGATGATGTTCGCACATAGAGTAGAAGGGTATGTCTCGGACTAAGATCATTTCTCTGTGACCCTCATCGAAGGTCACCTCGAAGCAGCTTGCAGGATCAGCCTCAAGTCCGGAGAACACCTCTTCATACATCCTCGCAACGCGAGCGGGCGTGTCAAGCAAACCTTCTCTTTCGGGATCTTCCCCAACACCTTCGAGGATAAGACGAACCCCTTGCTCGATCTTTTCTAAGTCCATACATCCTGCCTTCCTATCGTCTTACATGAATCCAATCTTAGCTACCCCTAGTAAAAACGGAAGCTCATATGGCTTCCGTTTTTACGTAATGTACTTTATTCCCAAACCGTCCCTGTTGGGCCGTTTTACTTCTGGCCGCAGATGCTTACTCTTTCTCTGCTTCTGTTTCAGAGGGAACTTCTTCTGCCTCGACCTCGGCCTCTTCTGTCTCAGCCTTTACCTCAGCGGCAGCTTCTTCTTGGGCTGCTGACGCTTCTTCCACAGGCTCTGCTTCGACAACAGCCTCACTTTCAGGCTTTTCCGCATCCTCTTCCGTCACTTTTTGAGCTGTCACCTTTTTTGGGGCAGCCTTCTTGGCAGAAGCTTTCTTTGCGGCTGGTTTTTCTTCTTTTTTCTTTGGGACTGGCTCGGTAACAAGCTCCATGATAACCATGTTGGCGTTGTCACCTTTGCGCGTACCAAGTTTCATGATACGGGAATAGCCACCATTGCGATCGGCGAACATCCCCTGATCAACCTTTTCAAATATCTCACGAACCAACTCTTTGTCACCAAGGGCTGCAATGGCCAAACGGCGAGAGTGAATATCACCGCGCTTTGCCCAGGTAATAATACGATCGACATCGCCACGGATCTCCTTAGCGCGCACGTCGATAGTTTTTATACGGTCGTTAAGAAACAGGGCGCAGACAAGGTTTTTCTTCATTGCCTTGGTGTGGCTGGCGTCCGTGCCAAGCTTACGACCTCTCTTATAGTGTCTCATAGCTTTATATCTCCTATTGTTTCAAATTGAGATCCATAGAGATGAGCTTATCCTTCACCTCTTCGATGGATTTCGCACCGAAGTTCCTTATATTCAAAAGATCGCCTTCAGAGAATTCAACCAACTGACGCACAGAATGAATGCCGGCACGCTTCAGGCAGTTGTAAGAACGGACAGAAAGATCGAGATCTTCAATTTGCTTATCAAGCTCGGCGTTCGTCTCGACGCCCTCAGGTGCAAAAATGGAGGGCACTTCTATCTCCTCGTCTTCTTCTGTCTCTGTTAGACTGAGGAATGCACCCATGTATTGGGTTACTATATTAGCTGCACTGCATACCGCGTCGGTGGGGGTAATAGAGCCATCGGTCTCAACTTCAAATACCAGCTTATCGTAGTCTGTACGTTGTCCAACGCGAGTATCTGTCACGTTCGAGGTGCAACGGCGAACAGGTGAGAATAATGAATCAACGTATATTACGCCAATCGGGTCCTCCACACGCTTGTTGCGCTCGGCAGAAACGTAGCCGCGACCAACTCCAATACGGATGTCCATATTAAGCTGTCCACCATCGGCGATACTACAGATCACATGATCTGGGTTGATAAGATCAAACTCTGCGGGAACTTCTAGGTCGGCGCCGGTAACGGTGCAAGGTCCTACCGCTGACAACCGTGCGGTTGCCTCTTCGCAGTCGTCGAGAAGGGCAGAGAAAACCAAGCCCTTTACGTTCAGGACAATATCAGTTATATCATCAATAACACCTTCGGCGGTTGAAAACTCGTGATGCACCCCTTCGATCTGGATAGCTGTAGCTTTCGCACCATCCAACGATGAGAGCAGCACGCGGCGCATGCAATTACCAAGCGTATAGCCGTAACCACGCTCAAGCGGCTCGACAACGAAACGAGCAACTGTCTCGTTGACTTCTTCCGTTGTTACCGTCGGCCTCATGAACTCTGTCATATTGTGTGAGCCTCCTTAAAAGCCGCAAAAAACATTACTTGGAATAGAGCTCGACAATAAGCTGTTCGCGAATGTCAAGATCGATTTGATCGCGCGTAGGCAGCTCGAGCACGGAGCCCTGCAACTTCTCGATATCAACCTCGAGCCATGCAGGAACCTGCACACGCTCATTTGAAACGAGAGCACTTTTTATAACAAGCAATTCTTTGGCCTTTGGAACGACTGCAATCAGGTCTCCTGCACGAACGCGGTAAGAAGGTATGTCTACACGCTTACCATTGACCGAGATATGGCCATGGGTAACCGTTTGACGTGCTTCTTTACGGGTGCGAGCAAAACCCAAACGAAAGACAACGTTATCGAGTCGAGACTCGAGAATCTGCATGAGGTTCTCGCCAGGTACGCCAGGCATCGACTTTGCCCTTTTGTAATACCCAAGAAACTGCTTCTCGAGAACGCCATAAATAAATTTTGCTTTTTGTTTTTCACGCAGCTGCAAACCGTATTCGCTTTCCTTGCGACGACGTTTCGGCTGACGGATTGATTCTTTTTTGCTGCTGTAGCCCATAACGACCGGATCTATGCCGAGCTGGCGACAGCGCTTTAGAACCGGAGTTCTATTAATTGCCATAGTTTTCGATCCTTTCAATTACACGCGACGGCGTTTGCGCTGACGGCAGCCGTTGTGCGGAATAGGTGTGCAATCTTGGATACTGGCTATTTCAAGGCCAGCGGCCTGCAATGAACGAATGGCGGTCTCGCGGCCAGAACCTGGACCCTTAACGAACACGGATACTTTTTTAAGACCATGCTCCATAGCCATCTTCGCTGCAGCCTCTGCAGTCATCTGTGCTGCAAAGGGAGTGGATTTGCGAGAGCCTTTAAACCCTACCGTACCAGCAGACTGCCAAGAGATCACATTTCCCTGAGGGTCAGTGATGCTTACGATTGTGTTGTTAAACGTTGATTTAATGTGTGCGGCGCCCACGGCGACATTCTTACGATCAGATCGCCTAATGCGCGTACGTGCACTTTTCTTTGCTGCCAATTAAGCTACCTCACTTTTTCTTTCCACCGATTTGCCGTTTGGGTCCTTTGCGTGTACGCGCATTCGTGTGCGTGCGCTGTCCGCGAACGGGAAGTCCACGACGATGACGCAAGCCCCTGTAGCAACCGATTTCCATAAGGCGCTTAACATTCTGCGAAACCTCACGGTGCAAATCACCTTCAACTTTGAGATTTTCTTGAATGTAGTCACGCAGCTTAGTCAAATCTTCCTCACTCAGATCATTCACCCGTGTGTTGGGATTTATCTCAGTTTCGGAAAGAATTTTTCTCGATGTAGTGGTACCAATACCATAAATGTAGGTCAAGCCGACTTCAATGCGCTTATCGCGAGGGAGGTCGACACCGACTAGACGTGCCATATAATGACTCCTCTTTCTCTTAGCCCTGGCGCTGTTTATGGCGTGGGTTCTCGCAAATAACGAGGACCTTGCCCTTGCGCCGGACGATCTTGCATTTGTCGCACATTTTCTTGACCGAAGGACGTACCTTCATATTTATTTCCTTTCGGTTTGTGCAGGCCTCTTTCAAAAAAAGCCTTTCTGTATTCTTCGCTTGTATAGTTACACCCAGCCGCAGGTGTTTGTTTGTTCAGTTCGGTTCTGGGAGTCATGTCAAGCAGCGACCCCTGTTGTTTCTTGTTTGAACATGTGTTCAATGAAACACAAAAGTACACACCTATACCCATAGATGTGTTTTAGATGTATTTTACTTATAGCGGTAGGTTATTCTTCCACGATCGAGATCGTACACAGAAAGCTCTACCGTAACTTTATCTCCAGGTAAGATTTTGATATAGTGCATACGCATTTTACCTGAAATATGAGCTAATACTACGTGTCCGTTCTCGAGTTCAACCTTAAACATAGCATTGGGTAAAGCTTCGAGAACTGTCCCCTCTAGCTCGATAGCATCTTCTTTGGACAAAAGCGCTCCTTCACGCGAATAAGATAACAGCGGCAACCAGAAATGATATCAATAAACAAAGCCTGCATGCAAATTTAGTTCTAAAGAGAGCTAAAATTCACCGAATAATCACGTGAACGGCTGCGTATGGTCGATGTTAAGGGCAAGACGATGGGGCAAGCGGTCAGGCACGTGGCAGCCAAATGTTTTTACATCGAAGGCTTGCCGAAGCCGGAAACGAACATGAACTGTATCCATCTCTGGAAGAACCTCAGCATGAGGCAGCCAGACTCCAGTATTTTTCCTCTGTCCTGAAAAGATATCTTGACAGTGTTCACTTTAGTCTATATTTTTAGTTTATTGAACAATACAGGTTGTTGGAAAGGTGCGAACTTGAATCTTCTCGCAAAGCTCTGCAGGGCAGTTATTGAACATACCCACGAAAACATTCATGGTCTTTCTCAAGATATAGGCGTTTCGCTTGATGCAATGGGTCCCCTCATAGAAGAAGCTCTCGAAAAAGGCTATATCTCTCAAGAACTTCACGACAGCGTTTCACATGACAACAAGGAACACAACTCACAAAGCATCGGTAATTATTGTATTACTGATGCTGGCCTTGAATGGCTCGAACAATTCAAAGTACAGAGCGCAATTATCCTTGCCGCTGGCCTGGGCACACGAATGGTTCCCTTTACTTACAGCACACCAAAAGGCCTTCTCTTTGTAAAGGGACAGCGCATGATAGAGCGTCAAATAGAGCACCTGCTCGAAGTGGGGATACCAGAAATCGTACTAGTAGTTGGCTACCTGGCAGAAAAATTCGAGTATCTCATTGATGCGTATGGCGTCAAACTTATCTACAATCCCGAATACGACACCAAGGGCAATCTGACAAGCTTGTACCTTGCTCGCGAGCATCTTTCAAACTCCTACATACTTGCAGCTGACCACTGGTCGGAACACAACATCTTCCACACCTACGAAGCTGATACCTGGCAGTGCTGTATATTTCTAGAAAGAAAATCAGACAAATGGTCCGCCATTCCAGGTTCCCACAACATCATTGAATCTGTTGAATACGGGACCGATAATGGATGGGCAATGGTCGGCCCTGCTCATTTTACGCATGAGTTCTCAAGAAAATACCTTGCATACCTCGAGGATTATATTGATCGCCCTGGCACCAAGGACTATTTTTGGGAACATATCCTCAAAGAGCACATTCAGGAACTCCCCTTGTACCTGAATAGGCAAGATGCGGCAGAGGTGTATGAATTCGAAACTATTGACGATCTTCGCACCTACGATCCAAGCTACCTCAAAGGCACCAATATAGAAGTAGTAAAGGCTATAGCAAACGCGTTCGATGTCCCCTCTTCGGCTATTAGCAATGTACGGGCAATGACTGAAGGAATGACTAATTTTAGCTTCATCTTCGATCTAGAGGGAGAGAGCTATGTGTACCGGATACCGGGAACCGGCACGGATCGCCTTATAAGCAGAAAGAATGAAAAACGCAGCTATGAGCTTATGAAGCCACTCGATATAACTGATGAACTCATGTATTTCGATGAGAACTCCGGGGTGAAAATCACCCGTTTTTACCAGGCTCGTGTGGGCGACCCTTATGATGACACCGAGCTCGAAATTATGATGCAGTTGCTCAAGCGGATTCATGCTAGCCACATCAAGGCAGAATACCGCTTCGATATCAAAGAGCGTATCGAGTATTATGAACAGCTTGCCAAAGAACGTGACTCCATTTTGTTTGAGGACTACGAAGAAGTACGATCTTGGGCTGATGAGCTTATCCGTTTTAAAGAGCGCCTTGCCATTCCCGAGCAGCTTTGCCATATCGATTATATTTACGCAAACATTCTCTTCCTTGAAAACAAGGACATACGGGTCATTGACTGGGAATATGCGGGCAATGCCGACCCCCTCATCGACGTGGCCATGTTTTCCCTCTATACGCAATACGACAAGGAGCAGATGGACAGGGCTCTCTACCTGTACCTCGGGAAGACACCAACACGCCTTGAGGAAGCGAGGCTATATATGTACGTTGCACTTGGAGGCTTTCTGTGGAGTATTTGGACCGAATACAAACAGGGGCTCGGGGACGACTTTGGAAGCTACGCCCTCGATATGTATCGCTATATGAAAGATTACTACCGCCTGCTTAAGAAGGGTGCGTACTTGGAAGACACAATGACCGACAGCGACATCGTGGATTCGACAGTCAAAACGGAGGCCTAAGATGCCCAAAAACTATTCTGAAACTGCTCGCGAACAAAAAAGCAACCAAGCTAAGAAATTCTTTATCAAGGGCATTTCAATCGCCTTGCTTTCAGGCGTCTTGTACGGCGTCTATTCAGCCTGCCTCCTTGCCGCAACTGGCTCAGGGCATTGGGGTGGATGGTATGGGGGCGGATGGTATGAAGAAGGCGTCGGCACAACAATTAATGGCCTCGTGCTTTCTTTCGCCATGGCATGTCTCATTCTTGGAGCGCTTGGCTCGGGAATAAATGATTTTCTGAGTGCCCTTTGGATGATGGCTAAAGCGGCAGTTAATGGAAAATTCCCTGACTTCCTGCGGTCCATTAAAACAAAGCCTGGTGCAGTCATGATTGTATGCGCCGTCATCGGAGGTCCTATCGCATCGACTGCTTACGTTATTGCGCTCACTATGTCCGGCCCCATAGCAACGCCTATCAGTGCCCTCTGCCCTGCCATAGGAGCTATCTTAAGTCGCTTCCTTTTTAAGCAGAAGCTCAACTTCCGCATGATTTGCGGCATCCTCATCTGCGTTTTGGCGACATTTATGATAGGCTCGTCCGCCTTTAGCGGTATCGAAGTAGACGTGCAGTTTCTCATAGGTTTGAGCATTGCCTTCATCGCAGCACTAGGTTGGGGAATAGAAGGAGCAGTTGCTGGATACGGCACATCAGTTTTAGATTATGAAATCGGCATTACCATCAGACAGACCACTTCGGGCTTTGTCTCTCTGTTCATCTTAGTTCCAAGCCTTTTTCTCATTGCAGGGAATATTGGCTTATACCCGATGATGCTCTTCGAAGCCCTTCAGGGATCCTTGCTCGATCCGTCGACCAAGCTCCTAGCTTCACCTCTTTTCTTTTTCCTTATATCCGGATTAGCAGCCGGTCTTTCTTTCGGGTTTTGGTATAAGGGCAATAGCATGTGCGGCACTGCCTTAGGAATGGCCTGCAACGGTACGTTTTCATTCTGGGTTCCCTTCTTCAGCTTCCTCGTCTGCGGTCTTTATTTGGGTTGGGGCTACGTAGACGGCTCGCTTGACGTGGCCACAGGCTATGTTCTTACCCCTATTCAATGGGCGGCTGCGTTCGTCATGGTCGGGGGCATCCTTTTGATAGCAGTAAACCCACTCAAGCTCTTCAGCGGATCTTCCTCTTTGTATGAAAGTGGGGCTCCTCTCATAGATCAGGCTGAGCCTGAGCCTGCAGCTCCCCTCGATCGCAGTCCCGAGGACAAGCTTCTTCCCTTCAACTATGCCCTTTTGAAGCTATTCCCAGACGGAGCAGAAGTGGACTCTCTAAGCGCCTTAGAAGCACTTGAACACCGTTACTCAGATCACCGACAGTTCAAGGAGGTAGCCGTAAACGAGGCCTTGATGACTGCCGAAGCGAATGGGCTCATCGAAGAGGTCGGGTACAAGCTTGACTCCAGACAGCAGCTCAGAGTTTTCTACCGAGCAACAGCTGACGGAAAAGATACTATAGAAACATACATAGGTGTCTCGTGATAATAAGCGCAAGCAGAAGAACAGATATTCCAAAATACTACAGTGATTGGTTCTTGAACCGCATCAAAGAGGCGTATGTGGATGTTCGAAATCCTATCAATCACAAGCAGGTAAGCCGTTATTCTCTTGACCCTGAAATAGTTGATGGGATTGTCTTCTGGAGTAATCATCCCCCGGCGTAGCCGGGGGCTTTATGAACGCAGCTCTCGCTGCGAT
>CAYFQW010000002.1:0-1515 GCA_964345475.1 uncultured Raoultibacter sp.
TGTATTGCCTCTGTTCGTCCAGCGCCGCTCATTCCTGTGACGATAACCAGATCAGGCTGAACTGCCTCTGCCGCCTGATCTGATACGTGCTGTGTCTTCTGTGACATACTGTATTCTCCGTTCTAAATCTCAATTGCTGCTGTGATGCTCAGGTAGATCTGGCTCAAATTTTGCTTGTTTTGATTTTTCATGAGCTCCATACTGCTCCAGAACTGCAAAGAGGTTTTCAGCGACTTCACCAGGAACAAGTTTCGCCTCCCGTATTTCTTCCAGGCTAGCCTCTTTTAAGTTTTTAAACGATCTAAAATGTGTTAACAGCGCTTTTTTTCGCACCGGCCCCAAACCAGGAACATCGTCAAGCACGCTCACGGTCATAGCCTTGCCACGGAGCTCTCTGTGGAAGCTTATCGCAAAACGATGTGCTTCGTCCCTCACTCTTTTCACGAGATACAGCGACGCTGAGCCAGAAGGCAGGACAACAGGCCCACTTTTTTGCCAAGGAACAAATAGCTCCTCGTCCCTCTTTGCTAAGCCTGCAACCGGGATATCGTATATACCAAGTTGCTCAAGCTGGCTAAGCGCAGCTGTAAGTTGGGGTTTTCCTCCGTCTACGATAAGTAAATCCGGTTTTGATCCAAATCGTTCATCGTCCATTCTTTGAGCGTCATATCTACGTGCAAGAACCTCGCTCATCATAGCAAAGTCGTTTGACTCTTCGCTCTCCATGCGTATTCTGAAGCGCCGGTATTGATTTTTGTCAGGCCGTCCGTTCGTGAAAACTACCATTGATGCAACCGAGTGCTTGCCATGTATCGTCGAGACATCAAAACATTCTATGCGCAAAGGCGGCTTTTCAAGGGCTAAAGCACTTTCAAGTTGAAGAAGCGCATCGTTTGTGCGTTTGTCATCGTAGTTTGTCCTCACCTTGTATCGCATGAGGGTGTGGGTTGCGTTCTTTTCAGCCATTTCAAGCAAATCGCGTTTTTCCCCTTTTTGGGGACTTGAAAATGTAACCTTTGCTCCATGGGAGCTATTAAGTTTCTCGCTAAGCCACAACTCCATTGCCTCAGCATCATCGGGAATATTTCTCAAAATTACCTGATGCGGTGTGGAGCTTGCTGCGTCGTAATAGCGAAGGAGGAACATATGCACAAGTTCCTCGTCGGGAATATCGTTTCCTCTGTTGAGTATAAATTCATTACTGTTGATTATTCTGCCTTCCCGTATCATGAAGACATGGACTCCCGCTATCGTTTCTTCTCGGCTAATGCCTACGATGTCCGCATTTAAAGTCTGGGATGTAATGGCATGCTGCTTGTCGGTCAGGGAATTTATTATCTCAATTCGCGTCTTGAGTCGTCCTGCTCGCTCAAAATCAAGCGATGCCGCCGCCTGCTCCATCTCCTCTTGCAATTCGTCAAGAAACTCACGGTATTTACCGCTCAAAAACCTTTCAATACGCTGCACCTTGCCCGCATACTCTTTTGGTGTGATTTTTCCTGTGCAAAGACCAGG
>CAYFQW010000002.1:1615-182610 GCA_964345475.1 uncultured Raoultibacter sp.
ATCTGATCGACAAGCAAAGGAATTTTTTGCCGCTCGTCCTGGAAATTGACATACTGCCGCATCCTTGCCCGAAGCTGCTTTGCCTTTCCCACATATATCACATTGCCGCCCGAATCCTTCCAGAGATACACTCCTGGTAAGGCAGGTACGGAGGCTAGTTCCGTTTTGATTCTTTCTAGTTTTGCATCCATAGAAAGAGTATACGACATCAAGCCTATGCTGTGGAAACCTCCCTTATGTTTGCGGATTCAAGTGTCATTTCATACCGCATCCGTCCACAAAACAACCGCTTTTGATCGTTTTAGTTAGAAACGAAGAAGGACTTCCTGTCTTTTTGTTTCTTGCCGTATAATTATCAAAGAAGAGCCAGGCCCGGAGTGTAGGGGGCGAGTTCTGTTATCCGTCAAGTAATACAAGCTGAGCTGCATGGAGGTAAGTACATGGCTTATGTTGAGCGCGTTATCGAACAGGTTAAGGAAAGAGATGCACATGAACCCGAATTTATACAAGCGGTTACTGAAGTGCTTCGATCACTGAATCCTGTGATAGAGGCAAATCCAGTTTTCGAAGAGGCAGGTCTCCTGGAGCGTATTGTTGAGCCAGAGAGAATGATTATTTTTCGCGTACCCTGGACTGATGATGATGGTATAACTCATGTAAACAGAGGTTATCGCGTACAGTTCAACAGCAGCATTGGTCCCTACAAGGGCGGGGTTCGCTTTCATCCTTCGGTTAATCTCAGCATAATAAAGTTTCTTGGATTTGAACAAGTATTTAAAAATAGTTTAACCACTCTTCCGATGGGAGGAGGAAAAGGCGGCAGCGACTTCGATCCTAAAGGGAGATCGAATGGGGAAATAATGCGGTTCTGCCAAAGTTTTATGACTGAGCTCTGCAATCATATCGGCGCAGACACCGACATTCCCGCAGGCGATATTGGGGTCGGAGCACGTGAAGTGGGCTATATGTTCGGCCAATACAAACGAATAAAGAACGTGTGGGAAGGGGTACTGACAGGAAAGGGTTTGAGCTACGGAGGTTCCCTTGCACGTCCCGAGGCTACTGGATATGGCCTCATCTATTTTGTACAAGAACATCTGGGCTCGATGAACGATTCTTTTGAAGGAAAAAATGTCTCGATTTCAGGGTCTGGTAATGTTGCAAGTCATGCAGCTGAGAAAGCGCAGGCATTTGGAGCAAAGGTCTTGACCATGTCTGATTCAAGCGGCTGGATTCATGACCCGCAAGGAATTAATCTTGAGGTAGTGAAAGAAATAAAGGAAGTTGAACGAGGAAGAATTTCCGAATATGCTGCGAGGGTACAAGGCTCCGTATATCATGAAGGCAGGGGTGTTTGGAGCGTGCCTGTCGATATAGCACTCCCCTGTGCAACTCAAAATGAACTTTTTCTTGAGGATGCAAAACAATTAGTAAGGAATGGATGTCTTGTTGTGGCAGAAGGTGCCAATATGCCGACATCAAACGATGCTGTCGACTACCTTATCGAACAAGGAATTAGCTTCTGCCCTGGCAAGGCTTCCAATGCAGGAGGCGTTGCAACCTCCGGATTGGAAATGAGCCAAAATTCAGGCAGGATTTCTTGGCCCTTTGAGGAAGTAGATGAAAAGCTGCAAAAGATTATGAAGGATATTTATAAATCCGCTTCTTCAGCTGCCGAGGAATATGGATACGCAGGAAATCTGGTTGTTGGGGCAAATATAGCTGGTTTCAAAAAAGTAGCAGATGCGATGTTAGCGCAAGGTCTTGTGTAGCTGCGTGCATGAGGTGTAGGAGGAACTGACTGACAAGCAAGATGCTTGTCAGTCGACCTGCACTTGAATTACATCTGACGAAACGCAGAAGGCGCTTTGATTCCAGTCAAAGCGCCTTCCTAAAAGGAGTTTTTATCCTTCCAGTACTTTTGCTGAAACTACATTGCTTGGAGAAACAAAGATGACACCGAGAGACTCTAGAGCAGGAGCAGTTATGTAAAAGGTGCCATTTTTAGTTTCGCCCAATAAGGATACGTCTTCCTTCTGCGTTGATATGACTATATCTATACCAGGAACGTCTATAAGAAGCTCCATATCAGGTGTTATAGCAACAAGAAAATCTACCTCGTATATGCCCAACTGCTCTACTTTGCTCTCGACATCCATTCGAGTACTCGACTCGTCTATGGAAATCACCGCTATTCGATGCGCTCCTTTTTTAAGTATGAGACCCTCTCGGTACAAACTTTTATCAAGCAGGTTCAGGGAGAAAACGCTCGCTTTTTTCCGTATATAATCCTCCTCTACCTCATCTATATCAGGAGTCAGACTATCTTGCAGCAAATCAGTTCGCTTACCTAGTATTTTTGCTGCTGAAACAGATCGCGGAGGAAGGCTCGGGCGGCCATCCTGCTCATCCGGAATAGATGAAGGCAGAGTATCTGAATCTTCGGGAATTGTTCCTTCGTATAGAACTACAGCATATCCATCCATAGTGCCTGTGGCATCATCAATGCTTGATGCAGCCAGGTTCCACGAATGGCCGAGATGGATGTACCCCACCAAGGCTCCTAAGCCTAAGATTGCTAAAACAAATAAGATAAGTAAGGCAATTTTTTCGCGTGGTATATCCATGATGCCTTGATTATAGCATCAGATTCTAGTTGAGCAGTTTCTCGTAGGCGACCCGCTCACGTGTCAATCCTTCGGCATGCCTCACATGGATGATGCCGCAGTGTGTATGGCCAGAAGCATCGAGGATACTTCGCATAGGGAGGTTTCCAGGATGTGTGTCAATTCTAAGACTGAGCTTATCGGCGCAACTCGCTAGTTGCTCAGCCTCATTTAAAATGTAGCGAGCAAGGCCTTTGCCACGCGCACTTTTCGAGACGGCAATGCGATGAGCAACCGCATAACATGGATTATCAGGAAATGAAGGCGTCAACCAGTTTCCGCTATATATTTGATGGTAGTCTTCTTCCCCTCTAAAGCTAATCATAGCAGTTGCCAATATGTTCGACTGGCTGTCGATGACGACATAGCTCTCTCCACGATGTATATCGTTTTCAATAACTTCGCGTTGAGGGTACAGTCCTTGCCATTGGTCTATCTTAAGCGAAGCTAGAGCCTCTTTTCCTTCAAGAAGAATTTGCATAATGCAATCAAGATCTTCTTTTTTTGCTTGGCGTAAGAACAATCTTTTTACCTAACCAATCTCTCGAATATACTCTCATAAATAGCGTTAGAATAATATCAAAAAAAAGCATCCGAGCGAAGACTCTTTTGCGCTTTAATTAAGGATTTTAGATAGATAACGACCTGTATGGCTCTCTTTTACTTGTGCGACCTCTTCAGGCGTGCCACATGCCACAACCCGCCCTCCGCCTTTCCCTCCTTCGGGGCCTAAATCGATTATATAATCGGCACATTTTATTACGTCGAGGTTGTGCTCTATTACAAGAACAGTATTCCCTGAATCCACCAGCCTCTGCAGGACATCAAGAAGCTGTCGGACATCTTCAAAGTGCAATCCTGTCGTTGGTTCATCAAGGATATAGAAGGTTTTGCCTGTCTGTCTTTTCTTCAACTCACTCGACAATTTGACCCGTTGAGCCTCGCCTCCTGAAAGTGTTGTAGCAGGCTGGCCTAAACGGATATATCCCAGGCCCACATCGTATAACGTTTGAAGTTTACGCTTAATTGAAGGTATGTTTTCGAAAAAAGAAAGGGCTTCGTCAACAGTCATGTCTAATACATCGGCCACATTTTTTCCACGATACGTAACCTGTAATGTTTCTCTATTGTATCGTTTGCCATCGCACATCTCACAGGGTACGTAGATATCTGGCAAGAAGTGCATCTCTATCTTTAATTGCCCATCGCCCTTGCAAGCCTCGCAACGACCACCCTTAACATTAAACGAAAAGCGACCAGTTGAATACCCTCGAGCCTTAGCTTCTTGAGTTGAGGCAAAAAGAGCGCGTATATCATCCCATAGTCCAATATACGTTGCAGGATTAGAGCGCGGAGTACGGCCAATGGGACTTTGATCGATATGTATTACTTTATCAAGCAGATCCGTTCCACTTATTTTTTGATACGAGCCTACTTTTCTACGAGCGTGATTTACTCGATTCGCTAAAGCAGGGGCTAAGATTTCACTTACAAGGGAAGACTTGCCTGAACCTGAAACTCCCGTAACCAAAGTAAGGGTGCCTAAAGGAATTGAAACCGAGATCGATTGCAGATTATGCTCCTTTGCGCCTGTCAGACGCAAAAAACCTTTCTGTGGATTGCGTCTTTCAGATGGTACTGCTACAGACTTTTTACCAGTAAGATAGTCAGCCGTAAGTGAGTTTTTCGCCTTCATAATATCTTGCGGTGTCCCGGCAGCAACAATCTCCCCTCCTCGCTCACCTGCACGAGGGCCGATGTCGACTACAAAGTCCGCGTGGCGTATCGTGTCCTCGTCGTGTTCAACTACGATAACCGTATTGCCTATATCGCGTAGATGCTCGAGTGTGCCAATGAGTCGTTCATTATCCCGTTGGTGAAGCCCTATGGACGGTTCGTCGAGAATATAGAGCACTCCCATAAGACCTGCTCCTATTTGTGTGGCCAGACGAATCCTTTGCGCCTCTCCACCCGAAAGCGTAGACGTTGCCCTTTCAAGAGTAAGATAATCAAGCCCCACATCTACTAAAAATCGCAAACGAGTCTGTATTTCTTTTATAATAGGTTCAGCAATGCGGGCGTTTGCTCCTTCAAAATACAGAGATTCGAAAAAAGTATAGGAATCAAGCGCGCTCATTTCAGTGACTTCATGAATACTTTTATTATTGATAGTAACGGAAAGGATTTCAGGCTTAAGACGCTTTCCCTTGCAGGTCTGACAGGGAATAATTGAGAAGTACTGCGCATATTTTTCTCGCTGCCTATCGCTTGTTGCCTCCTTGTACCGATGCATTACCGCCTTAGCAGCACCCTCCCAGTCGATATACCAATAGGTCTCCCGCCCGTCAACCGTAACATAATCAACACGAACCTTTTCGTCTGGAAGGCCCAGAAGTAAAGCCTTTCGAGCCGCATCCGGCATGTCTTCCCAGGCTGTTGCAGGGTCGACGTTCATGTGCTTGGCAACAGCTCGCAACACTTGAGGATAATAATTGCCCGTGGTGAATGGCGCAATGACACCTTCATCGAGTGAGAGAGAAGGATCGGGGACTAAGAGGCTTGGATCAACCTCTTCCCTACTTCCAATGCCGAGACAATCAGGACAGGCCCCGTAAGGAGCATTGAAACTAAAATCACGTGGCTGTAGCTCGTCAATAGAATGCCCATGCTCCGGGCAGGCCAAAGCAAGAGAATAGGCATACTCTCCTGTTGGTTCGCCGGCTTTGACTCCTGCGCGTACTTGATCTTTGGAGGCTGTGTCCCCTTTTTCAGGAAGGACCTGAACAAGAACACGGCCTTCAGCCAGCCTGGTTGCCATTTCCACCGCTTCGGCAATACGCGTAGTAGCTTCTTTTTTTAAGACAACTCTATCAACCACGACTTCAATTGTGTGCTTGTACCTTTTGTCAAGATTGAAAGGGCCTTCGTCTAATTTTTTCACCTCTCCATCGATACGCACACGCGAAAAACCTTCTTTTTTAAGATCCTCAAAAAGCTTTGTGAACTCACCTTTTCTGCCGACGACAACGGGGGCAAGCATGAGAGCTTTGAGATTTTGCCCCAAAGAAAGAATCTCATCAGTGACCTGATCTGTCGTCTGCTTTTTAATTGTTCTCCCACATTCTGGGCAATGCGGGATGCCCACGCGAGCAAAAAGCAATCTGAGATAATCATATATTTCTGTTATTGTCCCTACGGTCGAACGAGGATTTTTGCTTGTAGTTTTTTGATCAATTGAAACCGCAGGGGATAACCCATCAATGCTGTCCACATCAGGCTTGTTCGACTGGCCTAAAAATTGGCGGGCATAACTCGAAAGACTTTCAACGTAGCGCCTTTGTCCTTCTGCATAAATTGTATCAAAAGCCAAGGAGCTCTTTCCGGACCCTGAAAGCCCCGTTATAACTACCAGACGATCGCGTGGGATTTTAAGATCTATATTCTTTAAATTGTGCTCTCGGGCACCTTTTATGCGTATCGAATCTTGTGCCATCTTATGCCGCTTTCTTTAATGATATCTTTTCTTTTTCGAACATCGCTGCAAGCTGAAGTTAGATTATTGTTGTGTAAAAGAGTATTGTATCTCAGTTAGAACAAGGAAAAAGTACCGAGCTCTCGAATTAAAAAGCGTACAAATGTTTTCCATATTAATACGAGAATCTTTCTTTTGAAAGGCACGTGTCATGCACGAGGGTGTGCTTGAGAATGCGCCTCTTTGAGACGCTCTGCAGATAAGTGCGTGTATATCTGTGTAGTCGACAGACTCGTATGGCCTAACATCTCTTGTACGCTTCGCAAATCGGACCCGCCTACCAAGAGATCTGTCGCGAAGGTGTGCCTCATAATATGAGGAGAAAGAGACTCATCAAGCCCTGCTTTTTTAAGAGCCTGTTTAAATATCTTTCTAATGACATCTGTGCTGAGAGGGTTTCCTCGTTTCGACACAAAAAAATAAGCAGAAGTTTTGTCAGCTAAGATATCCTGTCGTGCGAAAGTGAGATATCGCTGCATAGAAGCACATGATATTTCGTGCAGGGGTATAATACGTTCTTTGTCTCCCTTCCCTCGGACTTTTGCTTGCGCATTGACAAAATCTACCTGAGAAAGAAGAAGCCCCGAAGCTTCTGAGACACGGGCTCCGCTTGCATATAAAAACTCTAAAAGAGCTTGGTTCCTCATGTCCTGCGAGCTTTGCTCACGCAGTTTTCCCGATATATCTTTACTGGAAAAAACAGAAAGTAGCTTGACCATTTCATCAGGCTTGATAACCCTTGGCAGGCTTTTCTCCTTTTTTGGTGCTCGAAGTATTTCTGCAGGATCCGAGCAGGTGAGGCCGTTGGACAGGGCCCACGAGAAAAAACCCTTCAAAGACGAAAGACGCCTATTTATTGTGCTATTACAGTATCCGGAGGATGTATGCTCGCCTAGATAGATACGCAGATTCTTATGACCAGGCTCGAGGCTATTTATATTATGTCTTTTTGCCCATCGCCCAAAGTCCTCAAGGTCTACTCTGTAAGCGCGGAGCGTATGCTGAGAGGCATTTCGTTCGACTCGTAATGCTTCACAAAACTGTTCGATACGTCCGAAATAAATTGGATCTATCTCAGGAAAGTCCTCGTGAACTGCATCTTTTGCCATACTACTGCGCTCGAGGCAATCGAATTGGACTTATGCTGTTCACAAAAGCCTCGAGAGCGTCTTTTCCCCTCTGTGCGTAGGAAGCATAACGCAGAGCTTTATTCTTCACAGGATGCTCCAGAGGGGGAATTATGCCAAAATTAACATGCATAGGCTGAAAACCTACCGTATCGGGATGAGTAGCATAAGAGAGCAGGGAACCGAATGCTGTCGTTTCAGGCAGGGCTGGGAGATTGGCCCCCGTCAGATATGCATAGACAGATAAAGCAGCCCAGAGACCTGACATGATAGCTTCGCTGTAGCCTTCTGTCCCCCCTATTTGACCAGCAAAATACAGAGGACAAGTATCATATCCCTGTCCTGTGCCTGTATACTTCAGATGCTCATCCAAAAGCTGAGGGGAATTTATAAAAGTATTACGATGCATAACTCCATACCGAGTAAACTCAGCTCTTTCCAGCCCGGGGATCATCCGAAATACCCGTCTTTGCTCTGAGAAGGTCAGGTTCGTTTGACATCCCACGAGGTTGAAAGATGTTTTATGGCTATTTTCAGCCCGGAGCTGCAACGCAGCCCAAGGTCTTGTGTTGGTTCGTGGATCCCTGAGGCCTACGGGCTTAAAGGGCCCGTAACGTGGCGCATCAAATCCTTTCCGCGCAAGCTCTTCAATCGGCTGGCAAGCCTGAAAGAGGTCTTTGTTTTCGAATTCTCTGAGGATTACACGTTCTGCAGTACAGAGCTCCGAAATAAAATCATCGTATTCCTGCCTGGTGAACGGGGCGTTCACATAGTCTCCACCCTGCTTGTCTTCGTACCGGCTTTGAAAAAATAATTTTTCATAGTCGAGGGTGTCAGCCATGACGATAGGAGCAGCAGCATCGTAGAAGGCCAGGTGCTCGGATCCAGTTAAACGTGCTATCGAATCGGACAGTGCGTCACTTGTCAAAGGACCAGTTGCTACAATGGTGGCACAGGCATCGGAGGGGAGGTCTTTCACCTCTTCCCGTATCACTTCTATATATTCGCAAGAATGTACAGCTTCGTTCACAGCAGAAGAGAACTTCTTTCTGTCAACAGCAAGGGCGCCCCCCGCATCAACCCTATTTGTATAGGCGTAATCGAGAAGAAAAGAGTCGAGGGCCATTAGTTCTGCCTTGAGCATTCCAGCAGCGCTTTCAGGCTTCATACTCTTAAATGAATTGGAGCAAACCAGTTCTGCAAAATCTCCCGTTTCGTGCACAGGCGTTGAAACACGGGGACGCATCTCAAATAACCGCACAGAAACCCCTCGATGCCCAAGTTGAAGGGCGGCTTCGCTGCCAGCCAGCCCTGCCCCAAGTATGTTCACGGAATAATTCATGCCTCCAGCATAACAAAAACGGTGGCCATCGGTAAGCAGACTTGAATGAACCACTCAGGAACTTCAGGGTTCTGCGGAGCCCTTCTAGCTTAATCGTTGAGCAATGGGCCATAACTCCCATCAGGGTATTTTGCAACAAGTGCTTTAGCTTCTAGCTCTACGAGTGAAAGCATCAGCTGCTCATGCACGTCAGTTGCTTTATATGTTTCCGTAACAAAAGAATACAGCTCTTCGAGGTGACACGGGCGAGCCGATAGAATCTTAAAAACCAGGTGAGAAAAATCTGAAAGCTGACCAGGAAGCTTGTTCTTGAAGGTCTCATGTTGCAGGGTGCCGAATAAAGAAAAAAGAATGCTCTCGAATGACTCATCATCAACGACTGGAGTTGCACCCTGAAAGAGTAATCTGTTTGAACCACGGGAAAAGGACGAGGTGATTGCCCCTGGAACCACCAGAACTTCCCGGTTTGCGTTTAAGGCCTCGTCAGCTGTAGAAAAGGTACCCGATGGCAAACCTGCCTCAACGATAAGGGTCGCTTTAGCAAGCCCTGCTATAAGCCTATTTCTTGCACGGAACATATACTTTCGCGGACTTTGACTCCAGGGGTATTCAGAGGCGACGGCTCCTCCTTTGTCTATGATTTCTTGGAATAGTGCGAAATTTGAAGCAGGGTATATCTCGTCACAGCCTCCACCAAGAAATACCAGTGTTGTTCCATCCTTTTGAATTGCCGCCCTGTGTGCAGCGCTATCACAACCTAAGGCACCTCCGGAAATGATGCAGATGCCCTTTTCGGCTGCAATGCTTGCAAAACGCTGAGCACAGCTTATACCATAGGGGCTTGCTTTGCGAGCACCGATAATAGCGAGCCCTTCTTGAAGTGCGCCAGGATCTCCTATGAGAAATAGCTCACGAGGCGCTTGTGGCAGTTCACGCAAAGCTGCGGGGAATTTCGAACTTTTAGCATCAAGGATATGCCTTTGACCTTGGAGGATATTTCTTTTCCCGCTTTGTACTCCTTTATCCATCCGTTCAACCTCTCCCCTCTCAATCATAAATAGTTACGGTGCCGCCTAATGCTCTCTTATACGTAAGCTGAGCGCTTCGCAAATGTGGACCTTGCTCACTCGGAGCTCTTCTTCGATATTCGCAATGCTTCGAGCCAAAGAAAGGCTTGCATAAATTCCTCTCCCACTCATGTGACTTGCCTGAGCCGTATCCTCCAGAAACTGTGAGGTAGACGAATCAAGCTGACATTTTTTTAGTAAAGTCTTGAGACTTGTCCTTTTTGAAGCCCCTCTTGTTTCAAGCCCGTGCTTTTTAGCAAAAAGACGAGCCTTCATGACGCCCTTAAACATTTCTTCAGAAGAAAGATCGTTTCGGTCTTGAATAATTTGGTTTGCCTGTGGTCTTCTCACGTCGATATGGATGTCAAACCTATCGAGAAGCGGTCCGCCGATTCTATTCTGGTATGCTCGCACCTGTGCGCCACTGCAGGAGCACGTGAAGGCTGGGTCGCCAAAATAACCACAGGGACAGGGATTGGAAGCTGCGATCAGCATGAAGTTTGCTGGAAAAGAGGCCTCGGCGGTCGCCCTTGTTATTATTATCAAGCCTGACTCCATTGGTTGCCGGATGCTCTGTAAGGTTGATTGTTTGAATTCGGCCAATTCATCCAGAAAAAGAACACCATTATGGGCAAGCGATATTTCACCTGGCTTTGGTAAGCTGCCTCCTCCTGTAAGGGCTGCAGTGCTGATACTATGGTGGGGACTTCTGAATGGACGGAGACCAGCAAGAATATTGCCGAAGTCAGCCCCCGCTACAGAATGTATAAGCGCACTTTCAAGAATCTCCTTTTTTTCCAAGGGTGGAAGGATAGATGGCATACGGGACGCAAGCATCGTCTTGCCTGATCCAGGCGGCCCCACCATGAGCACCCCATGCATTCCCGCAGCGGCAACCTGCAGGGCCCTCTTCGCAATAACATGGCCAGACACTTCCGAATAATCAGGGCAAGGAGTCGCAGTTTTCCCAGAGTATGTACGTGTTTTGTTAAACGATGCCGACCTGAATTGAGATAATGTGGAAACGCTGAGCTGTTCCAGGCCTTCAAGCTCTACTAAACCCTCATCAGGTTCAGCGCAGATTAATCTCAGTCCTTCAGATTTAGCACGTACGGCGTGTGCCAAAAGCCCTCTTACGGGACGAACTTGACCCTCAAGAGAGAGCTCCCCTACTATAAGGCTGCCCTCTATGGCGCTTCGAGGTATTTGTTTACTTGCTGCCAAAAGCGCAACGGCTATTGGCAGATCGAATCCTGAACCTGATTTACGAATAGACCCTGGCGCTAAATTGACGACCACCTTTTGAGAGGGCATGATAAAACCGCAAGCCCTCAACGCCGATCGTATACGCTCTCGCGCTTCTTGGATACTGAGATCGGGCATCCCGACAATTGCAATACCAGGTAATCCTGAAGTGATAGAAACCTCAACGATTACTTGGACAGCCTCGACGCCATGTATGGTCGCACTAACAACATTGTATTGAGTATGCATGTGAATCGGTTCTTAAAGGTTTTAATAGTCTACAGAAAATGCATCACGATGATGTCGCAAAAAAGCGCGATTCTCTCCAACCACAAGTATAGATATGACATCGAAGCGCACCGCTTTGTCTACAAAATCATGTTCGCTCAAATAGTATCCTGCTATGGACTCATAGCGATTCCTTTTACGTGCGTCCACCGCTTCCTCGGGAAAGCCTTTTTCGGCGTTAGAACGCGTTTTCACCTCTATAAAGACGAGGACACCGTCTTCTTCGGCTACAATATCAGCCTCTCCAGCTGTGCACGTCCAGTTGCGATCGTAAATATAAAAGCCTCTTCTTTCTAAATAGCTTGCAGCGGCTTGCTCACCTCTTCTACCGAGATCTTTATGTGAAAGGGATCGCGGCTGTTCAGCTTGCTCAGATACATCACCTTCCTGCTGTGCAGAGTCTGTATTCGCCTCAGGGCAAATCTCGGTTTCATTAATTTTAGGGTCCTCGCGAAACAGCTCCTCCTCTGCCTGAGTATCCGTGGGCTCCTTCATTTCAACACTAGCTTCATGTATGGACATGGCAAGACTCCTTTCGCTTATGTTTAGAAGTGTAAGGAGTTCAAACTGCAAATAACGAGCAGGACGATACAGGATGTCTGAAGAAAATGCTACGAATATGCTGCAAGGGAAGAAAAACGGCTGGGATAGCTAAAACAAGCTCTCTTGGACGAAGGAAGTGCAGAAACTTTTCCTATGCAAGGGGCAGAGGCCATATGTCTTAATGGCAGCAATATGATCGGCGCTTGCATAGCCTTTGTTACGCTCGAAGCCATATTCGGGGTATGAGTTCGCATATTGCCTCATAAGGGAGTCGCGTTCGGTTTTAGCCAAGATTGAGGCTGCCGCTATGGAGGCGCAGCGAGAATCTCCTTTTACGACGCTTATCTCCCTCGGATCAAAACGAAGCGGATTGCCGTCAAGAAGAATCGTTTCCGGCTCTATGCCTGAATTCTCTATAGCCGATACAGCATCTGCACAAGCCTTTCTTAAAGAGAGGCCCATCCCCTCTGAATCGATTTGCTCGGCCTCAATGAACTGTACAGTCCAGGCAAGTGCGTACTGCTTTATTTCTTGAGCGATTATTTCTCGTACATGCTCTGAAATTTTTTTGGAGTCGTTAAGCCCATCAATGTTCCTGTTTTTCGGTAGAACTACCGCCCCCAGAGCCAGAGGGCCTGCAAGAGGTCCTCTTCCCGCCTCATCAAGGCCAAGAATGCAATTCGAGACTGCCAACTGCTGTTCAAATTGATACAGAGACTCTAGACGTTCGCGCTCTAAACGCTCTTTGAGAAGACGTTTTCGTGTTCGATCCAAGGCAGATCTGACACCTTTGCGTGAATCTCCTGAAAGAGCTCGTTCGAACACAGCGAATTCAGTTTCGTTTGAAACTCGAGAGAGGTGTTCTTCTATGTCAGCAACAGTCTGAACGATCTCTTCCTTTTCTTGAGCTTATCTAAAGGCGGTAAACCTCTTAGAAATATATACTGTTCCTATAAAAACATCCTGCCCCGTATCTCCTTCAAAGAATATACGAGGCAGGGCAAGATGTAACTTATGTTGATTTTAGAGGGCCGTTACTAAAGGCTTAGTTGAAAGACTTCTCTTTGATCTTCGCAGCTTTGCCGACCTTGTTACGCAGGTAGTAAAGCTTCGCGCGGTTTACATCTCCCTTGCGCACTACCTCTATGCGCTCAACCTTCGGAGAATGTACGGGAAAGGTACGCTCAACGCCTACAGAAAAGCTCATTTTGCGCACAGTAAATGTCTCACGACAAGTTTTGCCATGACGACGGATAACGTCGCCTTGGAACACCTGAATACGTTCGCGATTCCCTTCTGTAATACGGTAGTGTACCTTGACATTGTCGCCAACGTTAAAATCGGGAACATCTTGTTTGACTTGTTGTTGCTCAAGAGCACGAATGATATCCATTACCTGTTTCCTTCTATATTATGTACAAATCATGGTGCGAATCTGAATAAAGACGCAATTTGATACTGTATCATGCCCATCTTACTTGCACAAGGATTAAGTAGCTTGATTCTGCAAGCAATCCATAGAATGCTCGTTTACGGTGCATACGACACCTAAGCCCGCGATGACTTTCAAAAGAATTCCGTGCATGTTTCCGCTATTCTACGGTCGAGCACAGACTAGATAAAGCTGAACAGGGCATAACTCAATACCCCTCCCAAGGCGCACCAAATCAACGATTTCGTCTTTATAGCTATGACAATTACGATACAAGCTGAGACAAAAGGGATTGCCGCAGGCCAAAGTCCTTGAGAGAGCATGTCAGGTGAAAACAAGTCGTTAGCAACAAGGGCTGCAAATGCGGCAGGAGGGATGAGGTTCAAGGCTTCGATAACACGTTCAGGGAGTTCGCGCCCTTTAAGCAAAAAGAGCGGTACGACCCTGCACAAGACCATAGTGAGCGCAAGAACGAAGAGGGCAATGAAATATTTAGACCAGGTCATTTTTTGCGTCTCTTAACTTTCTCAACCACAAGCGCACATGCTACCCCAAATAGGGCGCCTATTAGAATTGCCGGCCCTGTAAGTCCTAAGAACTTACAAGCAATGACCCCAATTGCTGAGGCCAGGGCAGCCAGAGCGTTTGAAGCCGTGCCTTTTTGCGTAAAAAGAAGGCACAGAAAAATAGAGGTCATCGCAAAGGATGCAATGGCTAAAGGAATGCTTATTGCATTCCCAATTACAAGACCGAGTAGGCAGGACAGGGTCCATGATGTCTGCGAAAATAAGTTTACAAGCGTTGCCCTCGTGACCGACCAAGCTCCTTCTTGGAATTTTGCCATGTTGATCCCATAGCTCTCATCAGTAACTGTAGCAGCGAACAAAAAAGCAAGAGATTTTTTTGTATCTTGGCTGTGCGGGGCTAAAGAAGCGCTGTATAACATCTGGCGGGTATTCACAAGTGAAATACTGGCCAGGATAGACGGCAGAGGTATGCCAGCCAACCACATATTAGGCAACATGAATTGACCCGCGCCTGAATAGAATAATACACAAAGAAGCAGAACCTGTACTGCAGTAAGGCCCATAGAGGCGCTCAAGATGCCACAAGGCACACCTATAGCGATATACCCAAGCATAATAGGAGCAGCGGCGTTAAGAGCTTTAGATATGTTTTCTGGAATGGACACGGTATGTGATTATAGCGCTAAAGCCAATATGCTTTTAATAATCCACAATGTACCATACTTAAAAATATACGATTAAAATCCGAAAAGCGACTGAGGTATAAAAAGTTGTTTATACATATTTTTAGCAAAACGGTCAGTCATGCCAGCAATATAATCAACTACTGCCTGCAGTTCATTTCCTTCCGAAATGTTTCGATATTCTTGGGGTACTTCCTCGATGTGCAAGACATAGTAATCAAAAAGGTCTTCTATGAGATGCAATGCCTTCTCTATCTCACCCCTCACGACGGGTGCGGAATATACTTGCGTGAACAGAAAGGAACGCAGCTCCATCATGGCCTCCCAAACTTCGGGACTCATGTGAAGATCCCCCTTTTTGACACTTTCTTCTACAGTATTTATGACAAGAGTTTCTATCCGGCTTGAATGAGACGATCCTAAAATATTATGCGTCGTTGCAGGTAGGTCTGCTTCCTGAAGAATTCCAGCACGTATAGCATCATCTATATCGTGATTGACGTACGCAATCCTATCAGCCAGAGCTACCACGCGTCCTTCTACCGTTTCCGGACTCTGGGGCCCCGTGTGGCACAAGATACCGTCACGCACCTCGTGTGTCAGGTTCAGACCACTTCCCTCATTCTCGATTCTCTCAACAACACGAAGGCTTTGCTCGTTATGCTTATAGAGATCCTTTGCGGCGTCGCTCGAAGGATCTATATGCTTGTGTCGCGCAAGACAACGGGATAAGGCCTCTTCGCCCGTATGCCCAAAGGGAGTATGGCCAAGATCATGACCCAAAGCAATTGCTTCTGTTAAATCCTCGTTAAGGCCGAGTGCCCGCGATACAGTACGCGCTATTTGGGCAACTTCGAGAGTATGGGTAAGGCGAGTTCGGAAGTGGTCACCTTCGCTCGCCAAAAATACCTGTGTTTTATGAGAAAGGCGGCGAAAAGACTTTGAATGAAGGATTTTATCGCGATCCCTTTGGTAATCATTACGCAATAAATCGGGGGCAGAAGAGTAACGTCTTCCCTCGCTATCACGAGAGAGGGCTGCTTCGTCCGAAAGTAGCTCGCGCTCTCTATCTTCCTGCTCTTCGCGATACACAGCCTTCATTGCAAACCTCTTTCCTCATACGGGCTGTATGACAAGTTTCAGAAGTTATGTTTTCTTGCAGGCCACATCATACGGCCCAGCCTGCCTTCGGCTATACCATTTAATTCTTTATCAAAAAGGGATTGCATCGACCTGGATACAACCCCTTTCTATTCAGTGCTCAAGTTTCGGTTCTATATACTATACCTATTTATCGCGATGTCCCTGGTCTTGAAGAGAAGCTTGAGCAGCAGCTAAACGGGCAACAGGAACACGGTAGGGGGAGCAACTTACGTAGTCTAAGCCCACTTCATGGAAAACCTTGATTGAATCAGGATCGCCTCCATGCTCACCGCATACACCGAGTGTGATACCAGGTTTAGTCTCGCGGCCTTTCTTACAAGCAATATCTATCAAAGACGCAACTCCTGAATCTACTGTTTCAAAAGGATTGCAGGGTATGATGCGCCGCTCAAGATAACGCGGAATAAACTTTCCCTCTACGTCATCTCGTGAAAAGCCAAAGGCAGTCTGAGTAAGATCGTTGGTCCCGAAGCTGAAGAAGTCGGCTTCGGTCGCTATCTCATCAGCAGTAAGGGCTGCCCTCGGTAGCTCTATCATGGTTCCGATAGGAATCTCGAGCTCAATGCCTTCTTCTTTGCCCACTTCTTCAATGACCGCCTCGCACTCTTCTCGCAAAACCGCTAATTCTGGCAAGACTGACACGAGCGGTATCATAACTTCGGGAAGTGGTTTTAGTCCGCGCTTTTGCAAGGTTGCCGCAGCTCTAGCAATTGCACGAACCTGCATTGCTGGAAGTTCGGGGTAGAGGATGGCCAAGCGGCACCCTCTGAGACCAAGCATCGGGTTTGCCTCACTCATGGCATCAATTTGAGCAAGGAGCTTACGTTTAGCAGAAAGTTCTTCGGCAGGTGCCCCCTCTGCTTCGAGCTTCGCAAGCTCCACATCAAGTTCGCGGGGGTTCTCGAGAAACTCATGCAAGGGCGGGTCGAGGAGGCGGACGATTACAGGCAGGCCGTCCATTGCTTCAAACATCTCTAAAAAATCACCTGTTTGAGCTTCAAGAAGGTCGGTTAAAGCTTTGCCTTTAACCTGTTCGTCGTCGCTCAGTATAAATGATTGGATAATCTGTTTACGGTCTCCTAAAAACATATGTTCAGTGCGGCAGAGTCCGATACCGCTTGCACCGAAGGAACGAGAAATCCGTGCATCCTCTGGGTTGTCGGCATTCGCGCGAACCCCTAAAACACGAAATTCATCTGCCCACTCGAGTATGGTGTCGAGATCCCCGGTAAGCTCAGGCATGACGAGCTCGACGGCTCCAAGTACGATCGAGCCTGTAGTGCCATCGAGGGAGATCATATCGCCGGCCTTAATAACAATGTCAGTGCCAGAAATCTCAGCCTGTTTTTTAACCGCATCGATTTTAATGGCCTCAGCACCGCAAACACAGGGAGTTCCCATACCTCGTGCAATAACTGCAGCGTGCGATGTTTTCCCACCGTGAGAGGTAAGTATTCCCTCAGCAGCGATCATGCCAGCTAAATCATCAGGGTTGGTTTCCCAGCGAACGAGCACACACTTACGACCTGCCTCTGCAGAAATAACTGCATCTTCCGCAGTAAACACAGCCTCGCCTACTGCAGCACCAGGGCTTGCGTTAAGGCCTGAGGCGATGGCATCATAATGAGTATTCTTGTCAAATTGCGGATGTAAAAGCTGATCGAGCTGATCGGGGTCGATCCTCGAAATTGCCTCTTCTTTGCTAATGAGCCCTTCTTCAACCATGGCAATGGCAATATGCAGTGCCGCCTGAGCCGTTCGCTTGCCTGCACGCGTTTGGAGAATCCAAAGTTTTTCCTGCTCGATAGTGAACTCGATATCGCACATATCGCGAAAATGATTCTCTAAGATTTCAAATACTTTTTCAAGATCTTTACCAGCTTGTTCTAAGCCTGAGACATATTTAAGACCATCAATAGGGCTCGTATTGCGAATACCGGCGACCACATCTTCTCCCTGCGCATTGACAAGGTAGTCACCGTAGAACTCTTTCTGTCCCGTTGCAGGGTTGCGCGTAAAAGCAACCCCCGTGGCAGACGTGTCGCCCTTATTACCGAAAACCATGGACTGTACGTTTACTGCCGTACCGAGATCGTCGGCAATTTTATTTTGCTTACGGTACAGGGTGGCTCGCGGGTTGTTCCAACTTCCAAATACAGCCTCTATAGCTAATTGCAGCTGCGTACTGGGATCCTGGGGAAATTGGACTTCGCCATTCTGAACCAGTTCGGGATAGTCTGCGCCAGAAACATGCTCTGAGAATATCTCTTTGAATTCATCAACAAGCTCAGCAAGGTCTTCCGCACTAAGATCGGTATCAGTTTTAACGCCACGTTTGTTTTTGAGGATGGTAATTGCATTTTCAAACAATGAGCCTTCAATACCCATTACAACATTTGAAAACATCTGAATAAAACGACGATAAGAATCCCAAGCAAATCGGGGATTATCGGTTTGCTTTATAAGACCCTTAATAGAGGTATCGTTCAGGCCAAGATTCAAGACAGTATCCATCATACCTGGCATACTCATAGGAGCGCCGCTCCTCACAGAGACCAAGAGAGGATCTTCGTTGTCCCCTATCTTTTTACCCATGCGGGCCTCGAGATCGAGACGATATTCTTGGATGGTATCTAAAACTCCCTCGGGCCATACATTGCCCGCATTTGCGTATTCCATACAGGTTTGGCAGGTGATAGTAAAACCAGGTGGTACGGGTAAGTCCAGGTTAGCCATTTCGGCAAGGTTTGCACCCTTCCCTCCAAGGGCAGATCTCATCTGCGCATTGCCTTCTGTTACGTTGTTGCCATTTGCATCTTTTCCGAATGCAAACACACGCTTTACATCATCGGTCACCTTTTTCTCCTTTAACGCAATCTTCCTGATTTATTCTGTACCAGCCCACTCGGCGATTTGCGTGCGGGGGTGTGCTAGTTCATAATAACGCAAAATTTCCTGAGCCGTTTCCTCAACGGCACGATTGTCGGTGCGTACAATAATACAGCCAAGTTTCCTCATTAATGCTCGTGAGTTTTCGAGATCTTGTGATACTTTTTCAAAATTAGCATAATCACCAGCGATAACGCTCGCCTTTCCCAGTCGCCGCTGTCGTATGTTCGTCAAAACTTCGGGAGTGGTCATCAAGCCAAAAAGGCGCGTAGGGTCGACATCATACAGTTCTTTAGGCGGCTGTGTCTGCGGATCGAGTGGCACGTTTGATACACGAAAACCCTCTTGGGCTAAATAGATTGCCAGGGGTGTTTTCGAAGAACGCGACACCCCTATAAGTACGATATCTGCATATACCATGTCTTGAGGATTGCGTCCGTCATCATGAGCAATAGTAAACTCAATAGCTTCAATCCTGCGAAAATAATGCTGATCTGCAACATGGAGCTTTCCGGGTTTTACTAAAGGTTCAAGCCCGCTGTAGGCCGCTATAGCAGCAAGGGGCTCAGTCATCAGATCTACTGCTCGAACATGAGGATTGTCCTCCAGGTATGCCCGTAAGCTCTCTGCGAGTTCTTTGTTTACCAAAGTATAGAACACGAGCAAGTCCTTGCAACCACATTGTTGCTCTGACAAGGTGCTTTGTTGAGCCAGATAATCCTTGATTTCATCAAAAGAACCAGCATGCGGAAGCACCATAATACGTGGATCAGGTTCGCCAAACTGACTCGCTGCTGCACGGGCGATTGCTTGGCCTGTAATGCCCACAGAGTCGCTGATTATGTGGATGGTAAGCAGGCAGGGATCGCTTTGTGTGAAAGGTTTGGTTTCGTTCACAATCTCATCCCTTATTTCAGTTTTGCTAATTTCCCGAAATCGGCAATGTGGGAAAATACAAATACAAAGTTGTTGAGAATCTTAAGACGATTATTTCGAATGGCTTCATCCTCATCCATTATGCGCACTTCTTTGAAAAAGAGATCAATTGGCTCTCGGAGTGAGGCAAGGGATTGCAATGCGGCATCGAAATTATTTTCTCCGATATACCTCTCCGACCTCATTTCTGCTTGTTCTATCTCTTCCATAAGGTTTTTTTCGATGTCAAGCAAGAGGCTTGTGTCTACATCAGACCCAAGGTGAGGGTTTCTCAGATTATTTGCCCTTGCGTAGGCGATTGCCAGATTATCCATAGCTTCAGGCATCGTCTTGCGCGCCTGGGTGAGCGCTTCTACACGATGAAGTATCTCAACAGGCTCTTTTATTCCGGCAGCTAAAACGGCTTCGATAGCATCCGCTTCGAAGCCTTCTTCCCGTAAAATCACTTTGTATCTTGTTACGAAAAAGGATTCGATTTCTGAAAATACTACATCAAATTCGAAATCCAGCTTTTCGAAGGTACGCAAAGAAGTACTCAGAAGTTCAGAAAGTTTAAGCTCAGGAGCTTGTCTCAACATTGCAATAATGCCGATCGAGCTTCTTCGCAGTGCGAAAGGGTCGGAAGATCCGGTAGGAATCTGCCCTGCTGCGAACAGACCGCAAATCGAATCAATCTTATCGGCCAGGGCAACGAGAATACCGACTCTTGATGAAGGCACGTCATCACCAGAAAAACGAGGGCGGTAGTGTTCGGCTATCGCTTGCGCAACCACCTCATTTTCCCCGCCCGCCTTAGCGTAATACGAGCCCATGATTCCTTGTACCGATGTAAATTCTATGACGGTACTGCTCACAAGATCAGCTTTGCACAGATAAGCTGCCCTATGGACATCTGCAGCCTCGACTTCGTTGCAGGAGGCTTTTTCGGCCAAATAATCAGCCAGTTTCACAATGCGTTCAGTCTTTTCCTTCATAGTACCGAGCGATTCCTGGAATACCACGTCGTCGAGACCTTCAACGAAGGATTCCATCGTCTTGCTAAGGTCTTCTTCGTAGAAGAACTTAGCATCAGCGAGGCGTGGACGTATCACCCGTTCATTTCCACTCACAATAGCATCACTGCAGGCTGGATCGCCATTAGAGACCGCAATAAACCTATTGCAGAGCCGTCCATCCCCATCATACAAAGGAAAGTATCGTTGATGGACAAGCATGGCATCTATGATAACTTCTTCAGGAACTTCAAGAAACTCTTCCTCGAACGTCCCCAGTAAAGCGGTGGGATACTCTGTTAAGTTTACGACTTCTAAAAGTGTTTTTTCCGGAAGGGAAGCTTTTGTTCCTGTACGCGCTTCGATTGCGCTAATCCCGTCTCTGATTATCTCTTCACGCTTTTTCTGTGAGGCAATCACGAAGGATTCAGCCAAAACTTTTTTTAAGTTGTCGGCCTCCCCTACTTCATGAGATCCAGGAGCAAGAACTCGGTGTCCCCTTGTAGTAGAGCCCGACTCAATACCGGCAAAAGAAAAAGGGATCTTTTCTTTACCGAATAAAGCAAGTATCCAACGGATGGGTCGCGAAAACATAAGGCCAGTTTCGTTCCACCTCATTGACTTTGGCCAGGAGATGGCGTGTGCAATATCAAAGAGTGCCTGAGGAAGCAAATCGATAACTGGACGTGCTGGATTATGCACGATTGCATACATATAGGAGTTTTCGCCATTGCTTCGCTGTTCCAGCTCCTCAATTTTAAGGCCCTTACCTCGAGCAAAGCCCTCAAGGGCCTTCGTGGGCTTTCCGTTTTCATCGAATGCGACCTTCAGAGAAGGCCCTCTATACTCCTCGTATAACTCCTCAGTTTCCTGTGCCAAACCCTTGGCCAGTATTATTAAACGCCGAGGAGACGAAAGCGTCTCGATTTCTTCATAGCGAATCCCTTGTTTTTTAAGGGCCTCAGAAGCAATTTTTTCAAGCTGGCGCGTAGCCGCATCCAGATCAAAGGCAGGTATTTCCTCGGTACCAATCTCAAAAGCGAGGGTTCGTGTATTTTTAGTCATGGCTTACCTCCTCGCCCCCGTGAGAAGGACTTGTCTCGCCTATCTTTTCTAAGTACGAAGAGCAGCAAGCCTTAGCAAGGGTCCTGATTCGCAGTATGTAGGCCATACGCTCAGTCGCCGAAATAACCCCACGGGCATCAAGCAGATTGAAAATATGACAACATTTGAGAACCGTGTCATATGCAGGCAAAGGCAATTTTTTATCGAGTATGCTCGTGCATTCTTTTTCCCATCCGTTGAATTGCTGGAACAAAAACTCGGTATCAGCGTATTCAAAGTTATATGCAGAGAATTGCCGTTCATTTTCTTGAAACACATCGCCGTAGGTAAAAATAAGGCCATCTGAACCGCGTGCCCATACGATATCGTAGACAGAATCAACCTTTTGAATGTACATCAATAAGCGCTCAAGCCCATATGCGAGCTCGACAGGCACGGGTTTACATTCAAAGCCCCCTACCTGCTGAAAGTATGTAAACTGGGTTACTTCCATTCCGTCCAGCCATACTTCCCAACCTAGACCCCATGCGCCTAGCGTGGGGCTTTCCCAGTCATCTTCAACAAAGCGAACATCATGCTTATCGGTGTCTATGCCAATGGCCCTCAAGGATGCAAGGTACAAATCCTGTATATTGTCAGGTGAAGGTTTAATGAGGACTTGGAATTGATAATAATGTTGGAGTCGGTTTGGATTTTCTCCATAGCGTCCGTCAGTAGGGCGACGACATCCTTGCACATAAGCCGTACGCCATACGTCGGGCCCCAATGCCCGGAGAGTTGTTGCCGGAGCGTTCGTGCCTGCTCCAACTTCATTGTCGTAGGGCTGCAGAATAACACAACCCTGCTGTGCCCAAAATTTTTGCAATGCCATAATCGCCTCTTGAAACGTAGGGGCAGAATACAGGTCATTGCCTTGGTTCGCACTGTCTTCTTGCGGTGTCATCGTACTCCTTATATCGCTTAATTCAATGAGCCAATATGTTCAAGGGGCCAGTACACCATAAATGCACGGCCGTACACGCTTTCTTCGGGAACAGAGCCGAAGTAGCGTGAGTCTTGGGAATTAGTTCTGTTATCGCCCATGAGCCAAAGCTCGCCGGCTGGAACAGTATAGGGATATTCTAGTGGGCCTAGATTGCGGTCAAGGGGATATGAGGGTAGTCCATGGGTGTAAGGTTCATCGAGAAGGACTCCGTCAATATAGACACCGCCATCTATCAAATCGACGGTCTGACCTCCTACAGCAATACATCGCTTAATCAAAACCCTGTTGGGTATTTCAGGATCTTTGAACGTCACGATATCACCCTGTTCAATATCTGAAAAATAATAACTTACCTTTTCAGAAAAAACGGTGTCACCTGTCATGATTGTCGTTTCCATCGATCCGGAGGGTATTGAGTATCCTTGAATGACATAATGTCGCAACAGCCAAGAGAAGCCGAATATCAAGCTCAGCGCAACGAGAAGCCCCACAAAGCTTCGCAATGCTCCAGAGCTGCTTTTGCCAGCATGCTGACCGGCGTTCATATAGACGCTTCCTTTCCTGCCAAGCATTCAGCTGACCTAGTTCGACTCGCGTACCAGTATCATGATAACCTTTATTCCTGCATGTCGATATCACTCGATAAAGAATTCAAAAAAGCACGGTCATTCTCACGCAACTCATAGTTGTCGAGAAGATCCGGCCTATGTTGTAAAGTTCTCAGAAGGCTTTGTTGATGCCTCCATTTTTTAACACTTGCATGATTACCGCTCATAAGTACCTCAGGCACCGACATGCCACGATACACTGCAGGCCTCGTGTAATGGGGATGCTCTAAAAGGCCCTTCCTGAAGCTCTCGTCTTCAGAGCTCTGAACATTCCCTAAGACGCCTTCAAGTTTTCTTACAACGGCGTCAATAATAACCATGGAAGCCAGTTCCCCGCTCGTAAGGACATAGTCTCCTAAAGAGATTACTTTATGAGCTAAAGCATAAGCTCGCTCATCTATACCCTCATAGTGTCCGCACACAAACAGCAGCCGGTTTTTTTGAGCAAGTTCGTCAGCGAGTCGATCATTGAAAACTTCTCCCCAAGGGCTTAAGAAGACAGTATAGGGTGGGTTTGCTGCATCCTGCGCGGAGATCTCTTGACAAGCTTCGAAGATAGGTTCGCACTTCATCACAAGTCCGGGGCCGCCCCCATAGGGATCGTCGTCAGTAGTTTTGTGGCGATCGTAGGTCCAGTCACGCAAGTCATGAGCCTGAAATTTTATAATATTCTTTTCTTGTGCAATCCTCATCATGGACGAACCCATAATGGAGTCATACATGCGAGGAAACGTCGTTAAAGTTTCTATGAGCATGGCTTAACGTTTTCCTAGCGATCCTTAGGCGTGTTACTTCCGAGCTCAATGAGCCCCTTCGGTAGATCAGTGTAGATCTTCTTTTCTGAGTGGTCTATATCCTTGATAATCTCGTCGACGAAAGGAACGAGTAGCTCCTGTTCGCCTGCGCGTATACGTAGTAAAGATTGAGCAGGGTTTTCGATAAGGCCAGCCACTTCTCCAACAAAGCCTTCAGTCTTGTCTTCTACTTGGTATTGTAAAAAAGAGCAAGTATTCGCATCGGCCATACCTCGTTCGGCCTCTTGTCGGTCCACGAGGCAAAAGCAGCCGAGAAGACGCTGCGCAGCGTCTTCATTATCAATACCCTCGAACTTGACGAAGTAGTCACCCTTTGGGCGTTCCGAAATATAGGATACGCGAGAGCTTCGAGGAGTTTCCAACTGAGGAGGTACGAAACGCACCTCTTGACCAACATGGAGTAAAAAAGGAAGATTTGCAATGCTGCGCACCACAAATCCTCCCTTAAAGTCCTGAGCCTTAATTAGTTCAGCTACACGCAACCAAGTCTGCATTTAGTCGATAAGCTCTACTTCAACTTGTACTCCCGTACGGGAGCCTACTGCGCGCGACAGAGTACGAATCGCTTTTATAACCCTACCCCGACGGCCGATAATCTTTCCAGCATCCTCTTGGTTTACGTGTATTTCAACGAGCACGCTACCTTCGGTGCTTGTGTCAGCAATGATTTCTAGATCATCATAAAACTCAACTAGGGGTTCGACGACCGCCTTGACCAAACCGACAACGTCATCCGCCTCATTGTTCATGTTATGCACCTTCGCGCACTGTCTTGATCAAGCGGGCCACCGTTTCAGTCGGCTGGGCGCCTTGCTGTATCCAGGTGTCAACCTTGTCCATGTCAAGCTGTATCATTGCGGGTTCAACGCAAGGGTTGTATCTACCGACTTCTTCGATGAAGCGTCCATCTCGGGGGGCGCGTGAATCAGCAATGACTACACGGTAGTAGGGTGCCTTTTTTGCGCCATGGCGGGCGAGACGAATTTTTACGGCCATAAAACTAAACTCCTTACGTAAGGTTTATACATGCAGATTTTTTGAATTGTAAAAAGCACAGTGCTCTATTCTAAGATGTAAGATAAAAACTTGCAAGCACTTGGTGATTCTTCCTTCATTTTGACGTGCTTGAGCAAGTAAAATCTGTGCCATCTCCATAAACTCCAAACCAATCTTCCGAGCAAGCACCAAGATTGGCCTCAGCATAATTCTTAAGATAAATCCTTGAAGGTGTCCTGGAGCTTCTTCATATCTGAAGGACTCATCCCTGCTACGCTTGGCATAACGCGACGATTTTTCTGCCGTTTTCCCCGTTTACCCTTCTTGGGTCGTTTCGGCTTTTCGTTTGGCATAAACTTTTTCATCATTTTTTTTGTTTCATTAAATTTTTTTATAAGGGAATTCACGTCGCTGACTTGAACCCCTGCACCCTGAGCAATACGCGAGCGCCTGCTGCCATTCAGAATCTCAGGTTTTTCACGCTCTTCTTTAGTCATGGAATTGATGATGACTTCCATTTTATCAAGAGCATCTTCATCTACAGAACCTTCGTTGAGAGCCTTGTCTCCCCCGGGTAAAGCAGAGACAAGCTTTGAGATACCCCCCATTTTTTTAACTTGTCGGTTCATGTCTCTAAAGTCTTCAAGGTTGAGCTGAGCTTTCATCATACGCTCAGCTTGCTCGGCCTCCAGCTCTTCTTCTTCGATCTTTACGGCAGACTCAATAAGGCTCAGAACATCACCCATGCCAAGAATCCGCTTTGCCATACGTTCAGGATAAAACTCTTCTAAAGATCCTGGCTTTTCGCCAGACGAGATAAACTTGATGGGTTTACCCGTAACCTTTTTAATAGAAAGAGCGCCACCGCCGCGAGCATCACCATCCATCTTTGACATAATCACACCATCAAAGTCGACCTGCTCAGCAAATGCCGAAGCGGCGGTAACTGCATCTTGGCCGGTCATTGCATCAACAACCATTAATATTTGGTCGGGATTGACAGCGGCTTTGATATTTTTCGCCTCGTCCATCATTTCTTCATCGATATGCAACCTTCCGGCCGTATCGATAATGACGACATTGCATAAACGGTTAATGGCATCCTTGATGCCATCTTTTGCAATTTTTACAGGATCTTTTTCTTCGCTCGAATATACAGGTACACCAATCTCCCCTCCGAGTGTTTTCAGCTGATCAATAGCAGCTGGTCGGTACACATCGGCTGCAATGAGAAGAGGGCTGTGTTTGTCTTCCTTCAAACGATAGGCGAGCTTGGCGGCGGCGGTTGTTTTTCCTGACCCTTGAAGTCCTACGAGCATTATCACATTAGGTATTCTTCCGCTAAGCACTAACTTAGAGCCAGCTTCGCCTAAAAGCTCCGTCAATTCATCAAGGACGACTTTAACTACATTTTGAGCAGGGGTAAGAGAATCAAGCACTTCAGCTGAGAGGCACTTCTCCTTGGCGTTTGAAATAAATTCCTTGACGACCTTGAAATGCACATCGGCCTCGAGCAATGCGAGACGGATTTCTCTCATTGCTTTGTTTATATCCCCTTCTGTCAATCTTCCTTTGCTTTTTAAGCCCGAAAAGATCGCCTGTAGGCGTTCAGATAGGTTTTCAAACATAGACGCTACCTTTCATTTTGCAAAAACCTAAGATGAGGCTTTCCCATACTCACCAATGAGAGCGCGCGAAAACTCCTCTGCATCGAAATCGCGTAGGTCCTCTATGCGCTCTCCGAGTCCAATTTTAAGGACAGGAAGTTTGAGCTCACGCGAAATCGCAAGGGCAATCCCACCTTTTGCTGTTCCATCAAGCTTGGTTATGATGAGGCCATCTAAGTCGAGCGCAGCATTGAACTCTCTTGCTTGCTGCAACCCGTTTTGCCCAGTTGTTGCATCGACGACAAGAACTGTTTTTACGGGGAACGTTGACCTTTTTTTCACGACCTGCACTATTTTTTCTAGTTCCCTCATAAGATCGTCGGAGGTGTGAAGCCGCCCAGCGGTATCGATGAGAACCATATCAGAGTTTTGAGCCTCTGCTTTTTCTATCGTATCATAGCATACGCTAGCAGGATCGCTTCCTCGTTCACGCGTAACAATCTCGACGTCTGCGCGCTGGGCCCATACCTCCAACTGTTCGATTGCAGCAGCCCTGAACGTGTCGGCGCTTCCTAATATCACTGTTTTTCCAACCGCATTCGCTTCGTAAGCAAGCTTTCCTACCGTTGTCGTCTTTCCTGCTCCGTTGATTCCTACGAAAAGAATCAAGACCTTGTCTAAGTCGAACATGTCTTCTTCGCATACCTCAAAGCTCTCGGCAATGATTTCAGTAAGAAGCCCAAGAACAGCATACGCATCTGGCAGTGCACTTCTTGTAGAACGGTCGCGCAACTCTTCAACGATACGAGATGCATTCTGTGCACCGATATCGGCAAGAATAAGCACCTCTTCCAATCCTTCCCAAAAGGCCTCGTCTACATCAGGGCCCCTATCAAGAAGGATATTAAGTTGTTCTTTGAGTTTGTTGCGTGAACGTGTGAGTCCTTCGTTTATTCGATGTATAAAACTCATACTTTTTCCTCCACCTGCTTCAATCTTCTCTCAAGTTTCTGACTTACGACACGTGTAACCCCATCAGCCTGCATACTCGTCCCATAGAGCGCATCTGCCATTTCCATCGTCCTTCTTTGATGGGTGATTAATATAAGCTGCGTAGAGTCGCGGAGCTTATCGAGATAGGCAGTAAGACGCCGTAGATTGGTGTCGTCAAGGGCGGCTTCGACCTCGTCAAGAATATAGAAAGGAGTTGTCTTTGTTCGATAGACGGCAAACAAAAGAGATAGGGCTGTCAGGGACTTCTCTCCCCCGCTTAAAAGCATCATTTTTGTAATACGCTTTCCGCGAGGCTGGGCGCGTACCTCAACCCCTGTATGCTCCACATCATCCGGGTCCGCCAAAATGAGCTCGGCGGAGCCCCCCGGGAATAAAACAGAAAATATTTCTTTGAAATGGCTGTTTACCTCGTCGAAAGTTCGCATGAAATCGTGCTTCATACGGGTATCAATTACGCGGACTATTCTATCTAGAATTGATCTTGCATTGGATATATCCTCGAGTTGAGAAGCAATGTAATCGTATCTTTTCTTAAGCTCGCCGTATTCAAGGGCTGCATCGGGATTGATAGTTCCCATATTTTTAATTTTACGTTCAAGGTGGAACTTAGCGTCTTCAACCTCGGCTCTGTTTTCAAGGGCTTCTAGCTCTAAGGCTTTTTCGAGTGGCACGTTAGCATCAGCTACAATGCTTTCAAGAGCACTCTCTACTTGAAGCTCAAGGCGGCCTTTTTCAACTTTTATCCCGCTCATTTGCTCATGTATTTCATCATAGGCATTCTGGGCCTGCCGTGCCTGCGCTCGGGCGGACGAAAGCGCTCCATGCAAATCCGAAGATGAACTTTGCGCTTCGTGTGTCTCTCGTTCGAGTCGATTGGTCCATACACGCAAATTGTTTATAAGTGGATCGAACACAGCAATTAAGGATTCCGAGCGTTTTGAACTGACCCATTTTCTAACAAATCCCGACCGAATTTCTTGAAGCTCTTTTTCAAGATGCTTCGTGTCCTCTTGTGCTGATTCCAGCATACGCTGAGCGTAATTTTCCCATTCGATGAGGGTGCCAGCTTTTAAACGGGCTTCCGTCAGCCGATCCTCTAGTTCTTTAAGGTTCGAACGAAACGGAGCGACACGAACAAGGGCCTCGCTCTTGTTTTGCAAGCAGGCTTCTAAAGCAGCTTGCTTCTCTGCAAGAAGTGTTTCGATATTCTTGGAACCCGGCTGAGCTTCTTCAAGTACAAGGCGAGCTTGGAGAAGCTCTTTACTTGCAGCCTCTAGCTCTTGCTCAGTGGCAGCAAGCTTATCCTTAAGCCTTGAGAGCTCAGACTCGCTAGCCCTGTAGTCGCCCTTTATCTTGGCGAGATCTTCCGATGCCTGGAGGCTTCGTTTTTGAGCCTGTTGCAGTTCCTGGTCGAGGAGTGACTTGCTTTCCTCTAACTTTTGGTGCTGCGTGTCCATTTCGTTGAGTGCAGCTCGAATCTCTGCAAGCTGGCGTAAACGCGCAAGTATGCTCTCCTTCCCCTCAAGGCCACTATCGAGGGTTACTTTCGAATCGGGCCATACAAGCATGCCATCAAGGGTAGCGAAACGCAAGCCGAGCTTGTCCTGCAGGTGTTCACGTAGGGCCTCATCGCGATTTTCGCATACGACGACATCCCCTAAAAGCATCTCCACCGCGTCTCGACAGTACTCCGGATACGATATCAAGTTTGAAAGCGCATGTTTATGGCTCATTATAGGAGCCTGTCGCATGGAAGAAAGCTTCTGGCGAGGAAGCAGACTAACTTCGCCTTCCGTATTGCTTGCCATCAGATGCGATGCTATCGAGCCAGCTGTTTCAATATCTTCAACGAACAGGGCATCTAAATCAGCCCCTAAAACTCTTTCTACCAAGCCTTCCAGTTCTCGGGGAACCTCAAGCATCTTGGCTACAGTACTCATATCATACTCGTACGTATGCGCGTGCTCCAAAACCCATAGTAGTGCCGGATTTTCTCTTTGATGAACACGCTCAAGTTCTTCAAGGGCTTTAATTTGAGCACGTAGATTACTGCAGTCTTCGTATGTTTTTTCCAAATCTTTCCGCACATGTTCCCGCTGGGCGAAGGATGTTGCAAGACTTTCTTTGGCACCTCGCTCTTCTTCTGCCAGTTTGTCACAGAGTTCTTTTTGCTCTACCGCAAGTTGAGTAGCCGCTTCAAACTCTTTTCGCATACCCGTTATGTGGGCTTCAAGCTCGAGGCATCGTCCCTGTATAATTTCTTCCTGTGCGCGTTTAGCAGAAACAACCTTTAAGCTTTCGTTGTGGTCAAGGCGAAGCTGTTCAATTTCTTTTGAAAGCCCGAACTCAGACCTCTTGCACGCATCAATAGTACTCTGCAAGGTATGTACTTCTTTTTGCAGGGTCTTATGCTTCCCAGACACATCGTCCATGAGAGCCTGTGCCTGCCTTCTCTCTTCCGATGTTTGCATAAGTCGCTCGTGCGCCTCGCTGCCTGCTGACTCGGCTCGCTCAAGTTTAAGCTTAGTGGAGCTCAGGCTGAGCCGCATCTCTTCTGTATAGTCACGCGCAGCACGTTTTTTTTCTTGCAAGAACAGTTTCCTTGATTCGGCCCGTTCGAGAGCGGAGCTTGCCCGTCGAAGTTGCTGGGCTATGCCTCCTGCATCTAAGCTGCGTTTTTGAATGTCCTCCTGTATTTGCTGCATACGAGACTCGACAGCCCCAATAGTCTTCTCAGCTTCTTTCAGATGGGATTGGAGCTCCTCTTCTTTATTTCCTGCCTTAAGCCATTTTTTTTGAACAAGTCGAAGATCGTCGACAGCAAGCGCTAAGTTCAAGTCTGCAAGTTCGCAAGCTAGCCCCTCGTAGGCTTGTGCCCGCTTCGCCTTCCTTTCAAGAGGTTTGAGCTGACGCTCAATCTCAGCCGCAACATCTTTAACGCGAGCAAGGTGCTGGTCTATCTGCTCAAGCTTGTTTTCGCTCCTTGCCTTTCTTTGCTTGTGCTTCAGAACGCCGGCCGCTTCCTCAACAAGAGCACGTCGATCCTCTGGCTTCGACTGCAAGATAGCATCAAGGCTTCCTTGAGAAATGATCGAATGCGTTCCTGTTCCCAGACCCGTGTCGTGAAGGACATCGAGCACATCCATACGTCTTACGAGGGAGCCATTTATCAGGTATTCGCTTTCGCCGTTCCGATACATTCGCCGTGCGATAGAAACCTCTGTGAAGTCGACTGGTAAAGTATGATCACTGTTGTCGAGGACGAGCTCTACCTCTGAAACCCCTACAGGTTTGCGCGCAGAAGACCCTGCAAAAATAACATCTTCCATTGCCTGGCCACGAAGATTTTTAGCACTTCGTTCGCCTAAAACCCAAAGTACGGAGTCTGATATATTAGATTTTCCTGAGCCATTTGGGCCTACGATAGCGGTAATACCTGGCTCGAACTCAAGGACGCTCCTGTCGGCAAAAGACTTAAATCCTTTGAGTACAAGTGACTTTAGATACACCGCATTACCCCTGTTTTTTCTTTTTCGCTTGCCTACCCCGCTCGCGCTCTTGTAATTTACGAGCTTTTTCCTTGGCTCGTGCCTCAGCGCGCTCAGCCTTTAATGCCTCTTTTGCGGCATCTCGTGCAAGCTTTGTAGCTTCTTTTTCAGCTTTTAATTCAGCCTCGTTACGAGCCTTGTTTTTCGATTTTTTTGAGGAAGACTCAGGGAGAAAAAATTCTCCGAGTGAGTCGAGCGCACTTTTGGCAGCCTGGCTTTCTGCTTCCTTTTTTGTTCTTCCAACCCCCCGCGCCAAGGCCTGAACTCCCGCAAAAACCTGCGATACAAATGTCCTGTCATGGGGCGGTCCTTGTGTATCAACCAGTTTGTAGGTGGGGGTTATTCCATCCTCCTGCAATTTCTCTTGTAAGGCACTCTTCGGGTTCTCAGGCTCGCAGGCCAGGTCATGTGACATCTTTGGAAAAAGAGTCTCTTGTATGAAAGCATGGGAGGCTTCCTTGCCCCCATCAAGATACAAGGCTGCAACTATCGCTTCGTACACATTTTCAAGGGCGGAGTGAAGCCCGCGTTTACCTGTGCCCGTCTCCGAAAGGCCGAATACAATGATTTCAACGAAACCGAGCCCTTCTGCGATATCGGATAAACTCGTACCCGAAACCAGGGCCACTTTTATTCGCGTCAATCCACCTTCATCAAGCTCAGGATAGCGATGAAAAGCTTCGGAGGCGACAATCGCCCCGAGGATCGAATCCCCCAGAAACTCCAGCCGTTCATAAGAATATTTTACTGCTTGCCCCTCTGTTGCCGAGGGGTGGGTAATTGCAGCAAGAAGAAGGCTTCGGTCTGTGAACGCATACCCCAGAATACGCTCTGCCCGTGCAAGCTTTTCTTTTTGTTCAGTACTTAAATTCATATCGTTTTGCATATCAGCCAATGGTCTCACCATCACATGATTTTAGCTGTTTGCAACAGTGTCGGAAATTTTTAAGGCGACTTCCGTACGTACTATTTTTGCAGTTGTATGAATACCGTTTTTGATAGCCAGAGGAGTTGAGGAGCCGTGCCCCACTACACAGGCACCCTTCACGCCCAACAAAGGGGCTCCACCATACGTGTCAGGGCTTATCTTGTCCCTCAAGCTTTTTAATTGAGACTTAAATGTAAGAGCACCTAGTTTTGTAAGAAAGCTCGAATAAAATATGTCCTTCATCGTCTTGAAGATAAGATTCGATGTTCCCTCAATAGTTTTCAAGCACACATTCCCCGTAAAACCATCTGTTACAAAAACATCATATTGAGCCGACAGGATGTCGTTCCCCTCTGCATTGCCCACGAAATTTGGCAAGCCTTCTTTAAGAAGTGCGAAGGCCTCCTGCGCAAAGATTGATCCCTTTGTATCCTCTTCTCCGATATTCAATAGAGCGACCTGAGGCTGAACTATCTCGAGTACATTTTCAGCATACATGCTAGCCATTTTGGCAAATTGTAAGAGATATTCGGGCTTACAGTCGGCATTAGCACCAATATCGCAAAGGACTACTGGCTTTACGGGCGACGGTATGACTGTACAGAGGGCGGGGCGGCTAATGCCCTTAATTCTACCCATCACGAGAGTTCCTGCAGCTAAACAAGCTCCCGTAGATCCCGCAGAAAAAAAGCCCTCAGCTGCTCCTTCTTTTACAAGGCGGCATCCTACGACAAGCGAGGAATCCTTTTTTCGGCGAACTGCCTCTGCTGGATGTTCGTCCATAGAGATGCATTCTGTCGTACAAACAGCATCACAACGCTCTCGGTCTTTCGCAAAGGGAAGAACTACCTCTTCGGGGCCGCAAACAATGATACGAAGGGCAGGATCCTCCTCTAAAGCAGCAGCAATTCCCTCAAGAACGTGCTGTGGTGCATCGTCGCCGCCAAGAGCATCGACTGTCAATGTCACTTCCTGCATCTTCGCCTATCCCTTTCCACTACCAAGCGCAAAACGAAGCTCCCCTGAATGCCTCTCAGCGAGGCAACCCGAGGAGCTTCGCTTTCAAAGCTAGTCTTTAGTTTATTCAGTTTCGAGGACTTCTTGATTTTTGTAAAATCCGCAATTCCCACATACATGATGAGGAAGCTTTACCTCGCCGCACTGAGGACAAACTGAACGGGCTGGGGTTTCGATAACGCTATTTGCACTCCTGCGAGACCGGGTACGAGACCTGCCTGTCTTTCGTTTTGGTACTGCCATGCTTACTCCTTCCTTGAGCTTTTGAAATAGGCTCAAGCTATCAGTTTGATTCGAACTCTCATGAGACCTTCAATGTCTATGGTCCCTGCAGCCAATGGTTCTGAATATATAAAATATCACAAAGCCATCAGTCGTGTCGTGTAAAAATATCTAGTGGATGAATACACAAGGGATAATAATACCAAAGCTCGAGTCTGTAGAAGCAAGAGCCTTGACTATCACTGACCATTTACATAATCATCACAGATATCAAAGGGATAATCTGCTAGGACAGAAAACGGGTTTGCATGCATAGGCTCTGTATCACCTGCACCCTCGACACAAACACAGGCTTCCTTATTAAGGTTCGCTCCGCAAAGGGGGCATAGGCCCTTACACTCCGGATCGCACAGCGGCACAATAGGCAGCTCAATAAGTATTCCCGCTTGGATATAGGGAGCAAGATCGATGCAATGGGATTCGGGCAAGATCGCTAGCTCATCTCTATCATAATCTTTCGGTAGATCCCCCTCTGCATCGAGAAGGAAATATTCCTCTATCTGACCATCTAGAGGAATAGACACCTTATCGAGGCATCGTCCGCATGAGGTCCATGCAACGCCCCGGACCGTTCCTGCGAGAAGCAAGGCACCGCCCGTATTGCTCAACACGACACTCCAGGTTAAGGGCTCTTCAAAGGCATAGGTATCCGCCCCAAGGGGAAGCTTAGACAAGCTGTAGCTCCCTGAAAAAGTGGCGCTCTCAAAAGGAGTAAAGAGCTCGGGACTTACTTCTATAGTTGGGTTGTCGAGCATCAACGCCCCACCATTGAGCCTGCATTGAGACGATCGCGGCAACGACGTACATTCCCTAAGAGGGTATCGAGGCTTTGTTCAACATGATTGAATACTTCGTCGGCGTAGTCTTCAGCACCTGAGCGGGTCTGCCTTTCGACTTCTCGCGCATCTGCCATAATAGTATCGGCTTGCTGCTGTGAGATCCGAACAATCTCCTGCTCGCTTGCGATAGTCATAGCTTGACTTCGGGCATCTTCTATCATGCGGTTCGCTTCGAGCTCAGCATCATCGAGAAGGCTTTGCCTTTCCCGTACAATTTGGCGTGCGTGGGAAAGCTCATTTGGAAACGTGTCCCGCACTTCATCCATGATCTCAAAAGCAGCCGCTATATCCACCTGCCGCAAGTTATTTTTTCCGAAAACTGGTTTTGAATCCTCTAACAGAATCGAAAGCTCTTCGAGTAGGCCCAATACCCCTGTTTCGTCCATAGCGCATTCCTTCCACATCAACTATTGCGTTTCAACTGCGTTTTAGGTGCTCACTCACTAATTGCGCACGTCAAATAATTCTATCACGAAGATGAAAAATGCAAAACCCCCTGCAGAAAGCCCACAACTACCTCGCCTTCAGCCTACCTTCTTTTATGTTTGAACTTATCAAAAAGGGCACGTTCGACACAAGGTGACACAAAATCACTTATTTCGCCACCCAAACTTGCAAGCTCCCGCACTATCGAAGATGAAAGGTACATGTACTGAGGAGGCGACATGAAGAAAAGTGTCTCAATTTTTTTATCCAGTTGATAGTTGATTGCGGTCATCTGGAATTCGTATTCGAAATCAGTAATCGCCCTCAGGCCTTTAACGAGAATATCCGCATCAATTTCTTTAGCAAAATCAACTAATAGAGAGTCAAATGATTCGACACGTACATTATGTAATGTAGAACACGCCTCTTTTGCAAGCTCTACTCGCTCTTCGAGACTGAAGAGAGGTTTTTTCTCCTGCGATACCGCAACCCCGACGACAACCTCGTCCACAATTTGAGCAGCTCGACTTATTACATCAAGATGCCCTTTCGTGATAGGGTCGAAGGTTCCTGGCGTCAACGCTCTAATCATACGATCGTAGCTCCTTTGTGGATAAGCGTCTCTTGTTCTTGACTTCGTGTAAACATGGCGATGCTTGTATCGCCATACTGTTTATGGACGACACGACGGTATGCAGCGCGAACAAATACCCGCATGACTTCATCCTCGGAAGTTTTTGCATGTTCATAAACGATAATGCTCCCTTGATCCAAGAGGCCCTGGGATTCCAAAAAAGTACAAAGTTCCAATAATTTTGATGGCGCATACGCATAAGGAGGATCGAGAAAGAGAATATCGAAGAGTATATTTTTCACATTTCGTCTACTTTTCAAAACGTCCGCCCGGTATGCGAGCGCCCGATTGGAATCGAGTCCCAAAGCTGCTAGATTTTTTTTCAACAAGTTAAATGCAGCTGGATCTTTTTCGAAGAATACACACGTTTTTGCACCTCGACTGAGAGCCTCGATGCCGAGGCTTCCACTGCCCGCGAAAGGATCAAGCACAAAAGCATCTTTAAACCCACCCCTTAGGCTTTCCAGGCTGCCCATAAGGGATTCTTTAACTCGGTCGGTTGTAGGACGAGTCCCTCTACCTTGCGGGGCCGACAAAGTCCTCCCCTTGAACTCTCCAGCGATAACCCTCATCGTTAACCACCCTCGCTTTGATAGGCATTCTTAAAGATAATATTCATTTCACGTGCGAGCCCCCTATGTTCATCACGTTCAAGAGAGGGATCTGCGTTGAGTATTTTCTTCGCGTCAGCGTACGCAGCCTCGATAACTGCTTCGTCGCGAACTATGTTCACTAACTTAAGCGAAGAAGATCCGTGTTGCCTATTACCTAATATATCCCCTTCCTTCCTTAAGCTCAAATCATAACTTGCAAGCTCAAAGCCATCATCGATGTCTTCCATCGCTTTGAGGCGCTCAAGAGCAAGGGGTGCCTTCGAACTTGACACAAGGAACACTTCCGCAGGCCGAGAGCCTCTTCCCACACGTCCCCTCAATTGGTGAAGCTGTGCAAGACCAAAGCGGTCTGCATCTTGGATTATCATAACTGAGGCATTGGCCACATCGATTCCAACCTCAATTACTGTCGTAGAAACAAGTACCTCTATTTCACCTGCAGCAAATGCCTCCATGATTTCGTTCTTTTGTTTACCGTTCATCTGTCCATGCAAAAGTCCAACCTTGTAATCAAAAAATACTGTGCTTTGCAGATGCTTCGCTTCCTGTTCAGCAGCTTTAATATTTTCCTCGTCAAAATCTCCCTCGTCCTCGATTTCAATACGTTCATACGCATCGTTCTCTCTGTCGTCCTCAGATTCATCAACCTGCCCCTTCTGTTTTTTTTCTTTTGTAGAGGAAGCAATTAAAGGACATACCACATACACTTGTTCGCCTCGAGAAAGGGCTGCCTTAGCAGCGTCAAAAGCATATCCCTGATCTGGACGGGGCAGCACCTGCGTAGTAGTAAGGACTCCCTTATGTGGTTTATGCTTCAGGTATGAGAGGCTTAAACCGCCATAGATAGCAAGAGCCAAGGATCGAGGTATGGGAGTAGCGGTCATATAAAGGGCGTCAGGAGCCTTCCCTTTCGCTAAAAGAGCTGCCCTTTGTGCGACACCGAACCGATGTTGCTCATCTATGACGAGCAGGCTACAGTTTTTTGCTTGGACATCATCTTCCAAAAGAGCATGCGTACCGAACAAAACATCGATGTCTCCACGCTTTAAGGCAGACGTGATGCCTGCTCGCTCTGATGGAGTTGTTGAGCCTGTAAGCGTATCCCATCGAATTCCCGCCTCACTCAGCAATGGACCGATTTTCTGTCCATATTGACGTGCGAGAATCTCGGTCGGAGCCATCATAAGCGCCTGCCCAGAGCTGTCAGCAGCTGCCGCTAGAGCGAATGCTGCTACAATAGTTTTCCCCGTACCAACATCCCCGAGCAGCATGTGATTTGACAGAGTTTTTTCATGCATCTTCCCAAGTATTTCACTGCGGGCTTTTTTTTGTTCCTCCGTTAAGGTGAAGGGAAGGATCTGATCTAGCTTTTTAAGGCGTGGGCCGTCGATACGGTGCCCTTCTGTGCACACCCCTTGCCCTCTGGCCTCTGCCTCGGTCATTAAGTAGAGCTCGAGCAAAAGAAGTTCTTCGTAGACTAATCGTCTACGCGCAAGCTCCACCTCGTCAATAGTTTTCGGAAAGTGGATACACTTGAAAGCTGTTTGGCGCGATACGAGTCTATATCGTATCCTTATATCTAACGGCAGTGGATCATAGGGTATGAGGCACTTTTCCAAGGCGCTCAAAATGAGCTTCCTCATCCACCTGGTCGATATTCTTTCAGTCGCAGGGTGTACCGGTATAATAACGCCATATTCCTCTATTGCTTCAGAGTCTATAAGCTCAATCATGGGATTAACCATTCGCTTGAAGCCATAGTTGAATTCTAGCTTACCCGAAACAGCTATGTGCATGCCCTGTGAAAGGTTTTTCATAAGCCATGGCTGTCTGAAACAGGTGAGCATCAAGATGCCCGTTTCGTCTAGGAGGCTTATCTCGACTATGCTCAAATGGGGCTTTGGTTTTTTAAGTTGTATCTCGTGTATGTGGCCAACTACGGTACAAGCCTCCCCGATACGGGCAGTAGCGGCTTTTTCCACCCGGGACATATCAATGTACCTACGCGGATAGTGGGTGAGTAGATCTCTCACAGTAAAAATGCCGAGCCTCGATAGATGCCTACCTTTTTCAGCACTTACGCCGCGCACATGAGAAACGGGCTCATCAAGGCTTAAAGTGGATCGTAGCCTGCTACATGAGCACAGCTCTTCCGTCTTAGGATTCTCTTTAATAAGCCTTATCCCGCCCTTCAGTCAGTCGACGTAAAGCTCTTATTCAAGAGATAGTATTATGGGGTAGAGAGGTTGTTCTCCCCTATGGGGATCGATTTCAAGATCGCCATAAGTTTCCTCAATACGAGATACGAGGAGCTCAAATCGACCTTGCTCCATGTCTTCTCCTGCTAGGATAGTACACGTGTCAGCTTCGGGTGCTCCCATGTAGGCAAGAAGGGCCATAACAACTTCCTCTACAGAACTTCCCACCGCCTCAATCGACCCATCTGCAATTCCTATGGTGTCGCCTGCAGAAATCGGCTTACCATTTGAGTCTTTGGCGTCTTTAATGGCTTGGGTTACTTCACCTGTCTTAACCTCTGCAAGAGCTTGCGACATAAGCTCTACGTTTTCATCCAAACTCAAGGTGTCGCTGAAGCTGAACAGGGCCACAAATGCCTGAGGGATCGTTTTAGTAGGAACTACGGCACAGGGAGTTTCCGAAAGGGATACACAGCTTTGCGCCGCCATAATAATATTGGAGTTGTTAGGGAGGATGATTACTGCCTCTGCGTTCACTTGAGAAACCGCCTTGAGCAGATCGGCTGTTGAAGGGTTCATAGTCTGTCCACCTGGCACGATTACGTCCACTCCAAGGCTTTCAAGTATTTTTGCATTACCCGACCCAGGCGCCACTGCAACAATACCAAGAGCCTTTTTCTCAAGAGGAGCATCAGGTTCTAGGCTCGCGCTGCGCTCTTGGCTTTGAAGCTGCATGTTGTGGATATGCACCTCTGAGATTTGGCCTCGTTCAAGCACGTACGCCAGAACAGCATCAGGCGTATTGGTGTGTACGTGAACCTTGAAATGGGGTTTCTCCCCTACTAAAAGCTCGCAATCACCCATAGTTTCCAGGAAGTCCAAGGCTTCTTCAGTATTGAGCACTTCAGAATACACGAGAAACTCGGTGCAATAACGATATTCCGAGCCATCCCAGTCATTAATGCCTTCGATTTCAACCTTTGGTGCAGAGGTTTGCGCAAGGGCGAGGTCAGTATCAAAAACCTCATTCCCCGTCAGGGCAGAACTAAAGGCATCGAATAGGATTGCCAAGCCATATGCTCCGGCATCGACAACATCATTCTGCTTGAGAACAGGAAGGAGATCGGGCGTGCGTTGGACCGATGCATAGGACTCAGCTACTATCGTCTCCAATGCCTCCTCAAGGCTGAGATGCTTTTTACGGGCTTTTTTAGCAGCCAACGCCATATCTTTCAAGACTGTCAGGATAGTTCCTTCGACAGGCTTTCTTACTGCCTGAAATGCGACCTCAACCGCTTGATTGAACATATCATCAAGGCAGTGGGTGGTAAATTCCTCATGTTTTTCTGAACCTTCACAGAGGCCTCGAAGGATTTGCGAGGTTATAACTCCTGAGTTACCTCTCGCCCCCATTAAAGCACCCGTAGTTATCGCCTTGCGCACCTCATCTACGCTGCGATCAGTGGATAGCTTGGCTAGATTGTCCGCCACTGTTTCTAAGGTGAGGGACATATTCGTTCCCGTATCGCCATCAGGAACGGGAAAAACATTGAGTTTGTTAATTTCTTCTTTTCGGTTGCTGAGCGCTTTAGATGCAAAGACAATCGAGTGCATTATTTCTATAAGTGAAACAGTTTGTGACATAGGTTTCCTATACTCCCTAAGCTGAGCCTCGCGTGCAGAAGCCGCCATGGTCATTTCTTTCTACTTACGAACCTTGATTCCCTGAACATGAACTTCCACTCCGTCAAGAGGCACTTGAGCATATTTACTAAGCTCAAAGCTAACTTTATCGATAAGATTTTGTGATACGGTGTTTATATTCGTACCATACTCTACGACTACATGTAACTCTACCTTGATTCCACTATCGGTATTCGTAATCGTAACTCCACGCCGGAGGCGCGAGGTTGGAAGTATTTTTGCAATTCCATCCGCTGCGCTCGGAGCAGCCATACCTACAATCCCATATGATTCCATAGCAGCATTGCCTACCATGTCAGCTAAAACCTCGTTAGCGACATGAAGCTTGCCAGTAACAATCTCGCTCATAATATTCCTTTCAAAGGTTTTAAATCCACGTAGCTTCCTGTTCTCCTATTTCTTCGGGCAGGCACCTGTTGACCGACTTGCTGTTTAGAAGTATTGTCCTGTTTTAAAAAGAAGGACGACACTCAGTATATGCAGTATCAGAGAAATAACAATGACCGCGATACCTAAAGCAATCCCTGCTATCGACATTTTCCGACGGTTACTCGTAAGTCCCTTCGCTCCGAACACTATTGCAAGGATACCCCCGAGGTAGCCAAATAAAAGCATCAACCAGAGAAACGCCAAGCCCAGCAGGCCTGAAACAAGGGAAAAGATAGCAAATTTTGACGTGTCAGATGATGGATAAGGGCCCGTCCAAAAACCGTCTGCTCCGATGTGCTCTAATTGTTCTCGTGGTGCCGGAGAAAGAGGAGCGAAGTCATCTTTGTTTCGTACTTCGTCTGTCCACTGCGCACCGTCCCAATAGCGTAGCTTTTCCGTGTTGCCTGCTGGATCAGGATACCAACCCGGAGAAGCCTGCTTTTCAGTCATGAAAAACCCTCTTTCTTGCCTCTATTCCGCAAAGAATCCGTAAAAGCGAAAGCCATAATAATATGACCATTCAGTATATATCATACGAAAAAAAGGAGGGCGCTTCATGAACTCTTATCGAAAAAAATCCTAATCTGCGAAACGCACCTCCTCACATCACGAGAATTATAAGCTCTTCTCTTACACATTTATGGAATCAAATATGCACCGAAAGCTGGGTAAAGACTGTTTTTTTTGACAATACCGCAAGACGAGCGTCCGTCTGGCTCTATATATGCTAAGCTTTTACGAGTTTGATGTATCTTTTGTGCCGAGAAGATTTTTGGTTGTATCGCGTAAGAAAATTACGTGTTGCTACATCAGATAATTACGTGTGCCTACATAAAATAGCGCAGTATGTTCTTGTCAACGAGACTTCCTGTGGTATAGTACCAAGGATCTGTCTTGAACGGCTTAAAGCCGAACAGTAAATGGAGTGATGGAAATGTCCAAAGTTTGTGCAATTTGTGGTAAGTCTCCTGCTGCAGGACACAAGGTCAGCCACTCTCATAGAGTGTCGAACCGTGTGTTCCGTCCTAACGTGCAGAAGGTCAATATCAGGTTAAAGGGTAAGGTTCAACGCGCCAATGTATGCACGAGATGCATAAAAGCTGGAAAGATTGAACGCGTCTCATAAGCCAAGTTTAACTTATATATACAAAAGCCCGCTCCAGGCGGGCTTTTGTATATATATCGATAGTCTATGGATAAACTCGAATCCTGTCTCAGATCTCCTTTTCTCTGCCAAATGTATATTATGGCCGGTAAACAACTTTTGCCGAAGGGCTCTCCCACAGAATCATTTCTCTCAGTTTTATAGTAGGGGGAAATGTTTTTTGCAATTCGTAAAACAAAACGCGCGCTAGATTTTCTGCCGTTGGATTAAGGGTATCAAAAGGCGGCACGTCATTAATATAGCGGTGGTCAAAATTTTCTAGTAGTGCATTCAAGTCTTTTTTGAGAGCCTTGAAATCATATACTATTCCCACAGAATCAAGCTTCTCGCCCACGACCGTTGCTTCTACTTCCCAAGTGTGTCCATGTAGGAATCTGCAAGGGCCGTCGTAGCCGGGTAAAGTGTGTGCTGCATCAAAGTGCCCTTTGATGGTCATTTCATAGGTCCCACCACAGTTTTCGTATGATTCACCAGACAATTGACCTGGCCCCGTATATACCTCGTTTTTCTCTATATCCATATAGCGTGCTCCTTTAATTTCGTTTTCTCTCGACAAAGCATTCTTTTGGCATGTCCCCAAACTATCGTCTTGAGGATCCTGCGCGCGATTGGCGTAGGTATCTTCGAAAAGATGCATCGTAATGGGTTCCCACGAAACAGCATAGGTCCCTAAAGGCGATGAAGCATCCAGGGCCTCATTAACTAAAAGGTCAGCCTCTTTATTATCCTCTCGATACACATGCACATAGCTTACGCTTTCAAAGCAAGCAGCGAGTGATTGGGCGCTTGCAAAAAGCGGCTTTAGAACCTCGCTTTTTACTTTATATTCACCCTTCATCTGCCTTATCATAAGCTGGGAGTCTGCGCGGATCTCCAATTCTTTGACACCAGCTGCACGTGCGTTCTCCAGCCCCCATATTAAAGCAGAATACTCAGCTATGTTGTTGGTAGCAGAACCGAGGGGCCAGCCACCTTTGCTTATATATGCGCCTGTCTCGTCTTTCAGAACATATCCTAAGCCTGAAGGCCCGGGGTTTCCCCTGCTTCCTCCATCCGTGCAGAGAGTTGCCTTAGTCATGCTCGACCACCATCAATCTTCTACAAGAGGGACAGTGAGAAAGTGGAGCCTCTGACAGAACTTGCAAAAGCTTTCCATCTGAGAATGTGCTTCTACAAACGCTGCATGACCTGTTTGTCAAGTGGGAAAGGGCAATGCCTCCACTTAGATTTGATATTTTCTCATACTCTTCAAGAAGCGAGGGCTCGATATACGCCACGACGGATGCACGGCTTTCTTTACGCTGGGAGATGGTGTTTTGAAGAGTTCCTCCCTTCCCCCTGAACGAGCGTATTTCATTTTCCTCCTGCTCCTCAATAAGAGACAAGGCCTCCGACACCTGCTTTTCCGTACCTTCAATCTTACTGTAGGTGTCCGCAAGCTTGCCAACTTGCGTTTCAAGCGCGTTGCGCCGCTTCGCAATCCCAGCCAAGTCTTTAGAGTAGGACTCTACCAATCGATAATCGCCTTTCATGTCGTCTATCTTTTTTTGGATAGACGACTGTTTGGCGTCGAGGCTTTCTTCCTCATTGTTTATTTTTTCCAGCTCTTCGTCGGAATTCTTTTTCAGAATCTGAATTTTACTCTTCTTTTCGAGGACCTTTTCTTTTTTTAAACGTAATTCGTATATCTTCTTCCGCTCTGGAAGCTCAGCCAGTGCTTTCTCAGATCTTAGGATCTCGAGATCGATGTCTTGCAGTTGTTCTAAGCGGCGAAGCTGTTCAATGTCAATACCCACAGGCGCCTAGCCTTTCTATATTCTTGTCGTTTCGGGGCAGTACCAGCTCGATCCTTGATCGAGGAGAGCTATTCGTGCTTTTGGGATATCGGCTGCCTCCACTGCAGTAGCTAGCAAGGCGGCTAAAGGGAGCTCGGAAACATCGTGCCCGAGATCGATTATGCAAAGGCCAGCTTGCGAAGCAGCTAAAGCATCGTGGTATTTGATTTCACCGCCCACTAAGACATCAACATGTTGCATGAGGGCTTTTTCTACTAAACTTCCGCATGAACCTGTTGCTGTCACTATCTTTTCGAGCACTTGTTCGGAATCCCCCCATACGCGTGGGTATCGGCCGAAAACAGAAACGCATCGAGCAGCAAGGCGTCCAAGTGTTAAAGGGTCGTCTTCACTACTGTCAACACGGCAAATCTGTCCATAGCCTAACCCTTCATCCTCATGCACGATATCCAGGATACCTTCAAGAGGGAGCCTGAGCATGCCTGGTAATACCTGCGCTGCCTCGTGGCTCAGATCGAGCGTAGTATGGAAGGACATAATGGAAATCCCCTTCTGGATAGCTGTCCAGATAAGGCCCCCTGAGGAACCCCTGTTATACGCAGGCGGTGTGAAGTTTTCAGGTGCTTCTATGAAGGGAGGGTGGTGGGTCACTAAAACATTCGCCCCTATGTCTGCCGCTTCCTGAATTGCCTCTATACTGGGATCGAGAGCCACCGCTACAGCCCGTATCCTCTCATGAGGATCTCCCACTATGAGGCCTGTCCTATCCCAAGGTTCGGCATACTTTTTCGGATAGCGAGACAAAAGGGAGCGTTCCAGACCTGCTACGGTCCTCTTAGAGTCCTTGCTCAAAAGACTCCCGCTTCTGGTGTACCTTAATTCTCCTTTTTCAGATTCCTGATTATCTCGTTTCACGAAACTCTCCTCTCTGAATCATATCAGGCGAGTGGAATACTGCGCCTATCCCCGTTCCTCATCGGAACGCTTACTTCACGATACCCACATTCATACATCAAGCGATACGCTTGCTCGAGACCTCTAGTCACGAACTGAGGCTTATGGGCATCGCTTCCTATTGTACAAGGAACTTCCGCTCGGCAAAACTCTCTCAGAAGCGCTGGGGCTGGATACATCTCCTTGCAGGCATAGTACAGGCCCGAAGTGTTGACTTCGACCATTCGTCCAGAGACCTTCGCAGCTTCAGCTGCCTGTTCGTACATCCTTTGAGGATCGAAGCTGGGCCGAAATCCAAACTTTTTGCAGAGATCTGGATGTGACATGACCGTAAAAGGCTTATCTGAGAGCACAGCCTCTATCCAATTTTGAAAATAAGCAGTCCAGATAGAGTCCGCACCTTCTTCCTCCCAACGCCATGTTTGATTCGGATCATCGAATGCCCACGCATCAATAAAATGAACCGATCCAAGAATTATCTCAAAACGGCTCATATCGAGCTCTTTCTCGCTCCTGGCTTCATGCTCCCCCAGCCAATCAAGCTCGCATCCAAGAAGTACTTCCATGTCCGGATACTCTTCGCGAACCTCTTCTACCGTATTACAGTAATCGTCAAGAAGCGTTGAAGGCATGCTCAAGTAAGCGTCGGGATCGAGTTGTTCAGGCAGGGGAAAATGCTCCGTTAGCGCAAGTGTTGTAATACCGTGCTTTGCAGCTTGCGATATTACTTCAGCAACCTCGCCCTCGCCGTGGCCGCAAAAGCGAGTGTGGGTATGCATGTTTACAAGTTCGATTTTCATATGCGACCTTTCTGGCGTAACAAATCCTTCAGCGCATCCAAAAAAATCCTCAAATCTTCGCGATCGCTTAAATAACCGAAAGATACCCTGAGAGAGCAATACGCATTATCCTTTGAAAGACCGATGGCTTTCAATACATGCGAGGGTTCGAGGCTTCGAGACGAACACGCAGAACCTCCTGACACCTCGATACCTCGCAGGTCAAAAAACAATATGGAACTAGCGCTTTCAATACCTGGGATATAGAAATTAAGTATATGAGGCGCGTTAATGCGAGAACCTGGTTCCACGGGAACACTCATCTTTACTTCAGGATGCTCAGATAAAGCAGCATAAAGCGTGTCTCTCAAGGCTATGAGGCGAAGAGATTCGGTCTCGTAAGACGACACGGCCTCTTTACATGCTTCAGCAAATGAAAATGCGCCACATACGTTTTGAGTTCCGCTTCTCATCCCAAATTCTTGGCCGCCACCTAAGAGAAGGGGATCGCAAGGAGTACTGTTCTTGAGGTACAGGCAACCTACCCCTTTAGGGCCAGCAACTTTATGCGAAGAAAAGGAAGCGGCATCAACGTTCAGGGCTCTCAGATCGATAGGAACTTTTCCTAAGGCCTGAGCGGCATCGGTATGGAACAGAGCCCCTGCCTCATGTGCTAAAGCCGCGAGCTTAGCGACGGGTTGCACTGTACCAAGCTCGTTGTTCACCATTTGCACGGAAACAAGAGATGTGTTTTCCTTTAAAGCCCTTCTTAGCTGCTCCTCTGTTATAAAGCCTTCCTTGTTTGGCTCTATAATGCTCACCTCACAGCCTAAGGATCTGAGGGCCTTTATAGGAGCCAAAACTGCATCGTGCTCAATTGAGGAGCTAATGATATGGGGGACAAAGGATGCATTCCCAGCCTGAATTGCCTGTTTTTTCAAAGCTGATACTATACCGAATAAGGCTGTATTGTTTGCTTCTGTGGCTCCTGAGGTAAACAGTATTTCGTCAGCTCGACGGGCATGAAGATCACGAGAAATCGATAGGCGCGATTCTTCTAGTAAAGAAAAAGCCCGCCTTCCAGAACTATGAAGGGAGTTCGCGTTGCCGCCCGTGCTAAGGTGGGCCATCCCTACCTCTAAAAATTGCTCCATTGCTTTGCGCGAAGCCGCGCAAAGAGGAGCTGTCGCAGCCCAGTCAAGATATACTCGGGTTTGTTGGTTATCGGGCCTGTTCATGACACCGCGCTGCTTTTTTTATCGATTCAATAGCAATCCGGGGATCGTCTGTCCCGAATACAGCATTTCCAGCAACAAAAACATCAGCCCCATAAGAAGCAACAAGGGGTACTGTGTGCACATCAATGCCCCCATCAACCTCAATCAAAGGGTTTACCTGTGCCTTTTTGGCAATCTCAGCTACTTCCGCCACACGCAGTTCAGATCCCTCGATATATGACTGCCCAGAAAATCCCGGGTATACACTCATTACAAGAACTAGATCCAACTCATGAATGAATTTTTTAATGATCGAGATTTCCGTATCAGGTTTTATGGCAAGACCAGGGCGAGCGCCGGCATCGCGAATCATGTGTATTGCTTCAAATATCTTTTCTTCATCGTTGTCGAGTGCCTCCGTATGAAAGCTGAGGTAGTCGGCACCCGCTTCCAGAAACCATGGTATTTGCCTCAGAGGGTTGGACACCATCAGATGGACATCTAATGGTAGCACGTCGAGCGCATGCAACTGCTTTACCAAAGGAATGCCCATGCTTATATTTGGAACGAAATGCCCGTCCATCACGTCAACATGGATGAAGTCTGCTCCACCCTCAACGATGTGATCGATAGACTGCTGCATATTCATAAAATCGCCCGAAAGGATTGAGGGGGCTAATCGAGGATCTTCAAACATACGAGGTAAACCCTTTCTCTTTGTCTGCTTCGATTGTACCGCATCAAAAACGATGCTTCAGGACTGCAAGGTCCATCCCCACCAAATCAACCATGAGCCTAGATCAAGGGAGGCGTCCCCTGCATTCGATTAATTCGTAGCCTCGTTCTGCACCAGCAAGGCTAAAAGCCCCAAAATTCGGTGGTGAGCGGGCGTCCAGATAATATTGCAACAGCTTGTGTCGGATCCTTTCCTTCCCAAACAAGCTTACGGACAACTTCGGTTATAGGAAGCTCGACGTCGTGCTTGCGACTCAAAGTACCGATTGTCTTGCTTGCAAAGGCCCCTTCAACAATCATATGAGTTTCTTTTGAGAAGTCCTCTAGTGTTCTTCCTTTTGCGAGGCTTTCACCAAACCGACGATTCCTGGAATGCTCAGACATGCAGGTCGCAATAAGGTCTCCCGCTCCGGCAAGGCCCATACAAGTCATCGTGTCTCCCCCGCAAGCCTTGACGAGACGGCCCATCTCTGCCAGGCCTCGCGTAATGAGAAGTGCGGCCGTGTTGTCGCCATACTGCAAGCCATAAGAAACACCAACGGCGATAGCGATGATATTTTTGAAGGCGGCGCACAGCTCCACCCCCACAACATCTGAGCTAGCGTACGTACGAAAAGTTTCCGTAGCAAGCAAGTTTTGAAAAAATTCAACTGTGTCCGGAGAAGACGAGGCTACGACAGTTGCTGAAGGAATATCCCGTATGACCTCTTCAGCATGATTGGGGCCTGAAAGAGCCGCGAGGCGATCTCTCCCCCCAAGCTCTGATTCAAAAACCTCGAGAGGAATAAGGCCACTTTCCCCCTCAATCCCCTTTGAGCAAATTATGATGGGAAATGTATCGGAGACAAGATTTGAAACAGTTTTAGCCACATCACGTGCTATGCCGGAGGGGGTTACCACCAAGGCGGCATCGGCAGACTGAAGAACCTCTTCATGAGATGTGCTTGCAACAATATTCTTAGAAAGATGTGTCTCAGATAAATATCGGGGATTGAAACCCTCAGTATTTATAGTTGCGACAATACCTGCATTTCGGGCCCATAAACCCACTTCGTATCCTTTTCCCGCAAGAATCTGAGCTAAGGCAGTGCCCCACGAACCCGCGCCAATGACTGCTATTTTCATATTACTCTCCTTTATGCTTACAAGGCTTTTTTCGCTTTAATACGGTTTTCTGTGCCAGCGCGCAATCGCTTTATATTTTCACGATGAGCCCAAATTACCGTTACGCCGACTAACAAGCAAGAGACAAGCGCAAGCCAATTACCCGCAAAATAATATATTCCTAAAAAGGGGCATAGTAATGCTGCAGCAATAGAGCCTAGAGAAACATAGCGTGTTGTTAGTACGATAACGATAAATATAGCAAGTTCCAGTGCGGCCCCTACAAAACCAAAGGTCACGAAAAGACAGCCTATAGCCACTGCTATACCTTTCCCCCCCTTAAATTTGAGCCAAGGAGAAAATATATGCCCCCAAACACACCCTAAGAAAGAAAGGGCGAGCAGCGACTGCACAAACAGGATGCTCATATCATCTGTCAGCACAAACGAATGCAATCCCGAAGGGTTTATTAAGGAAAACAAGTTGTTTGGTACCATATTGTTTCCGCCTAGAGACACTATGCCTTGCCCTACGGCTACACCGAGAATACCTGAAGCGACGCCTTTCGAAAAATCAAGGAGGAAAACTGCAGCGCCGCCAGCTTTGCCCATGGTCCGCATAGCATTGGTCGTCCCTATGTTTCCCGAGCCATGTTCTCGTATGTCAGTTTTAAAGAAGAGCTTAGAAATAATAAGACCAAAAGGGATGGATCCCAATAAAAATGAGAGGATAAACGCAAGGACGAGAGCAACTATTATTTCCTGCATATACGCACTAAGCCTTTCTTTTAATTTTTATATGGATGGGGGTCCCCTCGAGCTTAAACGAAGAACGGAGTCTGTTTTCTAGATATCGGCGATACCCATCATCAACGAGTTCAGGGTGATTGGCGAAAAACGTAAACACGGGAGGACGGACTCCTGTTTGAGTGAGGTATTTGATACGGAGCATCTTTTTACCTTTTGAAACAGTATGACCAAAATCACGAATTTCTTGAAGCCAAGAGTTAAGTGCGCTTGTAGAGATTGATTGCGAGTAGTTTACATAGGAGGTATCAACTGCGTCCCATATACGAGTAACGTTCTTGCCCGTAAGCGCAGAGATGGCAATTACAGGCGCAAAGCCTACAAACATGAGACGGTCGGTAACGCGTTCTCTTATTTCGGCCTTCGCCTCGGGCCCCTCCACAAGATCCCATTTATTCAATACGACAACCATTGCACAGCCTCTGTCAAGTGCAAACCCAGCTATACGTTGATCCTGATCGGTCAGTCCCACCTCTCCGTCTACAACGAGGAGGGCAAGATGCGCCCGATCGATGGCTCGCATAGCCCTTACGAAACCATAATACTCCACATCTTCATCTATCAAGCTTTTTCGACGCAAGCCTGCCGTATCGATTACGGTGTACGACTTTCCCTCACGCTCTATCTTTGTATCGATAGCATCCCGTGTCGTACCCGCGACGTTGGAAACGATAGACCGATCCCCTTCTATGAGGCAGTTGGCCAAAGAAGACTTTCCTGCGTTGGGACGTCCGATAATAGCAATGTGTACAGAATCATCTTCTGGTTCATCCTCAACATCTGTTTTGCCCATATCTCGTAGCTCTTGCACAAGCTCGTCAAGCATATCACCCGTGCCCGTTCCGTGCACCGAGGATATCGGCCATACCTTATCAAAGCCTAATTGATAGAACTCCCACACTTCATCGAGGCTGTTAGGTGTATCTACCTTGTTCACCAAAAGAAGTACAGGGGTTTTTTGTCGGCGGAGTATACGTGCAATCTCTTCATCATCTGAATTAATACCCGTTTTCCCATCAACAAGGAATAAAATGAGATCCGATTCTTTTGCCGCAATTAAAGCCTGGGCCCGAATAGATCTTTGGAACGGGTCGCTCTCCCCCATTTCAATACCGCCCGTGTCAACAAGCGTAAACGAAACTCCATTCCAGTCGGCATCATGATACGAACGATCGCGCGTAACGCCGCGCATTTCATGCACGATAGCCTCATCGGCCTGCGTGAGCCTATTTATTAGAGTGGACTTTCCAACATTGGGCCGTCCTACAACAGCCACTATAGGTAAAGGCATAGTATCCCCATTCGCTCAGTTCTCGTATGTTTTCTCAACGAGGTCATGTATCTCCTGAATATAATCTGATGGGCTACAGGATACCACGGCGAGCCTCGGCTTCGACCTGCTTTGTATATCCTCAAAGCTCATATCATCAAGAGTTATTTTATCGCTATTGAAGATAACGCGGGGTAGCACAGCTAAACTAATAGACTCTCCCGACAAAGCCGCCGTATTGAGTGCATCCGCGATATCCTGGCCTGTAAGCAAGCCTGTTACATCTACATTCCCACCAAAAAACTCGTTTTTGACAAAAATAGGTATAAGGCGACCCTGCAAGGGGCTTGCCTCTATAAGAGGGACGATAAACTCTTTTTGAGCATATCCCGCGACAAAATGAACAGTTTTGTTCTTCGCCTCAAGGCTTTGCGCTAAAGCGCATATTGCTGTGGCGCTTTCGTTCCAGGCATCGATCGTTGACCGTATGATTCCTATGCCATCTTCAAAAAGCTCGTATTCCCCATAGTGTCCGGCAGGTGGAAGTTTTTCTAAAATACTTTCAGGGTATGCATTGCGGTAAAATTCGTCAGCAGCATACACCCAAGCCTGGTCTTTTATGTTTGCCGCCTTCTTTTGCCAACGTTCGATAATCCTTAAGACACTGCTTGCTGATTCGGTATCATTAAAACTCTTAGTGAAAAGATGTTGGTGTTTCGTGTAGCCAAGGGGAACTACCGCGACCCCCTTTACACTCTCATGCGCAAAAGCCCATTCGAGGCTGCGTTCGAGCTCTTCCCCATCATTTTCACCAGGAACCAAAACTATCTGAAGGTGCATTTCAATACCTGCATTCAGAAGTCTTTCAGCAACTTCTATTCCTTTGGCTTCGTGCCTTCCTATCAACCTTTTTCTAATCTTTGGCGTGATTGCATGTAAGGACATCCGCAAGGGCGATATTTTTTGTTCTATTATACGAGCTTCTTCTTCTCTACTGACATTAGTCAAGGTTACGAACGTACCAGTAAAAAAACTCATACGATAATCATCGTCGCGAAGGCTGAGCGAAGGTCTGGCCCCTGGTGGTAGCTGACGCATAAAACAGAAGGTACACGAATTTCTACAGGTTTTAATTTTATCGAAGACAAAATCATCAAAACCGAAGCCCCAGTCTTCTCCCGGATATCTCTCAAGTAAAACTTGAGAGACAGAGCCAGAGGGATCTCTGTAGCGCAGCTGCATGAAATCGTCAGCTGAGAACCATGCCCAATCTATCATATCCCTCAGAACATGGCCGTTTACCTCGAGAAGTTCGTAGCCCTCTGTGAAGCCAGCATCGTCGGCTGGGCTTGCTTCGCGCACCGAAACAATCCGCGCTCCTGGCTCAGACATAATAGCAGCCTCTCTTTGTGTTACTTCCCAAGTTGCAGAAGATACGTTTCAACTTCGATTATTTGTTTTTCAGGAGTAGAAGCCCCTGCTGTTATTCCCACAGACTCACACCCGTCAAACCATGCAGGATTGATTTCTTCAAGCCTTTCGATATGAAATGACTTCTCACAATACTGCTTGCATATTTCATGCAAACGCGTAGTGTTCGATGAGTTTCTTCCGCCTATTACTACAACAGCATCAACCTTAGATGCTAATTCCGCAGCAGCCTCTTGCCGTTGGCGTGTCGCAAAACAAATGGTGTTTTTAGCAACAAACTCGACCTTGCGCTTGCTTAGAGACTGCACTATTGAATCGAGGTTTTCCCGGGCTTGGGTAGTTTGTACAACTATCCCTACCGGCTCGGGGATTTCTGCTGGCAATTCGCTTGCGTCTGTGATAACAAACACTTTCGCTGCCGTGCCTTCTGCAAGAGCATATGCTCTCATACCCTCCACCTCAGGATGCCCAGGCTCACCTACAATAATGACATTGTAGCCCTCTCGAGCAAATGAAGCCGCAGCTTTTTGAGCGCGTGCTACATGAGGACAGGTCGCATCAACCAAGGAAAGCCCTTTTACAAGCGCGTCGTGTTTAACTTGAGGAACAACTCCATGACTCCTAATGATGACTATCCCCTTCTGCACTTCGTCAACAGAAGAAACCTGCTTAAGGCCCTCTTCGGAAAGCTCCTGAACAACTTGGGGGTTATGTATAAGGGGGCCAAGTGTTACCACAGGCTCTTCATCAAGAATAGCAGCATAAGCCATATCGAGAGCCCTTTGAACTCCGTAACAAGCTCCTGCATGTTTTGCCCGTATTACCTGCATCAATCCATTCCGTTCTTATGTACGTTTTTTTCTTCAGCAACCACGTCTGCGCTGCAATGAACCGGCATCTGTCTCTCTTTGAATGCTTCTGTATAATCTTTCGTATTCGGGAATAAGGCTCGCATATCTACTTCACCAGGTGCACAGTTGAGTGAAAGAGCAAAGCATTCCCTCATGGTATACCAGGTGCAAGCATCAAGCCTGTCTTGCTTCGGTAAAAAATCAAAATCGGATACCAGCACAGGACTGCCGTATTCAATACTGACCTTCGGAAATCGTAAACGGCGTCCTTTCTGTTTGATATACTCTGCATTTCGAACCGTCACAGGGAGCAGCGGCGATCGGCCCATACGAGCTATCAATGCTGCGCCCGCGTGCAAGTCGGGTTCTTGAGACCCTTTGCCTCGTCGCGTTCCTTCTGGAAAAACACCTATCACTTCATTATTGCCCAACATTTTGGCAGCTCGTTTTATAGCCTTGAGATCTGCCTTATCCCGCTTGACAGGAAATGCTCCTACACGCGAAAGGGCCTGGCCCACAAGACCTCGGGCAGTTGGGAACAAGGTGTCTCGCCCGATAAGCCTAACCCATTGGCTAGGTCGAGCACTGAGAAATAAAAATACCGTATCTAGAAAAGAAGTATGGTTACACACGAGCACTACACCCTGCTTCTTATCGAACGCCCGGAGGCTCTCGCGTCCGGTTACGGTATACCGAAAGCATATTTTAAATAGGAAACCAAGAAATATATAACAAAAGTTTCCAAACCAATGGGGGATTTGCTTTTCTTCAGATGTCCCACCGAGGGGCATATCCCACATGTTCTCATATGGTAAAAACAATCTCATTCCTTACACCTTCAGGTCTGCAGCAGAGAGGTTATCCTTGCAGCTGGACGATGGGCAAAACGTGCTACCCCCTCGACCCTATCTACGGATAAGCTCTTGCGCAGCCATATAAATTTTATCGATAACCTTTTCAATGTAAACTCCAGTAGTATCGAAGTATTGCGCATCTTCAGCTGCCTTAAGGGGAGATGTTGCCCGTGTCGAGTCGTATGTGTCACGACGAATAATATCCTCCAAGACTGCGTCATAGTCAATTGAGCCAAAGCCACGGTCGGCGTTCTGCCGAACCCGTCTATGGGCTCGCTCTTCAGCAGTGGCAGTAAGGAATACCTTGACTTCGGCCTGGGGAAATACGACCGTTCCAATGTCTCTCCCCTCTACCACATAGTCACCTTCCCTGCCTATGCGCTGCTGCTGAGAAACTAATGCTTTTCGAACCGAAGGGGCAGCCGACACAGGGCTTACCGCCTTATCAATTTCTTGCGTGCGTATCGCCGCACTGACATCAACACCGTCTACATACACTATCCGAGGAAGCGGATCTCCTTTTTCATGTCCAAAACTAATCTCTTTACTGCGGGCAAGCTCGCCCAAAGCCTCGTCATCGTCTAATCCAACACCTTCTTGGAGGGCAGCCCAAGCAATCGCACGATACATGGCCCCTGTATCCAGGCAAGCAAAACCAAGTTTTTTAGCCACTGCCTTCGCGACTGTTGACTTTCCAACTCCAGATGGCCCATCTATCGCAATTATCATAGTAAAAGCCTTTCAATATCGGAGATAAACTGAGGATAACTAACATTAATCGCATCGAACCCGATTATATTAATTGGCTGAGAGTTTATTAACGCCAAAAGCGACCAGGTCATAGCCAGGCGATGATCGCCTTTAGAGTCGAAGGTTATTTCTGTATCGAGAAGTAGGTCGGGCCTACCTTCAACATAAAGGTCATTGCCATCCACCCAAGCATCGACACCAATCAATCCAAGCCCCTCGACTACAGCCTCGAGACGGTCAGTTTCTTTGACACGAAGCTCACTAACCTCCCGAAATACCGTTATACCTTTTGCAAACGACGCAACGAGCGCGAGAACGGGTATTTCATCAATCAACGAAGCGATTTTATGTGCCGGTACTTCACAGCCCCTCAGCCGATCCGTGTATCGAGCCTCAATGTCGCCATAAGGCTCTTTTTCTTCAGCTCCTGCATAGTGCGTTTGTATGTCAGCACCCATCTTTTCTAAGACGCGGACAAAACCGATTCGAAGTTCATTAAGACTGACGGAGCGTATAATCAAACTGCTACCTGGTTTCAACACAGCTGCACAAGTGAGAAATGCGGCAGACGAGGGATCGCCGGGAACAAAAACCTCACTCGCATGTAATGTGCAGGGACCCTGTACGCTTGCGAGGCAATCGCCAACAGTGGTTGCAACACCGAATCCCGGCAGCATCAGTTCAGTATGGTTACGCGAAGGAGACGGCTCTATAACCGTAGTGACCCCTTCGGCATACAGACCTGCTAGAAGAATTGCTGTTTTCAATTGAGCTGAAGCTACGGGCGTTTCGTACCTGAGCGGCTTTATGTTTTTCGTTCCTTGGATACAAAGAGGTAGAGTCTCTTTGCCTATCGGGGAAAACCGTACTCCCATCTTGGTCAAAGGAGCTGTCACTCTTCTCATAGGTCTTTTTTTTAGATATGCGTCGCCGCTTATTGAAACCTCAATATCCCAAGGCGCAAGAACGCCAAAAAGCAGTCGGGCCGTTGTACCTGAGTTCCCGCAGTCTATTTCACTGCTTGTTTGTGCAGGCCCCCGCTTTCCCCAGCCATGTATGGTGGCAGAAAAGCCTCCCCCTACCTGGTTTTCCAGGTGCACTTCAGCGCCTAGTTGCCGTACCGCCTGCAAGGTAGCATGCACATCAGAGGAATCTAGCAATCCCGCTATGCTTGAAACCCCCTCAGCCATAGCTGAGAATAAAATAGCTCTGTGAGAAATAGACTTATCACCAGGAACCCTTGTCTCCCCTTTCAAAAAACCCCTAAAGGGACCAAGGGATGTGGTGGAGGCGTCACTCGACATGTACATGCTCCTTCGGGCCCAAAGGACTGAAGGACACAGAGAACCCTGCCTCTATTAATTGCGTTGATAGGCAGCCAACATCACCTTCATCAGTCAATACAAGGCTTAAAACAGCACTGTCTTCTGTTATGTGGTCTATTTCGATAGATAGGATATTACAGCCCACCTGTGAAGCAATGGTTGTTACCTCAGCAACTACACCTTTGCGGTTTTCCATAGGGATTCTAACTTCAAGGAGCCTATCGGTTGATGGCACCCATGCAGCAGGCAGAGCTTTTCGTGCTTGGGCCGCGTCTTCGAGTAGCTCAAGCAGGCAATCATCGTCGCCATCGCGCAGAGCTGATTCGAATTGAAATAATATGTCTCGCATCTCAGCGAGCCCATCTATCAAGGCAGGTGCATTTTCAAAAGAAATGCCCGTCCAAAGTTTTGACGATCCTGCCGCTATCCGTGTCGAGTCTTTAAACCCGCCGGCTGCGAGCCTAAAAAGGGTTTGGGAATCGTCAGCATGGGCTGAAGCGAGCTGCATGAGGGAGGATGCTACGAGATGGGGGACGTGGCTAACGATAGCCATGCTCCTATCATGGTCTTCCCGAGGCAGGGAAACGACGCGCGCATCAAGCGAGGTTATCAAGGTATGAAGCTTTTGGAACAACTCAGCCGACGTGTTTTCATCGGGACAGAGTATCCAGTGTGCCCCTTTAAACAAATCAGCACGCGCACCTTCTATGCCGTTCACTTCCGAACCAGCCATCGGATGTCCTGGTATAAAGCACTCAGGGTGGGTCAAATATGTTTCAGCAAGGGAACACACCTGAGCCTTCGTAGACGTAGTATCCGTAATAAGCTGGCTGTATCCCCACGATGACAGGGTTTTGAAATACCCTTCCAGGGCAACTGCAGGAACACAAAGCACGACAAGATCGCAGGCGCTCAGTACCGACTCCTTCAAGGCAGGGTCGTTCGGAGCATAAGCCTCATCCACCCATGCTTTTTCGCAGGCAAGATCTCTTGTTTCTCGCGAGGTATCAACCCCGATTATATGAAATTCTGTATCATTTTCTTTGCAAGCCGCGGCAAAAGATGCGCCGATCAGGCCCAGCCCTATCACTGCAATTGTATGGAAGCTTTGCACTATATTCTCGAACTTTCCCTCAAGGTCTTATATACACATATTTTACCATGACGAAAAGTTAATATAGGTCTCACACGGTTTCAGCAAGAAGCATACATTCCTCTTCTGTCAGGGTTCGCCATGTGCCCTCTTCAAGGTCTCCTAGTTCGAGCTGGGCAATCCGAAAACGATGTAAAGAGATTACTGGATGCCTTAAGGACGCGAACATGCGGCGCACTTGACGTTTTTTTCCTTCTCGAATCCCTATCTCCACCAAAGATACCTCTTGCGTGATATTCAAAATCTTCACTTCTGCAGGCCTTGTCATACCATCTTCGAGTTCAATTCCCGTGCGAAGTCTATCGATATCCACGTCACTCAACTGGCCTTGAGCCTCCACGCGGTAGGTCTTGAGTACTCTATTGCTTGGATGCATAAGGTGGTTTCCGAGGTCGCCGTCAGTGCTGAAAAGCAAAAGTCCTGTTGTGTCAGAATCGAGCCTGCCGATAGGGAATAGTCCAGGGTAGGTTTTTACAGGCACCAGTTCAGCTACGCACTTTCGGCCGAAAGGATCGGACATAGTGCTTATATACGCTTTCGGTTTGTGCAGCATGAGCGTTGTCGACCCCTGCCCATACTCAACAAGCACCCCATCCACTTCAACCCTATCAACACGCGGGTCAACCTTAGAGCCAAGCTCGGTAACAACTTTGCCGTTCACTTGCACCCTGCCGTTCGTCATGAGGTTCTCCGAACCGCGCCTACTCGCGACACCTGCCCGTGCAAGGAACTTCTGGAGGCGAAGCGGTACTATCCTTTCGTCCTGGCGAGAGGATGCACTTTCTTTGCAACAGGCTGCCTCTTTTTTTCTCTGCTCTGCAGCCATCTGAGTCTCATTCCTATTCGAAGCTAAGTTCATCAAAATCAATCTTCTCCACAAGGCCAAAGCCGCTCGCAAATGCCTCTGCTGCATTGTTCAACTGCTGAATGTTTTCTGACCCATGATCAGAAAAAGGGTCTTTTGCGGAGGATTCTTCAAAGGTCTTGCTATCTCGCCCCTCTGAAGCTTCGAACCCGAAGTCCAGCCCCCCTGTCGACACGCTCAACCGTTCTCGAATGAATTCCCGTGTTTCCTCATCAGGGGCATAAGACTCAAGATCGGGCAGATCTTGTAGTGAGCGCAATCCGAAGCTTTCCAAAAAAGCTTTTGTCGTACCGTATAAAACCGGATTCCCCGGTGAGTTCTCGGTACCCACCTCGCGAACAAACCCTTTTTCTATTAAAGAGTTGATTGAACTGTCAGAGTTCACACCTCGAATTGCAGCTACACCCGACCTTGTAATAGCCTGCCCATAGGCAATGATAGAGAGTGTTTCCAGGGCCGCTTGAGATAGTTTTCTCGTATCCCAAGAAACAACGTATTGTTCTAAAAGCTCACGGAATGCAGGATGGGTATAAAAGCGCCAACCACCAGCCACCTCTCTCAGCTGAACTCCTCTATTTTCCTCTTCGAGCTGCGATCGAATATCGACAAGGGCGCATTCTACCTCCCCTGGCTCGGTGTTGAGCAGATCGGCCAAGGTAATGATAGAAACAGGCCGATCGCTTACAAATAGCACGGCTTCTATAGCGGCTTTAGTTTGATTCATTTCTTGTCCCGCAAGCATCTTCCTACTTCTTTCTCCCTCTCCTTGAACTCACCGCCCTAGCAACTAAGGTGGTATTCCTGCCGCGCAATAGGCTGCTCGTCGCACGGGCGGTTGAACGCTTGGCTTCGTGCCAGACCCTCTAGCGCAGACGGACTTCAATCTTTTGTTCTAATGTCGTATTCAAGGCTTCTTCAAAATCTGGACTATTTTCGTCTTCAATATAACTAATGACGATATCTCCGAATGTTTCATTTTGAAGAAGGCTTACTTTTGAGCGTTTGTACAATTCCAGAATCGCAAGAAAGTTCACAACTATCACTTGTGTGGAATCTGTCGTCCCGACCAACTCGGAAAACCTGAGTTTTCCTTTTTGGGCAATTCTTTGATGAATAGCCTGTGCATGCACTTCAACGGGTAGAACTTTGGCCGCGATGTGATCAGATTCAAGCAAAAAAACATCCCGACGAGCGAGAGCCTCAACACATAAAGAGGCCAAGGAACTTACACTGACTCCCTCCAAATAATCTGGCGTCAAAGAATAAAATTCAGGGTCAGGGCCATAAGTGCGGGCACACATGCGTTCTTCTGCAATATAGCGCCTCAGAAGCATAGCTGAGGCATTTTTATATTTCTTGTATTCCAAAAGACGATGTATGAGCATATCGCGAGCCTCAAGCGCGGATATTTCTTGGAACTCTTCATCCTCTTCAGATCTCTCCAGCTCGACAAGACTCGCTGCTTTAATTTCTAAAAGACGTGCAGCCACGAGCAGAAAATCGCTGGCAACATCCAAATCAAGATCTTTCATTTTCAAGACCTCAACAAGATACTGATCAGCGATTTCGCTTATGGAAATAGCTCCAATGTCGACCTTCTGGCGGTTCACAAGATACAAAAGCAAGTCAAAAGGACCCTCAAAGTTCTCTATGCTCACCCGATACGACATCTAGCAGACCTGTTCCTATGTAAAGCTTAAATTCATGGCATCGCGACAATCTTCAATAGTGGCAACAGCCTTGGGGCGGGCCCTTTCAGCACCATTTTCTAAAATCTTCTTTGCGTAGCCAGGAATTTTGGCAAGTTCTTGGCGTTTTTCTCTAAAATCTGCGAAGTAAGAAACTAAGTCTTCGGCAAATTTCTTTTTATGGGCTACGCAACCGCAGCTTGCAGTTTTGCAACACTGTTCAAATTCTGAAATCACATTCGGGTCACCTATGAGGCGATGAATCTGATGAAGCGGGCAGATAGAAGGGTCACCTGGATCGGTCTTCCTTTGGCGGGCAGGGTCTGTCATGCATGACATGGCCTTGGTCCGCAAAGCTTCCTCGTCATCGGAAATAAAGATGGAGTTGCCATAACTTTTTGACATTTTTCTGCCATCAAGTCCGGGGACTTTGGCGCCTTCTTGTGCAATCAGGGCTTGGGGCTCTACGAGCGGGCCTGTGATTAAATCCTCCCCTTCGGCTCTCCCGTCTTTTACCACGTCTCCGTATATATAATTGAACCTTCGAACAATTTCACGATTTAATTCAAGGTGAGGCAGCTGATCTTCGCCCACAGGCACCTTAGTGGCTCTCATAACGGCAATGTCTGCCGCCATAAGCATGGGATATTGGAAAAACCCAACATTGCCAAGATCCTTATCTTGAATATTTTCTTTTTGTTCTTTATAGGTCGGAACCCGTTCGAGCCAAGACATAGGGGTTACGAAAGCGAAGTACATATTCAGCTCTGCAGTTTCGCGGATGTCGGACTGACGGTAAATCATCGATTTTTCTGGATCCATACCTGCAGCGCACCAATCAAGCACCATTTCTTCAGTGTACGTCTGGAGCGAAGAAGGATCGGCCCAATCGCTTGTGAGGGCATGCCAATCAGCGATAAAGAAGTATGCCTCTTCGTATTCGTGTTGGAGCTGCAACATATTTTGCAAGTTGCCAAACCAATGCCCCATATGCATTTTCCCTGTGGGACGGTAGCCTGTCAAAATTATCTCTTGCTCGGTTTGGTTCATAGAGGTTCCTTTCATGAAATAAGACTAGAGGGGAAGAGCAGGCCCGCAAGGTTTCCTGCTGTCCCCCGAAGATACATGCCCAGCACATCAAAACTAATTCCAAAATAACTAAAAATCAACGGTATACCAAATATAAGAATGAATAAAAAGGGAAGCGCATATCGCTGCATATGATAATACTGAGGGAGATATTTCTCTGGCAAAATAACTGCAAAAATGCTCGATCCATCTAAAGGGGGGATTGGCAAAAGATTGAAAAACATAAGATAGAGGTTGATAAGAGCAAAAGAAGGTAAAAACAGGTAGTAAAAATAGGCGAATATGAGGCTACCGGATACCAGATTGTCCGCAAATGGATACAAAGCCCAGGCTATACCGCCTGCAATCACCGCAAGCACTAGGTTCGCAAAGGGGCCGGCCAGGCCAACTATTAAGTCCCCTTTTCGAGGGTCTTTGAAGTAGGAGGGGTTGTACGGTACGGGTTTCGCATAGCCGAAAACTGGGCCGCCCGCAAGTATAAGAAGCCCGGGCAGAATAAGCGTACCAAAGGTATCAACATGCTTTAAGGGGTTTAAGCTGAGCCTTCCCTGCGACTTCGCCGTAGGATCTCCTAATTTGTATGCCGCCCAGCCATGCATAAGCTCATGGCATACAATTGCTGGAACAAAGCATAAGATGCTTACCAGTATTTGGATAGTAAGAATTGACATAATGAAACAGTCTACCCTATCAGCGTATCTGTGAAGCCCCATGAGCGTAAAACTTCATAAGAGGCAATAGCGACAGCGTTAGAGAGATTGAGGCTTCTCAATCCCTGCCGCATGGGAATTCGTACTGTGTTTTCTGGATAGCTTTGCAGTAAAGAGGGATCAAGCCCCGCACTTTCTTTCCCGAACAATAAAAATATTTCCTTTTTGGGGAAATTTGTTTCATACAGAGAGATATTTGACTTATCACTCAACAGGTAAAACTCACTTTTTTCATGCTGTTCAAAAAAGTTCATCGTACTCGGGTACCGTTTGATTTCCACCTCGTCCCAATAGTCGAGGCCAGCTCGCTTAAGGTGCTTTTCACTTAATCTAAACCCTAAGGGCTCGACTAAGTGCAGGCTTGCTCCTATGCAAGCACAGGTGCGTGCTATATTTCCTGTATTCGCAGGTATCTCTGGCTCGATGAGTACTATATGCATATGAGGCTCAGGCATGGGATAATCCCGTCTGCTCGCCTGCTTCTGACTCGATCTCAAGAGTGAGAGCCAGCCATTCGTTCTCCCCTTCCGATATACGTTTTTTTATCAGAGCATGCTCGCGGATTATTTCGTTAGCAGCGTCTTCTTGTTGATAGAATTCGGGATCGGCCAAAATATCAAGCAGTTCGGACATGCGATTGTTGTCCTTTTCCATTTGATTTTCAAGCTCTGCAATGCGCTTACGATGCTCCTTGTAGACTGCGTATACTCTGTTACGAACCTCAGCCTCTCGGCGCTTCTGATCTTTTGTCTTGGGTGCCGAAACCTCTTCCTTGCTTGAATACGGGCTCGAGCTAAGCGCAGGGGCCGTATGTTTTGTATTGCTTTGCGTTCTATTTTTAGCTCGGTGTAACGAACCTGAGGTGCGGCTCTTGAAATTCTCGACACCGACATTACTTTCAGAGAGCTGTTCGTTTTCCTGACTTTTCTTAAAGAGATAGTAGTCATAATCGCCTTCATAGTTTGTGACCTTGCCCTGGTCGACTTCGATGATGCGATTAGCAATACTGGCTATCAAGTGTCGATCATGCGTTATAAAAACAATGGTACCTTCAAACACGGCGAGGGCTTGCTCTAAAATATCTGAACTCGCGATATCAAGATGGTTGGTAGGTTCATCGAGGCACAATAAAGGAGCAGGAGCTACCAGCATTTTAGCCAGAGCCAACCTGCTTTTCTCTCCTCCTGAGAGCACCGCTACTTTCTTGTTGACATCATCTCCGCTAAAAAGGAATACCCCTAGTAAGCTTCTTACTTGGGAAATACTCCAACCAGGTGCTACGCCGTCGAGTTCTTCAAACACCGTGTTTCCCAGGTTTAATTCTTCCAACTGATGCTGGGCGTAGTAGGTCTTTGTAACGTGGGCTCCGTACTCAATAGAGCCAGAGCTGGGTTCCAGCACTCCAGCAATCATCTTAAGTAACGTTGATTTACCTGCTCCATTAGGGCCCACTAAGGCAATTTTTTCACCCCTGTATGCTTGTAACTTTAAATCTGTATAAACGTTCTTGTTGCCATAGGATTTATCTACCCTATCTAATGAAACAACGAGATCGCCAGTGCGTGGTGGTTGCTTAAAATTAAAGTGTATTGTTTTATTCTTTTCAGGAATAAAGATGGGTTCCATTTTCTCGAGTTTTTTGATACGTTCCTGTACCTGTTTTGCCTTAGTTGCTTTGTAGCGGAAGCGTTCTATGAATTGCTCCGTATGTGCTCGTTCAGCTTCCTGTTTCGCGGCTTTCGCCTTAAGTTGCTCGAGATGTGCCTCACGTTCTCGGAGGAATGCCGTATAGTTGCCGTTATAGAGTCGTACTTTACCGTTGTCGATATCAGCTACGCGATCGACGATATTGTCCATAAATACCCTATCGTGACTCACGAGGATTAGGGCGCCTTGATACGATTTAAGAAAATCTTCAAGCCACTTTACACTCTCCAAGTCTAGATGGTTAGTAGGCTCATCAAGAAGCAATACTTCAGGGTTTTTAATTAAAAGCTTCGCCAATGCGATACGCATCATCCATCCGCCGGAAAACTCATCAGTCATTCGCTCGAGATCCCGTTCTTGAAATCCGAGGCCGAAAAGAACGGCCCGTATCTTGGCCTCAATAGTGTATCCACCAAGGTTTTCGTATCTATCACGGGCTCTGCCAGCGGCAGCTAAAAGTGTTTCATCAGAATCTTCATCAAGAGACGTCTCAAGCCTTCGAAGGTGTCTCTCTGCCTCCAAGATATCAACCTGCGAAGACAAGACCTCTTCAAAAAGAGAGCGTCCTTTCATTTGTGCTACTTCTTGCCTCAAATAGCCTACTTGGGCGCCTTTTGCTAAGATAACACGACCCTCATCGAGGTCGTCCTCAGCAGAGATGATATTGAGCATGCTTGTTTTTCCCGCACCGTTCGGCCCCACGAGGGCAAGTCTGTCATACTCTCTCAGAAGGATGTTCACATCTGAAAACAGAACCCTCGTCCCATACGATTTTCCTATACGCTCTAACTGCAAAATCACAAACGCCAACACTCCTTCAGGAAATACGGTACTCCTTACCATCAATGTACAAAAGTATACAAGGTGCTCGCCTCTACCCTTGCCTGCCTGCAGATATTTTTTTCTTGTCTAAAGAAACTACAGCAGTAGAATTGGCTCAAGCACGCTGTAAAGCAGCCCAAAAAGAAAAACGCATCAGCAGAGATGACACAGAGCTTCCTATGAAAAGACGACGACATAAAACTCTGTCGTCGTCTTGACTCTATGGGCTTACACGAAGATAGGTGAAAGTATCTTCGTGGTATGTAGCAAGCAGCTTAATAGCGTACGTAAATCATTCCAGACTGAACAGGTCCTATTATGACACCTACTCCAGGGCTGGAGGCGTGGATCATTTGACCTCCCCCAATATATATCCCTGTGTGCCCGGAATTGACACATACATCTCCTGGTTGTGGGCTAGAAACCTTTGGCCAGGTCAAAAAGGTATACGTTGTGCCCAGCCTGCTGTATGAGCCAGTCAAGCAATAACTTACAAAGCCGGAGCAATCAAAGCCAGAAGGGCTGCAGCCTCCCCACACATAGGCAGCCCCCAAGTAGCTGTAAGCACGGTCAACGGTGGCGTTACCAGTTGATGCATTGTAGGAAGGGGCGCTACTTCCGCCCGAAGACGAACTTCCTCCTGAATAGGAGCCTCCGCTCGAATTATTGTTTGAGGATGTGCCACCATTGTTTTGCGCAGCCTGTTGCGCTGCTTGTCGCTCGGCCTCAGCTGCAGCAGCTGCTGCAGCGGCAGCTTCCTCAGCAGCTTTTTGCTCTGCCTCCAACAATTCGGCGGCTTCAGAGCTTAAATTATCATAAATACTCTGCATAGATTCGACTGTTGATTCTGCAGCATCCTTAATAGCAAGTGCTTCCTCTGCTTTTTCAGAGGCAAGTTCTTCCTGTTCAGCATAGAAGGCCCTCTGTTCCTCTGCCTCAACTTTTAAGTCTTTCGATTGCTGCACCATCTCGGAGTCTTCCTCATTCATTCTGTTGAGGAAATCCCAGTTATTAATAAACTCTTCAAAGGTGTTTGAGCCCAGCAAAAGGTCGAGGAAGCTGATGGAGCCACTTCGGTACATGGAATTAGCACGGGTACCGAGTTTTTCTTGAATATCGGCAATTTCAACATCGATCTCATCGATCCGCGCCTGAGACTCATCCATGTTCGCTTGCGCCTGTTCTTGCTCTGCTAATGCCGTAAAGTAATCATCAGATGCCTTATTGAGTTCTGTCTGCATAAGGTCGAGAGACTCACGAGCTGCATCCGCTTCAGCCTGTTTTTCAGCGGCCGTTGGCGTAGCAAAAGCCTCTAGAGGAAATGAAACACCAAGGGCAAGGACTAAAGACAAGCAAGCCATGAAGAAGAACTTGGATAGTTTTATCTGCTTAGTTTGTTTCTGTTCTCCCATAAGGCCTCCTATAGGTCACACATGTTCATAAATTACAAGGTTAACAAATCGCGGCCGTGATGTGACCAGCTACCGAGCATTCAGACACTAGTTCTAGCAAATATTCACAGTATCGCTACATCAAAATCAAGGGAATATTTGCTCAGTTTTTATGCTGTCATAGAGTATAGCAGCGGTTGGCGAAGATGTCATACATGCCTGGTCTTGAGTTCAAAGGAACAAAGGCGCTCTCAAAAACATCGGCACGCAGGTGGTATGTATGGCAGTCTTACCTCTGATTTGCGTACGATTGGCGGAATTTTGGGGGATTAGGGGAAAAGAAATGCCCACATCATCGAAAAACAAAGCTGCGAACTGGTGTTGTTCTGGTGGGCCCAGCAGGATTCGAACCTGCAACCAAAGGATTATGAGTCCTCTGCTCCACCATTGAGCTATGGGCCCAGGGAACTTTGTTCCGCACTAGTTCTCTAGCGCGATTGCATATTGTAGCCTAAGTTTTCACATATAGTAAGCAAAATCCACGGAATCCTTGCGTAGCATAAATAAGACAGATAAATCATGCCGTATCCTAGGTGCTTTTCTATCTTCTTTTACGTCTTTTCGTAACAGCAGCCCTATGAGCTCTTCCCGGACGCATATCCGTCCCGTTTTTTTCTGATTTTGAATACTGGCGGGAGTCTTGAGCGTTATTCTTGCCTGCCCGCGGCGCGTCCTTAGAGCACGCTTTTTGCGCCTGTCTCTGCTTGTCATGGGGTTGCGTCTTTTTACGGGGAGCCTTCTTTGTGTCTGAGCTTGAAGAGGCTGCTGCCGCAGCCCTTCTCTTTTCCTTTTTCCTTTGTTCTTTTACCGCTAAGGCAAGCTCTGGATCTTTTCGTGCTGCATGTGCCGTTGCACGCTCGGCAGCCTTTGCTTCTGCTTCCTCTGCACTGAATGAATCTATCTTCATCTCAGGAATCTCTGTCTTTATAAGCTTCTTGATATTTTTGAGCCAGCTTTCCTGATCGGGACTTACGAATGAGACAGAAAAGCCTTTCTCTCCAGCACGCCCCGTTCTCCCTATACGGTGGATATAGTCTTCAGCCTGATTCGGCAAATCGAAGTTGATTACGTAGTCAACTTCATCTATATCTATACCTCGTGCCAAGACGTCAGTGGCTACCAAGACCCCCGTTTTACCTTGCATAAAGTTATCAAGAGCCCGTCTTCTTTGTGCCTGGGTTCTGTCAGAGTGTATAGCTTCAGCAGAAAAGCCTGCGCGCTTGAGTCTTCTCGTATTGGAGTCGGCCCTACTGCGCGTTCGGGTAAATACAATTACGCGATGCGCTCCTTTTTCATCAAGCACCGCCTTCAGCAAATCGGCTTTTGCGGCCTGAGGAACCCTAATCAAATATTGGTCAACCGTGTCTGCTGTTTCTCCTTTATGGGCAATTTCAACATACGCAGGATTTTTCAAAAGGTTTCTCGACTGCTCTTCAATGGACTTGTCAATCGTAGCTGAAAACATAAGGGTTTGCCGTCTATCGGGAACCTGAGCAACAATTTTTTTTATTGAAGGCCAAAAACCCATATCGAGCATGCGATCGGCTTCGTCCAAAACTAACACTTCCAAGGAAGAAAGACTCACTGATTCCTGCTGCATAAGATCAATAAGCCTTCCTGGAGTTGCAATTACAACATCTGTCCCTTTTTTGAGACGAGCTTTTTGAGGTTCATAAGAAACACCTCCTACAAGCGTTGCAATACGGTGCTGACTAACGCGAGAAATGACAGAAAAAACTTCACCAATTTGCTGGGCGAGCTCTCGCGTAGGAGTGATTACCAGTATTTTGGGATTTTGCTCTTTCTGAGAATACCCTATGCGATCAATTGCAGGCAGCGCGAAAGCAGCCGTTTTGCCGGTTCCTGTTTTAGCTGCAGCAACAATATCCCTACCTTCAAGTACAAGCGGTATGGCACGTGTTTGTACAGGGGTGGGCTCTTTGTACCCTAGCTGCTCTACACTAGCTAGCATTTTCTCGGAAAGACCGAGCTCGGCAAAAGTATGTATCATGTTCTTCGTTGTTCCTCTATGAGTATGGTTGTCAGGGCGTGGCTTCGCTTAGATATGCCCAAAGTAATATGTCTAGTTCATCCATTATCACCTAAAGATGACATCTTATCTGTAGAATTGTTAAAACTCCTTAAGCTCGGAGATTAGTTGGGAATCCGTCTAGGCAATAATCATAGGGCGGATGTTATTCTGCGAGACAGCTTGTGCAGATTCTAAAAATTGTTCTTGCTAGGAAAGCTTATTACGGTATAATCTCGTATCGCACGCTCAAGCATCCTGAAATTCCTCGGTAGCTCAACGGCAGAGCATCCGGCTGTTAACCGGAGGGTTGTAGGTTCGAATCCTACCCGAGGAGCCATTTTCACCAGCGCAACCGACTCCCCTTGTACCGCACATATCTCTTCATTAGGCAACTAGTGCTTCTAGCCTGGGGTCTTTATCTCAACGCTTCCTATACTATCTGTTGGGCAAAATTCATTGAGCACGGCTCTGTGCGGAAAGGCTCATCATATAACAGTGATGAATTTTTGGGTTTCTTTTAAAGTCTTCTGGTATTGTCTGTGAGCTGATATCTTCAAGCACAATACCGACCTTTTCAAGGGCCAAATAATCGGGCTTAAAATTTCGCAAGTTACAAGAAAACAATACTTTGCCGTTTGGCTTCAGTATGCGGGCTACTTTTTGAAGGAGACTGAGGTAATCTCTCTTGACGCTCCAATTACGCTTCCCCATTAACTTAGAGTTTGAGAAAGTTGGTGGGTCGACGAAAACAAAATCGTAAGACTCCCCCCTTCGCGCCTCTCGGTCCAACCACGGCAAAACATCAGCGCGAATAAAACTGTGTTGCGGCCCGGTAAAGCTATTAAGGGCCATATTTCGCTCTGCCCAATTAAGATAGGTTTGGGAAAGATCGACGGTCGTTGTTTCTACTGCCCCGCCAGCAGCTGCATATACAGTAGCAGTACCCGTATATGCAAATAAATTCAAAAAATGCGTACCTGCTGCCAGTTCAGTTATGAGCTTCCTTGTTTCCCGATGATCCAAAAAAAGCCCTGTATCGAGATAGGACGTAAAATCAAGTTCAAAGAGATGCCCTGATTCATCAACCTGCACTCTAAAGGAATCCCTGTCCTCTTCTTTATATTGGCTTCCGCCCTTGCCCTTTTTTCGCGTTTTTAAAAACACCTTGTCAGAGCTGACATCAAAAAGGACAGGAGTTAAGGCAAGCACGTCATTGAGCCTGCGGCGGGCCCTCTCTCCATCAATTTCGTGAGGCGCCGCATATTCTGCGATGACAAGAAATTCGGCACCTGCTGAAATACCTGCTCCTGCATAGTAATCTATAGCAACGGCATAGTCGGGCAAATCTGCATCGTATACCCTATAACAGCTCACATTCTCACGTCGCGCCCATACGCGGCGATTTTTTACGTTTTTCTTTAAACGGGCCAAGAAATGACTTGAGTTTGCTTCTGATACGCGGACAGTGCGTGCGTGGCTCTGTCCGTATGGTATGACATCCAGGCTGTTGGCATGCTCTTTTCCAAGAAGGTACCTCCTCAGGGTGACCTCTATCCTTCCGTTATAGAATTCCTTCGTAGAGCAAGGCTTCATCCCCAAAGCAGTATCGAGGGAGTCGTCAGGTGTTACAAGCGATAAGCTCCAGTTCCCCTGCAAACCCTCAATGGCTTGCGCCAATGAAGCATATAATTCTTTTATTTCCTGCGTGTTTGAAAGCCGTTCGCCATAGGGCGGGTTAGTAAGAATAATGCCTGAACTGAGCTGCTCTGGCACATGACTGCTCAGGTTTGAAACATCGGCACATGAAAATTGGATGGCATTGGCGAGACCAGCCCGTTTTGCATTGCGCCTGGCAAGCTCTATACATTGAGGATCTTTATCGCTTGCAATAATAGTAGGCATCGTTTCTAGACCCCTTGAAAAGCGTTCATCAGCCTCATCAAGCAGAGAGTCCCATACCTGTGGATCATGAGGGAGCCAGCCTTGGAAACCCCAATAATCGCGCGCAATGCCAGGGGCACCATCCGCTGCTATCAAGGCAGCCTCTAAAGCTAATGTGCCACTCCCACAGAGAGGATCTATGAAGCAGTCGTCTTGCTTGCGAGGAAACCTCCAGCCGCTTTCAAGTACTAAAGCTGCCGCCAAGTTCTCTTTCAAAGGAGCCGCGCTTTGTTTTCCGCTTTCTCTATACCCCCGGCGATGGAGAGACTCTCCAGAAAGATCGATAGAGATGGTGGCTTTACTCTTTCTAAGAGATACATCCACAAGCACACCCGGTCGATACGTTTGCACCTCGGGCCGTACTCCACGTTTCTCACGGAGCATGTCGCAAATTGCATCCTTGACTTTAAGGCTCGTGAACTGAGTATTACGAAGCTCATCGTTTACGCCACGCGTATTGACCGCAATAGATGCACCCAGACCAATATGGTTTTCCCATTGCATGGAGAAAACCTTCTTGTAAAGCTGCTCTGCATCGCGGGCCTCAAATCGGTCGAGCACTATGAACACCCGAGCCGCAACACGAGACCAAAGGCATACTCTATATGCTTGCTCCAAGGAGCCGAAGAATACAAGACCCCCCGTCAGGGGGCGCACCTTCGAACAGCCCATCTCGAGCAACTCTTGCTTAAGAAGAGGCTCAAAGCCTCCGGCGCAACGAATAAAAAACTCGTTATTTTCCACTCTAGTCTTCCAGATAGTCTTTTAGCTTTGACGACCGAGAAGGGTGCCTTAGCTTAGCAAGGGTTTTGCTTTCAATTTGCCGAATGCGCTCCCTTGTCACCCCGAACTCGCGTCCAACCTCCTCCAGGGTGCGAGGATGCCCATCTTCCAGACCAAAACGCAAAGAGATAACCTTTCGCTCACGCTCTGCAAGACCATCCAAAACCTTGGTAAGCTGTTCCTGTAACATAGTAAAACTAGCAGCATCAGGCGGGACAACTGCAGCATCATCTTCAATGAAATCGCCCAGCTGGCTATCCTCTTCTTCACCTATAGGGGTTTCGAGGGAAACGGGTTCTTGTGAGATTTTCTGTATTTCGCGAACCCTCTCAGTTGTGAGCCCCATTTCTTTTCCAATTTCCTCGGGAGTAGGCTCTCGCCCTAATTCCTGCAAAAGCTGTCGCTGAATGCGAACAAGCTTGTTAATGGTTTCAACCATATGAACAGGAATACGTATAGTACGCGCCTGATCGGCGATAGCACGGGTAATGGCCTGTCGAATCCACCACGTCGCATACGTAGAGAACTTAAACCCTTTTGTGTAGTCAAACTTCTCAACCGCGCGGATAAGCCCCAGATTTCCCTCTTGGATAAGATCGAGGAAAAGCATTCCCCTCCCGACATACCGCTTGGCAATCGAAACCACCAAACGAAGATTTGCCTCAACAAGCTGTTGCTTAGCATCAAGGCCAACCTGTTCGATACGTGATAATCGGCGACGCTCGCGGCGCGTAAGCTCTATGCCCTCTTCTTCAGCCGCATCCAACTGCTCCCCCGCTTCGACACCAGCCTCGATTTTCATGGCTAGATCAATTTCTTCGGAAGCAGTCAACAGCGAGACTTTGCCAATTTCTTTGAGATACATGCGTACGGGGTCTCCCGTAAGCATGGTAACGGATGTATCGGGGGTGCGTTTCCTCGTCTTAGATTTCGACTTCGATCGAACTTTTGGTAATTGGATGTCTACGGTAGCCTTAAGCTCTTCCTCAGGAATCCCTTCCAAAAGTTCTTCATCGCTCATATCGGATTCGACCTTATCTTCATCGGCCGGATCGACAGCAGCTTCTTCTAGCTCAGCACCACTTGGGGACTCGTTAAAATCCTCCTCATCGTATACGGGAGAATCATTAAGCTCAGGATCTTCTTGAAGGTTATCATCTTTTATTAATTCTTCATTGGGAATATTCGGCACAAGTTTCCTTTCTGAGGAGTGCCTCCGAGCTAGAACTCATAAAGGCACATAAACGTTGAAATTATATCATATGCAACGGCAATTTCATATATTTAAAGCAAATCATCAGGATCTATATCAACAGTAATGTTCACATCCTGATCGGTTTTATTGTGTTTAAATACTGGAAGAAGCACAGATGAGATATCGCTATTTTCTGGAACCTTGACTACTATGTGGTACCGATACGAACCACGCAATCGTGAAATAACGCAAGGACCAGCTGGCAGACAGATCCAGTCCTTTCCGCCCTGCTCGAATAATTGGATTTTTAGTCTTTCGTACAAACTTTCCGCTTTTGCTTTTACCTTGGCCTCATCTTTTCCCCATAATAGTACATTTGCTAAACGAACATAAGGTGGATACCCCAATAATCTTCTTTTCGGTAATTCATCCTTTAAAAACGAGGTCCTATTATACATACTTGCAGCTCGTATGGGAGCAGCGTCAGCTTGATATGTTTGTATGATTACCCTGCCTGGAAGGTCTGCCCTTCCTGCGCGTCCAGCCACTTGCTCTATCATATTAAAGCTGCGTTCAGCGCTTCTAAAATCTGGCAAATTCAACATCGTGTCAGCGTTTATTACCCCAACTAAGGTGACATCATCAAAGTCAAGCCCCTTAGCAATCATTTGAGTACCCAAAAGAATAGCGGCTTCTGAAGAACCGAATTTTTCAAGTAGCTTTTGGTGTGCACCTTTTTTTGCTGTGGTGTCTGCATCCATACGAATGATATCTGCATCATACCCCTCCAAGACAGAGCGAAGCTCATCCTCCACTCGCTGTGTGCCCGCACCAAACTTTTTAAGGTAGGGACTCTTGCAGTTAGGACACTGGGAAGGCAGAGGTCTGCTATACCCGCAATAATGGCATTTCAGGCGCCCTTCCCTTTCATGGTACGTCAGGGACACGGAGCATGAAGGACACGTCGGAACAAAACCGCAGTCCCTGCAAAGCAAAAACTGCGCGAACCCTCGTTGGTTAAGGAAGAGCACTGCTTTTTGTTGTGCATCAAGCGTCTCCTTTAAGGCGGTGCTCAGTCTCAAAGAAAACATCGATCTATTTCCTGTGTTGAAAACCCGGGCCATATCAACTACCTCGACGGGAGGTAGATCTCGGCCATTTATTCGATGGGGCAATACCACCCTGTGCCAAGAATCCCATTTCTCACAGCGGTATAAAGCCTCTATAGAGGGTGTTGCAGATCCCAAGACTAAAACTGCATTCCTCTGTTTAACGATCCAGGCTGCCACATCCCTTGATACGTAGCGGGGGGAGGAGCTCTGTTTATACGAGCTTTCGTGCTCTTCATCTATGACAATAAGACCTATATCGGACAAAGGGGAAAAGAGAGCGCTCCTAGCACCCACCACCACACGCGCTTCACCTTTTTTGATACGATCCCACTGGTCGTATCGTTCTCCTTGGCTCATACGGGAATGGCTTACTGCAACCGTGTCTCCAAAGCGACCCCTGAACCTCGCCACTGTTTGAGGAGTGAGCGAAATTTCAGGTACCAACATAATTGCAGAACGTCCATCATGTAAAGTTTGCTCGATAGCTCGCAGGTACACTTCTGTTTTACCCGATCCCGTTATACCGTCCACGACTACCACTTCACCCGATGCCCTCTGTTGCGCCTGGTTAATGGCGAATACCGCTTCAGACTGGCAGGTGTTAAGCTTCGGTTTTTTTGAAGCCACAAAGTTTCCATCCCAGAAATCTGATTGACCACGCACGCGTCTTCGCGAAAAGCGTTCAACAACGCCATAGCTGACAAGTGCTTCAAGCGTGGAGCTTAGTTGGCCGAACTCTAAAGACAGCTCCGATACTTTCAACTCCCCATTTGCGAGGGCTTGCAATATAGCTTTTTGCTTAACTGCATTTTTTCTCGGCTTGAATACAGCAGCAGAGGGACATAAACGAACCCAGGTGTCGCTTACGGCTTGGGCTTCTGGTTTTTCAACCGTCCAATTTGACCCGATTCTTACGAGGCGAGGTGTTCCTCCTGGCGGAGTAAATAAACGGATACACGAGCTTAAAGGGGCAATGTATGTTTCGCTTAAGAAAAAAGCACATGCAGCGCCCCATTCATCAAAGTATGAGGGAGACAATATCTCGTTCACAGTTTTCAGACTCGAAGGCTTGAAGCCCTTTCGTTCCCAAGCCTCGATATCATCAAGTTCAATATGCTCAAGCTCGACGACATAGCCTATGGCGCAGCGGTTCCTAAAAGGCACCAGCACAGCACAGCCGACTTCGATATGGGGCATATCGTTATCTTGAACAGCATAGCTATATGCACTGTCAAGCGACTGGGTAGGTATATCTAAAACAACAGAGGCAAGCAGCATATAGTAAAGACCTTATTAGCAGGATGATTCAACAAAGCGCTTAAGTTCCTCAACCTTGTTAGTACGCTCCCAGGTAAATTCAGGAAGTTCCCTCCCAAAATGACCGTAGCTAGCTGTTTTTTGAAATATAGGGCGGCGTAAATCCAACACATCGATAATAGCGCCTGGCCTCAGATCAAAAACCTCGTGAACTGCATCGAGGATGAGTTTTTCTGATACGCTTGCCGTGCCGAATGTTTCAACCATGAGTGAGATCGGGCGAGCCATCCCTATTGCATAGGCTATTTGAATCTCACAACGGTCCGCTAGGCCTGCTGCTACGATATTCTTCGCAACCCAACGAGCCGCATATGCAGCTGAACGGTCGACTTTTGTGCAGTCTTTCCCAGAAAATGCTCCGCCACCATGGCGTCCCATTCCCCCGTACGTATCTACAATTATCTTTCTGCCTGTTAGACCCGAATCCCCCATGGGGCCCCCTATAACGAAGCGCCCTGTTGGGTTGATATGAATTTCAATATCAGGAGATACTTCAAAACCCTCATCCGAAAACACCGGCTTAATGACCTTTTCAATTAAATCCGAACGAAGCTGCGGGGCCTCTACCGAATCGGCATGCTGTGTCGATATAAGCACTTTTTCAACATGGCTTGGCTTTCCGTCGATGTAGCGCACTGAAACCTGTGTCTTCCCATCGGGTCGCAAATAGTCTAATTCACCAGATTTGCGGACTGCGGTAAGTTTTTCTGCAAGGCGATGCGCAAGATAAATAGGAAGGGGCATAAAAGTTTTGGTCTCGTTGCAAGCATAGCCAAAAACCATTCCTTGATCGCCTGCACCAATGGAATCATACTCATCCCCATCGTCAACGCCATGTTGAACTTCATATGAACTGTCTACACCTAAAGCTATATCGGAGCTCTGCTCGTGTATAGTATTGACGACACCGCATGTTTCCGCATCAAAACCATACTTTGCTCGGTTATAGCCTATGTCATTGATTACCCTACGAACGATTTGAGGGACGTCGATATAGGCTTGCGTCCTGATTTCTCCGGTAACAACCACAAGTCCCGTAGTTACCATGACTTCGCAGGCACAGCGCATGGCTGCGGGATCGGCAGGCTCCCCATTAGGAGCGATATAGCCAGATTTACGTAAGGCTTCTTCTTTCTCCAGAATAGCATCCAAAATAGCATCTGATATTTGGTCGCAAATCTTGTCCGGATGACCCTCGGTTACCGATTCGGATGTAAAAAGATAGTTCGTGGACTCAATACCTCCATCGGCCTCTTCACACGCCATACAAACCAACTCCTAGTCATTTAACGATGAGGCAAACCTTCTCGTCTGCTTCGTGATATTCTAAGTGGACATGATACACTTTTTGCTGCTATCAATGCGCGAAGGCTCATAGAAAGGGCAGAGATGCAAACTAATACTGACTACACTAACGAATACCTAGAGATTATCACCAATTTACAAGGAGATATCCATAGCCGGCGGAAAGCTCGGGAAGCTATGAAAAACTCCTCAGCGTTCTGCTACGATGTCATGGTTGAAGCTAGTTTCGTTCCGCGCCTCTACGGGCAAGAAACCTATAACGCCATGGAGGAAATATCAACAACTATGCATAAAATTCTGTGCAAGGTCATCGACCGCTACCTGCACGACCCCGCGTATCGTACCTTGTTCTCCTTCGATCCCAGGCTTGTCGACCTCATTCTGCTCCCAAGAAACTATGAAGCCATTTTGCCTTTTTCGCGAGTTGATTTATTTTTGAACGAAGATGACTACTCATTCGCTTTTTGTGAGTTCAACACTGATGGATCTTCTGGCATGAACGAAGATCGAGAAATAAGAAAGTCTATCGAGAACAGCGAGAGTTACAAACTTTTCGGCGAAAAGCATCAACTGAGTTCAAGTGAGCTTTTCGACACTTGGACTAAAGAGTTTCTCTCTATTTATGAGACATACACGTATAAGGTGGACAAACCGCATATTGCCATTTGCGATTACCTAGAAAATGCCATTATTGAAGAATTCAAGAGGTTTTCTGATGCCTTTGCTGATCGGGGAGTTGAAGCATCCATTGTCGATGTTCGGGACTTACGCTTCAACGGAGAGATCCTATCTAGCCCAGACGGCAGGCAGATCGATGCGATTTGGCGTCGATGCGTGACGAACGATGTCCTGGAAAACTGGGACTCTTCGCAGGCTCTTATTGAGGCGGTGCGTTCTGAAAAGGTAGCTTTAATAGGGAGTTTTGCGGGCCACATCGCCCATGATAAGCAGATTTTCAGCGTACTTCACACCGAAGAAACCTTCTCGTTTTTAGAGCCTCATGAAGTAGAGTTCATCAAGGAAAGTATCCCCTTCACAAGCTTCTTAGATTCTGACCACATTGATCTGGATGAAGTTAAGAGAAATAAGGATACTTGGTTTATCAAGCCGACCGACCATTACGGCTCCTACGAGGCGCACGCTGGACGTTCGTATAAACAAGAAGAATGGGAAGGGCTCATCGACCGCTTTGCTAATCAAGCCTCGGGGATTCAATTTCTCGTTCAGAAATACTGCCTTCCCTTTAAAACGTTCATACTCCCTCCAGACAAAAACATCGAATCATTAAGCGATGCCGAAATTTCTACCGAAGCAAAACCCTACAACAACCTCTCAGGCCTGTATCTTTACAATGGAAAATTCTCTGGCGTGTATTCGAGAATGGGTCCACATCCAACTATTTCAAAACAAATGGAGGGAATAACTGCAACTTCCATCTGGGTAGACTGTAACCATACATCCGAAATGGATACGGCTCGTTAACTGTAGGTAGCGAATATGGTATCGAAAAAGGCATCAAAGGTTGAACAGCCTTCTCCGCCGGCACGACCTTCGAGAAAAGTTTTGAAGGCAGCCCTTGGAATTATATCCACCATCCTTCTCGTATTCAGCCTTATAGGTGCAGGGCTCTTTGTTTGCTCTGCACCAAACACGACTGAAACCCTTTCAAGACAGTTCAGCTCCGATGACAAAAGTCCCTTTACTAAAGACGAACTCGTTGAGGCTGCCCTTGCTACGCTTGACTACACACTTGGCTCCCACAGTAAAGATGCTCTTCTAGACTCTATGTACAAGATAAACCTTCAAGCCTTTATGGACGGGCGTGCACAAACTGGTCTTGCCCCTGATATTTCAGGGTTTACCGAGTCAGAGGCAAATGGCTCTCTCGATGAGCTTGAAGCACGACTTATGCTCGCAGACGAATCCTACATGCTCAGTACAGAAGCCATTTCTCACCTCGACGATGTCAATCAAGTCATCGAACTGTCGCGGATAGCAATTATATGGGCGGCGCTTTTCTCTCTTGCGGGATGTATAGCCCTTGCTATACTTTTCGGCAGAAAGACGCTTGGGTTTGTGCTTCGCGTCTCAGCGCTCATAGTGATTGCAAGCTTTGTGGGTCTCGCTTGCTGGGTCCTCATGGATTTCAATGGATTTTTCGAAGTCTTCCATTCTCTTTTCTTTACGGATGGAACCTGGACTTTTCGCAGAGACTCGCTTCTCATCTGCATGTATCCAAGTTCTTTCTGGATGGGTATGGGTGCTGTATGGCTTGCTGCAACCACGTTTGCATCCTTTCTTTGCTTTATACTAGGCAGGATGATTGGAAAAAAGATGAAAGTGTAGATGTATGAATATTTCTCCTAACGAATCTGTACGTGTACGTTTTGCACCCTCGCCCACAGGGATGCTTCATATTGGCGGAGCTCGCACCGCCATATATAACTGGGCTTACGCACGGGCTAAGGGGGGTAGCTTCATTCTGCGGATTGAAGATACCGATCCAGAACGTTCGACTGAAGAAAACACCCAGATTATCTTACGGGCCTTGCGGTGGCTCGGCCTCGACTGGGACGAAGGGCCTGAAGTCTCCGGTGAGTACGGCCCGTATTTCCAAAGTGAAAGAAACGAAACGTACGCACATGCGCTGCAAGAGCTCAAATCTCGCAATGCCGTATACCCCTGCTTCTGTACGAAAGAAGAACTTGATGCAAAACGTGCTAAGGCGGAGAAGGAAAAGGGAGGTTATGACGGCTATGATCGAACCTGCCTTGGTCTCACCCCTGCTGAAGTTGAAGAACGCATTCAATCGGGCGAGGATCATGTATGGAGGCTTAAAGTTCCAAAAGGCCACGGCACCATCTCGTTCGAGGATGAGGTGTATGGCAGTATCGAGTTTAATCCTGATGTCATGGACGACATGATCCTTGTACGCAGCGACGGAAGCCCCACCTATAATTTTGCTGTTGTCTGTGACGACATCAACATGAAAATTTCTCATGTAGTACGGGGAGACGATCATCTCTCCAACACCCCCCGTCAGATACTTATCTACGAAGCACTCGGTGTACAGCACCCCCACTTTGCCCACCTTCCTATGATCTTAGGATCCGACGGAAAGAAACTGTCTAAGCGGCATGGCGCAACTTCGGTAGAAGAGTATCGCGATCGAGGATATTTATCGGATACCCTGGTTAATTTTTTATCGCTGCTCGGATGGTCGCTGGACGGAGAAACTACCATCGTCTCGAGAGAAAAACTGATAGAACATTTTGACTTTAACCGCATAACCAAAAAAGACGCCATTTTCGACGAAACAAAGCTCGATTGGATGAACTCCGTCTATATTAAAGACCTCGGCGCAGAGAAGTGGGTTCAAGCTGCTGCACCGTGGCTTATCGAAGCAGGGGCGACAGAAGAAGATATTGCAGCTAGACCAGAGTGGTATGAAAAAATATACCCCTTGGTTTTCGAGCGCCTGAGTCGACTCGATGAAGTACCAGGAAAATTATCATACCTATTTTGGGGTGACAAAGTATACCTTGACGAAGCGTCTATAAAAAAAGTCCTCCTGAAAGATGCCCTTGGGGCAGAGCACGCCTTAAGAAGTCTGCGCGCGATGTTTGCCGATACCAATATTGCCTGGAATCACTCATCCTTAGAACAGCATGCAAGGAAACTTGTTGAAGATTTGGACACCAAAGTGAAGCTCGTCTTCCAGCCTTTGCGTGTTGCCGTGTGCGGAAATATGGTTTCCCCCCCACTCTTTGAAAGCCTTGAACTGCTTGAGCGAAATCAGGTGATTGCCCGTATCGACCAGACCCTGAATGAGGTGTTCCATGTTCGAGAGCAGTAACGCAGGCTTGGAAGAGAGCGATGTGGGCAAGGAGGCACAACCAACTGCTGAAGCGCTTGATTCCCCTCCTGCAGCGAACAAGACACCCAAGCCTTTTATTACCCTCGTGCGCAAGTATTGCATCAGGATTAAAGGCGCCGAATGTACAAGATGCGCCCAAGCCTGCCCTCATGATGCTATCGACTTTGGAGAGGACCGCGCTCCGATTGTCGACCCTGACCTTTGTACGTCATGTGGAATTTGCTTTGGGATATGTGATGGCTTCTCTTCGACAAGAGTCACCTTACTCGATCTCGTGAAAAGGGTCGAGAGTATTGCTGAGCGTGGCGACAGCGTCTACTTTACCTGTGTTGAAAATGTTTGGTCCGACCTAAACCTCGCCTCAAATGTAGTTGTTCTCCCCTGTCTCGCGGCGGTACCTCCCGAGTTTTGGACCTTGATACTAGCCGAAGGGATTCGCGCAGTTGCAGCCTTCGATCTCCATTATTGCTCAGATTGCACACGTGCTGGAGAAATTGCAGAGACGCTATACACTCACTCAATGAAGTCTGCCGAGCGGTACACACGGGAAAAAATTAGATATTCTGAAGTACTGCCAGAGAAAGAAGATCTTCTGAGGGATATCAGTAACCCTGACGGAGTGGATCGCCGAGGGGCCTTCGACAACTTTGTTACCGATATCTCCGATATAGCATCAGGCAAGAGACGTCTCAGGAACTCTGAGGTATTGCATCAGTTTATTGAACGACGAGAAAGAAGCAAAGCCCTCACGCAGGCAACACTCAGCGAAAAAAGCCAGCTTGACGATGTTGCTCCTTTGGGCGAAGTAAAGAAAACGCTCATGCCTCGACGCAAAATGTTGCTCGAGGCAATCGAAGTCAAGCCTCGAATTGCTCCGCGTATTCCCTTTTTCACTGTTGAGGTCGTTGATGAAACGCTTGATTATCGAGAGAGTGCCTACCCCAGCTGCCCCACAGGTGCCCTTCATCCTCACCGCGAAACGGGGAAAGCTCAAATAGATGAGGCGTATTGTGTGGCCTGCGGCATATGCCTTGGACTGTATCCGGAAGCCTCTCTAGAACTGATCGAAACCACTGCTGAAAGGCTCGTACTGCGAAAAACAGAGGAATAGAAGCATAGCTCTTGACACATCAGCCATGTGCGTAACGGTACCTTCTAGGAGTCATCTATGGAAGAAAAACAGCTCAAGCAAAAAAAGGCTATGGCAGAAGATATCGAATCTGCCCACAAAGAGCAGGCGGAAGACGCACGGGTTCCTGTAGAGAGGACTGCGCACCATGTACCTCCTCGTAAGAAGTGCCCCACACCAATAGATCCGGACCTAGATACCCCTCACCAATATCCTGTTTTGAGCTGTCTGCCCTACACAACAAAAGCAGTTTATCAGGAAACTCCTAAAAAGCAGCGATCCTGGGTTTGGGGTGTGGCTGCCTGCCTGCTTGTTCTTGCCTTAGGAACAGGGGGCTGCATCGGCTGCGTACGCTGCACGGTACTGGTGTCGGAAGAGGAGCAAACGGACAAGCTTGGCTACGGGAACAAGCACACGACCTTACTCGAAGATAAACAGGGCGACTATTACGAGGCCTCCTTCTGAATATTACAGCGACTCATCAAATAGCTCCGTCAAAAAATCTGTGACAGCACTAAGCAGACCTTCATCTGGAATGTCTTTAAAATATCGACGTGGGATAGAGAGCTTTTTCGCAGCTTCGATATAGCGTACTCCTTGACGTCGTAGGCTCGTTTGTTTAGTTTTAGAGACATGTATGGGCTCTATGATGAGCTTTCCCGCTACAAGAGAAATCGTTTTGATAAGTTTTTCGTTTGCGTAGGCTTTGAGGCGTGCTTTCTCGAAATAATTCACGCTTGCCTGCGGCATTTCTGGCCATTTGACCTTCGTTTCCTCATAGAGCGCCTCGAGCACATCCAGGGTGTCCGCTGAAGCTATTTTCCTGTAGAGCAAAACCCGCTCATCTGTATCGTGTATGTATTCTTGTGGGATATAGGTGTGTATAGGAATGTTGATAGTAATATCCGAGAGGGCGGGCGGAAGCATGTCGGAGCTCGATTGAACCCCTTCTCGAGTTGCCTGGACAGCAGCAGCAAGCATCTGCGCGAATAAATCGAAACCGACTGCACTCATGTTTCCACTCTGCTCCCCTCCGAGCAAAGATCCAGCCCCTCTGATCTCAAGGTCGCGCATCGCGATGCGCATGCCGCTCCCTAAGGCAGAATGTTCGTTTACAGCTGTTAGACGAGCAGTAGCTTCCTCAGTAAGGCTGATTTGTTCGGGGAACATGAAGAAGGCATATGCTTGCGTGTTCGACCTTCCAACTCTTCCTTTAAGCTGGTATAGCTGAGCAAGACCGAGGCGTTGAGAATCTTCGATTATCAAGGTATTAGTATGCGGGTTATCGATTCCGCTTTCAATAATCGTAGTTGCAACCAATACATCGGTTTCCCCTGCAGAAAAGTCCTCCATGACACGCTCAAGCTCTTCTTTTGACATTTGTCCGTGCGCAACCCCAACACGCGCTTCACCCGCAGCATCAACGACTCGCCTAACTGCTTCTTCTATTGATTTAACTCGATTACTTACGTAATACACCTGTCCGTTTCGAGCGAGTTCGCGTCGTATAGCTGCAGAAACGATATCGATATCCCACTCACCGACAAAGACCTCAACAGGCCGACGGTCAAGAGGAGGTGTGAGGATAAGACTCATATCCCTCACGCCTGACAAAGACATTTGCATAGTGCGCGGGATTGGGGTAGCAGACAAACTAAGAACATCTATAGACTCCCTAATATTTTTTAGCTGTTCTTTGTGCCCGACCCCAAAACGCTGCTCTTCGTCCACGATAAGCAAGCCGAGATCGTAGGGATTGACGTCGCGGGAAAGCAGGCGGTGCGTACCTATTAAAACGCTTACCGTCCCCGTAGAAAAATCTTCTAATATTTTTCTTTGCTGCATATCCGATCTAAAACGGGATAAAACCTCAACCGAAACTCCGAAAGGTTCAAAGCGGTCTTTGAAATTGCTGTAATGCTGTTGGGCGAGAATGGTTGTAGGACACAACACCATGACTTGTTTCTTGTCACAAGCCGCCTTGAAAGCAGCTCGGAGAGCAACCTCTGTTTTGCCAAAGCCGACATCACCACAAATCAAACGATCCATTGGCTGTGGAGATTGCATATCTGCTTTAACATCGGCAATAGCCGCCAGTTGATCTGGCGTTTCTTGATAGGGGAAGGCCTCCTCCATCTCCTGTTGCTCTAGGCTATCCTCTGAGTAGCGATATCCTTGCACGGCAGCACGCCTTGTGTATACATCCACAAGATCAAATGCGAGGTTTTTAGTAGCCTTCCTTGCCTTCGTTAGGGCACGAGACCAATCTGCCGTATTGAGACGTGTCAAGCGAGGATTGCCACCTTCAGGCCCGACGTAGCGTGTTACACGATCGAACTGCTCAACGGGAACATACAGCTTGTCGCCTTCAGCATATTCCAGCAAGAGATAGTCCCTGCATACCCCCGCCGTTTCGCGTCGCGTCAACTCTTTGAAATAAGCAACACCATGGGCTGCATGTACCACGAAATCACCTGGTTTATAAGGAAAGGTAATCTCACTTATGTCGATACGCCGCCTCTGCTGAGACGACGAGAAGCCTTGAGTATCAGACATTGATACAAGGGCGAGTTTAGCTTTAGGGATGATCATGCCAAGGGGGATATCAACATCAACGATATTGACAAGTCCTTTTTTAAGGGGCTTCGTTCCCACCGCGTTGTCGTCCCCTTCTTGTTCTACCGTCGCCCTGGGAATCTCGGAAATCGGCAAGTTCCGATCGACCATCTCTAATTTTATATCCTGGCGTACACGGTAGTCCGGAGCGGAGAACACTACAGTATATGAGCTTTCCACAAGCGATCTCAGTCTTCCGAAGAGTTTTTCTTCGTTACCTGAAATGTTAACCCTCTTAACAGGTAGTTCCCCATCGGGTTCAGATCCGACCTGCATAATAGAAAGATACGTGGCTCGTTGTCGAGCACCAAAATTTACTGCAGTAGGTGGAGCATACAAGCCTTCCACTGAAATCCCTGAGCCTTTTGCACGGGCCTGTATGCTTTCATAAGCATGTTCAAGGTCGTCGAAGAGTGAACGAGGCTCCAACAATACGGTTAAGGTTTCTGGATGTACATATTCTCCTAAAGTAGCTGTTGAAGAGTATAAGATAGGAAGTAGGGCGTCATCGCCAACAAACCTGAGTCCACCCTCAAGGTTTTCAAGCAGACTACGAAGCCGCGGATTGCTCTGAGCTGGGTTCGCTAATTTTTCTCGTGCACGTTTTTTGGAACGCGTAGAAAGTTGAAATTCTTTTACTGGATATATATTCACTTCTTCCAAAGGCGCAATGGTTTGTCCTGTTGATACAACTAATCGACGTATCTCCTCAAGCTCGTCTCCAAAAAAATCAAGGCGTATCGGGTAGTTGAGGTTCCCAGGATACACATCTATCGTTCCCCCCCTGGCGCAAAAAGTCCCGGGTCCTTCTAGTTCTCCCGTATTGCAATAGCCATATGCCTCGAGCATGGAAAGGCAATCCTCAAAATCTCGTATTTCAGGATTACCCATGTTCTGTACTTCTGTAGCAGAAAAGAACGTGAGTGGCCGATATGAGGCCGCCTCTACTGGAGGCAAGGTTCGTAGCATCGCACGTGCCGATGCCACCACCACAAGCTCCTTCCCCTGCACTAAGGCATCGACGGCCTCCATGCGCAAAGCAATTTCTTTCGCATCGCTTGCTGTTGGCCGAAAAGGACAGTCGCTCCGCTCTGGGAACCGAAGGACTTTGTCATCCCCCACATAAGCTGAGAGGTTGCGAGCAAACACCGATGCAGCCTCCTCACCTGCTATGACTGCTAAAGTCGCACGAGGAGCCCGGGTGAACTGCACTGCAGTCAAGAAAGGGCGGGCTGACGACGCAAGGGCTAATGTTGCATCTTGTTCGCTGTCAAGTTTTTCCCAAAATGCTTGCAGCTCTTTTGCGTTTTCTAAAACTTCCGCTAGACTATGGATAAGCATGAAGAGCACCTTCTTTCGAACATAGTATTGTACTATAGGTTTTAAAATTGGCAGACCCAATACGTTCATGCTTGGTATTCCTAGATAAAAACCTTGAATTAATTGAAGTAGAAAGAAAGAATGGCATGGCGAGAGAATCGAAAGCAGCTAAAAAAGAACGTGCACTCAAAATTGCAGAGGCAATGAATGCATATTACCCCGAGCCAGAGAGTGCTTTATTATACGAAGGGGACGTTTTCAAGCTTGTTATCGCAGTGCTTCTATCAGCACAGACTACAGATAAAGGCGTCAACAGAGTAACTCCTCTTTTGTGGGAGCAGTATCCCACCATCGCCGATTTGGCACAAGCAAATCCTTCGGACGTCGAAGAGATACTCAAGCCTATAGGCTACTACCGGAGCAAAGCATCATACTGCATAGGGTGTGCACAAATGGTTCTCTCAGATTTCGGAGGAACTGTACCCCAGACAATGGAAGAGCTCGTAAGACTACCTGGCGTAGGCCGCAAAACCGCCAATATAGTCCTTAACGAGGGGTTTGGTATTGTTGAGGGCATAGCAGTCGACACGCATGTGTTTAGAATTGCCCAACTTTTAAAACTTTCGAATGCAAAGACGCCCGAGAAGACTGAAAAAGACCTACTTGCACTCTATCCTCGCGAATACTGGAAGCCCATCAACCATCAATGGGTCTTACTCGGAAGAGAGTTTTGTATAGCCCGGCGGCCAAAATGCGGAAGCTGTCCCCTCGCTTCACTTTGCCCGAGCGCAAAGCTTACTTGATGCAAAGGTGTACTCAACCAGTCGGTGCTTCGTCTCTTACTCGTGCTCCATGACTGTGCAATGCTGCCATGTTGAATCTATCAAACGACCGTCGCATTTAGCCCGTATCTCGACCCCTGAACGACTCAGCTCAGCCAATACGGTATCAACTAATTGAGGCAGGGCTGCAAAAACCTTCGGGGTCAAACCCTCGATAGCCTCTCCGGGGCTTAAGTTTTCAACCTGCATTCCGAAACCTAAACCTTTGGTTTCGTAGCCAAGCAGACTTGCAGAATCAAATAGGTCAGTAAGCCTCATTTCATGAAGGGAGTGCCTTGTGCCAAAGGGTCTTTGGATATCATCGGGATGAAAACGAAAGATAGTTCCAGGCTCTGCATCGGTTCCGTCTATAGCATCAACGCTTATCAAATAATCGTAATCACGCACGAAATGAATCATATCCATACTCATGCAGCCGACGTCATACAGCTCTGTTTGGCCAGAAAATTCGTAATGCCTGACTAGTTCATCGTACACAGCAGGACCTATCCCTTCATCAAGCATCAAGCGGTTACCAACACAAAAAACAGCAATCTTCATACGTATATCCCCTTACATTTCCTATTTTTCTTGAACAGGAGCAAGAACGGTTCTCGATATAAGCTACATATCTGGTCGTATCATAATGTTGTAGTAGCTTGCCCAGGCAACCGCAGCAAGAGCAAGCACCACACAAACAATTGTCCAAATTTTCTCTCTTTTTAGATAGTCTTCTTTTGAGACTCCTTTTGCCGCCGCTTTATGCGCGGCAAAGGGCTGGCCTAAAAGAGAAAATACCACGCTTCCAAGCAACAGAATAAGGAGCGTGATGCAGGCAAGTACTATACTCAAAGGCTTAGGCTCAGACCACGCAGCAAATATCAAACTATCGGCAAGTATCCACAAAGGATAAAAGAGAATGGCAACCCATAGTCCATGGCCGGGACCCCAAATCGCTGGCAAAATAAGTGCCCCCACATTGATACGAGGGATGCCCTGTAAAAATTTTTCTTCTCTTTTTATATCGCTTTCACTTAGTTTTGTCATATTTAATCCTTCTGCTTGCCCACAAGATTCTTATACAATATGAAACTTGCTTGAAGTTAGATATTGTTAAGTTTAGTATACCTGAAGGTTTTTCACGGCATTGAAGTTTGTCGCTTGAATTGAGGGCTTATTCGGCATAAGGTATCAAAGTCATAAACTTTTAAGCGACAGACTTAAGGAGATACGCTTATGAAAATTCTTGCGATAGCCGGGTCTCTCCGAGAAAAAAGCTTTAACAAACAATTAGCGCAGCTAGCAAAAGAGTCAGCCTCTCGCTTGTACCCCCACGTCGAGTTTGAGCTTCTTTCATGGGGAGACCTTCCTCTTTTCAATCAGGACATCGAATTTCCCACCCCCGAGCCCGTCAAACGAATTCGCGAAGAGGTTAAGTCAGCACAGGGAGTTTGGATATTTACTCCAGAATACAATTATTCTTATCCAGGCGTTTTAAAAAACCTCATAGACTGGTTGTCCCGACCCGTAAGCGATACAGAAAAACAAGTTCTCATCGGCAAGCCAATAGCTTTTTCGGGTGCCAGCATTGGACAAGGCGGCACTCGTTGTGCACAAGAACATTTAGTAGCTCTATTGAGCGCAGTAAATATGAAGGTCATGAACTATCCCCGCCTCGCCTTGGCCAACATAGACAAACAGGCAGATGAGGAAGAACACCTCGTGCTTGACTCTTCTCTGCCTTACCTCGAGCGACAGCTCGAAGCCTTTATTCAGTTTATTGAAAAATAAGAGTGCCTATCAATACTATAAGGGCCCGACGAGGCGGGCCCTTATAGTTATCGGGTAGTTTTCAGATTATCTCGGCGACAGTACGTCAAGGCCGAAACAATCTTACTCGAGAGTATCCTCCCCAACAATCGTATGTTTATGCGGATCGTAAACCAAGCCACCATGCTCTTTCCAGAAGAACATAAGTTTAGCAGGTGCAAATCCTTCAATAGTTGCAAGATACATATGGATAAAGATAAATGCGATGAATACGAACATCATAAAATAGTGAATGATGCGCATCGACATAGCCCCGCCAACAAGGTTCACCCCGGCGGCAAAAAAGCCGACTGTGCTTGTTGGGGCCCATAAAGCGAATCCTGTATAAGCCATTACTAAAATAAGCAGGGGTATGAGAAGATAAGAAATTTTTTGCGGTACCCCAAGCTTCGCACCAAGCGGATGATCTTTTTTGATGAACAGATAGTATTTTATCCATGCACCTGCCTGATGGCGATTATCTTTTTGTGGCAGCCATGTTTTGTAGTCTGTAACCTGATATCTTGTACCACCCGTGGGAGAGCTCTTCACACCGAACGCCAGCACAACGCGTACGATACAGTTAAGCGTAATTACGATTCCGCAGAACAGATGAACGCCACGGGCTATTCCCATAAAGTAGGGCCAAAATGGAAAGTGAATACAGAACCCAGTAATGATAAGAAGTATCATTGAAACTAGATTTATCCAGTGAGTAATTACAAAGGGTAGCGGATGAGCTTCGCGATAGTGAGCGAGATGAGCCATGTTACTTCACCCCCCAAGGACTGGTTACTGTCTCAAAAGATTTGCCCGTTGACGGCTCGGTAATGTGTACAGCGCAAGCCGTACAAGGATCGAAGCTGTGAACGGTTCTAAGAGCGTTGATGGGCATTTTCAAATCGTTGACGGGTACGCCTACAAGCGCTTCTTCCATCGGCCCCATATTGCCCTGTTCGTCACGGGGCGCAATATTCCAAGTTGTCGGAATAATAATCTGGTAGCCTTCTATTTTCCCGTTTGTAACCTTTTCTGAATGGTACAAGGCGCCGCGTGGTGCCTCCCAGAAACCAGTTCCAGAACCGGTAATGGTAGCTGGCTTACGGAAGTATTCGCTATCGCCCTCGTTGAGAGCCTCAATCATCTCGCCAACCCAATCCTTCATAAGGCCTGCGATGTAGAGCAGCTCAACCTGACGTGCAGCCATACGGCCAAGGGTCGACTGAACGACGTCTAGTTGACCTGGAACACCAAGGGTGTCGAGAAGTGCGTCCATATGCTGCTTGATAAAGGGAACGCCGCGCTTGTATGCAACCAAGACGCGTGACAAGCCTCCAGCCTCCATTGATTTACCGTCGTACGCAGGAGCTTTACTCCATGTATAGCGATCGCTGACCGTATCTCCGCTGCTGTAGTACTCAGTAAATTCAGGTTCAGTGATGAAAGAAGGCGATGTGTAGGTTTCGTTGCCTTTGTACCAAGAATGTCCGACATACTCGGTAATTTTCTCCTCCACAACATCAGATACCGAAAGCTTTTCGTCGAGAACGCCTGCAGGCATATAACGATCATTCATCTCAAAGTTTGCATCCTCAAATACTCCCCAAGAGACGTACCGTCCAACGCCGCGACCCCACGTAAATGCATCCGCATAATAGGCTGCTAAGGCTACGGTGTCGGGACCCATGGTGCCTTCGATCCACTCATATATTTCATTACAGAGAGACCAGATTTCGTCAAGCTTCTCCGGGGTAGGAACAAAGGTTATTCCACCAGGGATACATGTCATGACATGAGGCATTTTGCCGCCGATTATACCTGAGATTTGCGATGCTTTTGCCTGCATCTCGAGGGCCTCAAGGTAATGTGATGTGCACAAAAGATCGAGCTCAGGCGGAAGACGGTATCCATCTCCCTCCTCACTTTCAAACCAGTTTCCTGAAAAGATTGAGAGTTGTCCATTTTTTGCGAACTTCTCCAGGCGTGATTTCAGTTTGTTCAGGTCAGTGTATGTTGACGCCCCCACCTCACCTGCCAATGCATAGGTATCGGCAACATCTGCTCCAAGAGCATTGAGCGGGTTGACGTAATCGAGGGCTGACAGATTGTAGAACCATAAAATACCACTATGCAGGAATTGAGCTCCTTCTAAAAGATTACGAAGGATCCTTGCGTTGTTTGAAATAGTAATTCCGTATGCTTTTTCGCCAGCAATAGTAGCGGCCTGTGCATGAGAGATGGGGCACACTCCGCAAATACGCTGTACTATCTGTGCTGCATCTTCAGGGGTGCGGTCTTGAACGACAAGCTCCATACCACGGAAACATCCGCCAGATACCCAAGCCTCTTTAACTTTACCGCCCTCGACCTCCATCTCAATACGGAGATGTCCTTCGATACGCGTGATTGGATCAATTATTGAACGTGCCATTTAAGCCTTGCCTCCTTTCGATTCTTCAGCATCTTCTTGTGTGTCCGTCGCGGTGTCAATAACTACATCATACTGACCAATCGCTTTATCGGGATTCTTCTCGTCCCACTTGCGAACCTTCTCAAATTCTGCTCCGCCGTCCATGCGGCCAGTTATCTTCATGCCGAAGCCATGAACAACCAAGGCTGCTGCAAGCACTCCCAGCACACCGAGAGCCACAGTTCCTGGCTGGAATACGAGACTGCCAATACGCAGATTGCGATGGCGCTTCAAGAAGGGAGTGTTTACCTCAACCCAGTTGTCGCCCGGATTGAAAGGATTAGCTTCGCAGCAACCAATACAGGGTGCTCCCGACTGTACACACCAGCTCAAAGAATTATTCCACTTAACAATAGGGCAGTTTGCCTTTGTTTGTGGTCCACGACATCCTAAGGGATAGAGACAGTAACCTAAAGCCTCTTCCTTACTGCCGAACTCGTACACAAACTCGCCATTTTCGAAATGCCCTCTTCGTTCACAATTGTCATGAATTGTCTGGTGGAAGGCCTCGGGTTTACCATACTTATCAAGGTTGAGTTGATCGGGGGTTCTCCCCATCAGTACAACTTCAACAAGAATAGTTGTCAGCCATTCTGGATTTGCAGGACATCCAGGAATATTGACTACTGGTGTCTCAAGGTTTTCACGACGTAAGCATTCCTGTACACCGAACGCGCCAGATGGGTTCGGATGAGCTGCCATCCAACCGCCATTGACTGCGCAGGATCCTAGAGCCACAACTGCAACTGCATTTTCTGCAGCATGCAAAAGATGGTGGATTCCTGTCTGCGAAACGCCCTCTGCGTCACCAACGCGAAGCGCTTCACCTCCCCAACCATCAAGAAGTCCTCCTTCGTACACTAATACATAGTTGCCTGCATCGATGGTTGCATCTTTTGCTTCCTCAGCCGAATGGCCTGCAGCCGCTGTTAGAGTCTCACAATAGTTAAGTGAGATCATTTCTAATACGACCGTTGCTGGATCAGGCGCGACCGCCTGAGCAAAAGACTCGGTGCAGCCTGTGCATGATGCTCCTTCGATCCAGATTACCGGAAACAACTCACCCTGAGTTGCGCCGATAAGAGAGGACTCCAAAGCTTCTGCAACCTGGGGAACACTAAGATGCGCTACACCTGCAGCGGCAGCTATTGTTCCACAGAGCTTCATGAAATCACGGCGCGTTACCCCCCGTGCCTCTAGGGTTTCATAAAGCTGAGAGACTGTAGTCTCTTTTCCCATGTGTACACCTCCTTCGGTGTTCTGTCCTATTACTACTAACACCATATTGTCCCTGTCGAGCGGCTGAAGAGACTAAAGGAGATGACAAGCGTGACGATTTTCCCGCAAGTGGTACCAAAGTGTTACAAGTTCGTTTATCTGTAACATAATTACCATATCGTTTCTGTCCGCGGCATGGTTTATGCGAAGCTGAGTAACTTGCCTCATATGTATTTTTAGAGTTTAAGGCGCGCAGGTAGAGGGCAGATTACACTGCATATTGCTCAGGCTGTAAACCATCGCATATCGAACGAGGCCACTCAAGCATAGAACCCTCCCGATTCTTCTCGAAAGAACCCTTCTCTACGCAGATCGTCTAGTATTGAAGTGAAGAGATGACGGTCCACTTCCGGCCTTTGAGCTCCCTTTTCGTGTTCGTTCAGCTCGTCTAAAAGATCGTCGAAAGATATTCCGGGATCAGCAAGGATAAGACGTAAAATCTCGGCTCTTTTCTGCCGCCGCGAACCTTCAAAGGCACTCTGTCGTGCATAATGTGCACTTTTTCTCGAAGGATTCGGATGGACCATCTTTAAGTGGGCTCCGTAGTCTAAGAGAGAGTAGTACCATGAGCGTGGATTTTCGTGGGAGCAGGTGGATTCCATCAAAGGAAGTATGTGGCTGTCCTTGACCTTGTCGTGTTTTGGAAAGAACTCGTGAATAAATACCGCTCTCACATTTGTGTCCAGGTATTGGGCTGGAATGTTATGAGCAAAAATTCGAATACCTGCCGCTGTCACGGGCCCAATGCCAGGAAGTGATTGTAGCTCTTCAAGCTCACAAGGAAGTTCACCCTGGTTTGTTGCAGAGCAAATTTCTGCCGTTTTCTTTAAGGCAAGCGCACGCCTATTGTACCCAAGCCCTTGCCAAACCTCGAGAACAAGAGACACTTCAGCACTAGCAAGGGCATCTATGCTCGGAAAAAGCTCAAGAAAACGCAGCCAATATCTATGGACGCGAGACACTTGCGTCTGTTGAAGCATCACTTCGGAAACGAGGACTTCGTAGGGGTCCTCTATGTTGCGCCAAGGAAGATCCCGATAATGCTTCGCACCCTCGTCCCAAACACGAGACACGAAGTCTTGCAGCTCTTGTTCTGAAGGCTGCTTCTCCAAAGACCCTCTCATTCTCCAGCCCAGCCTTCTTGTCCGCAAGGGCAGCAGGCAAACCTTCTGCTCTCAAGTGTGGCTTGAACAGCCTTACACGATTGAACAGCCTTACACGATGTTTTTAGTCACCCATGCTGCTCAAAAAATCGTCATCATTTTCAAGGCTGTTCCTGAAGTTTTCGGCAACCAAATCTTCTAACTTCTTGTACTCCTCAGACTCTAAGGGTTGGTACGCAGCCATTTTCTCAAAAATACTGCTTTCGCTTACTGGGATGTATTTCTTCAGCTTAAGGCTTTCCCTGTATGCTTCCTCAACAGCCTCACGTGCAGCCATGTAAATATCGTAGCGCGAAAGATGGGCCGAAAGCCGTACGAGCAACTCTCGCTTGATATTTCCCAAGGAAGGGTGCTCATTAACAATATTATCCCAAAGCTCGGCGCGTTCGGAAATGGTAGGATAATCAATTTCTATTAAAGTTATGTTTCCGAAGAGATCGAGAAAGAATGGATCCATTTCACCATCTCCGGCTGCAGACAGAAGAATAAACACATCAGGATTTTCTATAGCAGATTGGATGAGGTTCAAGGCCTCCCGTGCACCTCTTGACAGCTGCACATGCATGAGCCCCGAACCCTCTTCGTCCATAGAGCCAGAAAAAGGGGCGCTCCACAAATCGATGTCTTCTAATACAAGAATACTTCTGCCCTCAATGGTATTTTTCATATGATTGAAGCGAGGCTGGTTATCGGCAGAAGCCATTACCGCAAGAACGGGCATGCCCTGAAAGCCCTCTTCCATTCTCATGCGAATAACAGGAAGCTGCAATTCCCCCATAGCCGCAAACATAAACTGGTTAGCGTCTTCCCGAACAGGTGCACGGAATAAATATGTCGCAGCCATTGGCCCAGACTCAAGTCCATGCTTCTCACCTAAGGAGACAAGCAGCTCCTTATATTCCTCGTCGTCATCGACACCTATTCCAAATATCCGCATGCTTTCAATGGCATCACGGTAGCCAACAAGATCACTAAATCGCATTCTTTCACTTGCATGTTCCTCGCTGGCAGAGCCATGCGGCTTCTCTATTGGCATATTGAACAAGCTTGCAATGCTCTCGGGGAATATCGGAGGATTTGGAGCGAGGATGCCCCCAGACCTGTCTGCAGCAGGTTCGAGCTGCCCCGTTTTGTCATGTGTGGACACGGGACTTTGCTGCTCATGCGAATCTCCCCCACCCAAGTCAGGATCTGACACAGAATCAGAAGCACTTGAAACCTCTGCCACCTCTGAACCCGACTCCACTTGTTCTTGACGATGTGCTTTTACAAGACCTCTTTGCAGGACTCCGAACATGTCCGAAGGTGGCACACCTTCCTCGAAGCGAGTAACTAAGGGACTTGAGTCCGCCCCAAAAAACGCACGTGATACGGAGTCGGACATCTCCTCTATATCGCCTCTTGACAAGCCGAATTCTTCGAGCTTGTCCAAAGCAAGGCCCTGAAGCGTATTTGCAAAACGAGGTATTTCCTCAGAGGACAGATATGGCTCGAGTTTTTCAAAAATATATTCAGCTAAAGAACGCTCCTTGCTCTCGCAAGCGATTTCCCATGCCTGTCTTAATCCTTGTATCACATCCATGCTGGGAGCAGCCGAACTTTGTTTTGCAATCTCAAAAGCTGCGAGGTATAGATGTATGCTCAATGGCAGATGACCGTCTGTCCGCGCTTTCGCAGCTAGCCGCAAGTGCTCGCTTACTGGGTTAGTATCTTTGCCGTGATTTGGTGAATTATTGGTATTTGGATCCTTGCCTACCATAATTTCACCTCCTGTTGCTCTCATGTGCCGTATGTTTTATTTTTTCTCGAATAAAATTTACGTGCGTATCTCTTTTTTACCATTGTACGTAAGAAGACCGGGTATAGGAAGGAAAGGCATTAAAATCCTGTAAGCGTCATTGAAATGATACCTCGTTAACAACAGTTCAATAGATCTGAGGCCTCAACTCTTTTGCAGAGGATTGTCCCAATGGAGTATTTCCCAGTTTTGCTTTTTCGCCCTTCTTTCGAGAGGATTATCTGGATCAACAACAAAAGCTTTTTCGGCTTGAGCTAACAAAGGTATGTCGGAGTGATGATCCCCGTAAGCAAATGAAAGCTGCCAAGACCCCCTACCGTATACTGAGTCAGCATAATGCTGCACCGATCGAAACTTTTCTTCGCCTTCTATTGGCTCGCCTTCGACCTCTCTTGTGTAGTTGCCGCAGCTGTCAACCTTCATACGTGTCGATATCTGATAGTCAAAGGGATGGTTTTCCATACATCGCAGTACAATAGGCTCGAAAGTTGCTGATACTACTAGCACCCTATTTCCTAGCTCGCGATGGATCCGCATCGTCTCTTCGGCTTGTTTCCTGAATCGTTTCTCAATGCAATCGTCATAAAACTGTCTCAAAAACCTGTCTACCTCATCCTTCGGCATTCCATCAAATGCTGAAAATACGAGGCCTCGTACCCATGCCTCTTTCTGAGGAAGACGCATTTTATAGGCAAAAGCCCAAGTAAGGATTTTAAGTAAGACTGATTTCCTCAGCATGTTTCTTTTTGCCATATATGCAACGAGCAAAACAGGGGAATTTCCGACAATGCTCGTGCCGTCAAAGTCAAAAACTGCAAGGCGTGTTAGCCCTGCGCTTGGTGCCTGGGCACTAGTTTCTTTTCTATTTTTCCGTACACTCATATCGCTCCATAACTAAATACGATGCGTGCCACCTCTTGGGCATGTATCCGCTTACCCTCTTGAAATATCTAGTTTATTCCCCTACAAGCTCGATGCGATTTGCAAACTGAGAGTTATACATTTCCTCATAAAAACCCCCCATTGCCAATAACTCCTCGTGCGTTCCCTGCTCAACAATATCGCCATTACGAATAACAACGATAAGGTCTGCGTGCTTTATAGTAGAGAGACGATGGGCTATTACAAAGGATGTCCGATCCTCCATCAACTTGTCCATCGCTTTTTGAATTCTCTCTTCTGTGCGCGTGTCCACTGAGCTTGTCGCCTCATCCAAGATAAGCATGCGACGATTTGCCAGAAAGGCCCGTGCAATTGTGATGAGCTGACGCTGCCCCTGGCTTATACTCCCGCCGTCTTCACCTATCTCTGTTTCATACGCATCGGGAAGAGTCATTATAAAATGATGGATATAGGCAGCTTTGGCCGCGGCCTCAACTTCCTCATCGCTTGCCGTAAGTCTCCCGTACCTGATGTTCTCGCGTATGCTTCCCTTAAAGAGCCAGGTATCCTGCAGGACCATGCTGAAAAGGGACCTAAGGCCGGTACGTGATAGTTCTTTTATGTTGACTCCGCCGATTTTTATGACGCCAGCATCTACATCATAAAACCTCATAAGCAGTTTTACAATAGTGGTCTTCCCCGCCCCTGTAGGCCCAACCAAAGCAACAGTCTGGCCTGTCTCAACATGCGCACTGAAGTCTTGGATTACCGTCTGACCCTGCTCATAGCCGAAGCGCACATGATCAAAATCGACTTCAACACTCAGCTCTTCGGTACCTACACAGACCTCGTCGGCAGTTTCTTCCTCTTCTTCCAAAAACTCAAACACACGTTCAGCGGCTGCAGCCATTTGCTGTAAAACGTTTGACACCTGAGCTAACTGGGTGATCGGTTGGCTCAGATTTTTAATATATTGGATAAACGCCTGAATATCACCTACGCTAATAATACCCCGTACCGCAAAATAGCTTCCCAAAAGAGCCACGCTGACATAACCAAGATTTCCTACAAAGGTCATGACTGGCGACATTACCCCCGATATAAACTGCGATTTCCATACGGACTCATACAGGCGCTCATTAGTTTCCTCAAAAACTTCAATCGTCTCTTTTTCTTTACTAAAAGCTTTCAATATCGTATGGCCAGAAAAATTTTCCTCAACCTGACTGTTTACGAGGCCGAGTATCTCTTGTTGGGCAGTGAAATATTTTTGCGAAAACTTAACCAGTATAGAAACAAGTGCAGCAGAGAGAACAATCGTGGCGATTGCTACAAGGGTAATAAGAGGATTAATAATCAACATTATTGTAAGAATGCCGATTAACGTTGTTAAAGAAGTTATAAGTTGAGTTATACCCTGGTTGAGGCTCTGTCCGAGTGTGTCCACATCGTTCGTTATACGAGACAGCGTGTCTCCAATAGGGTTCTTTTCAAAATACCCCAAAGGCATCGTATTAATTTTTTGTTCAATTCTTTGCCTGAGTACGTACGCGCTTCGCTGGGAGACATAGCTCATTGTCCAAGACTGGACGAAGGAGCAAACAGCAGACACTATGTAGAGCACGAGGGTCAAAAGAAGAATGCGGGCGATAGCATTGAAATCTATCCCCCCTGCGCCCTGCACCTTCGCGGACACTCCATTAAACAGCTCAGTAGTGGCTGTGGAGAGAATTTTTGGTCCTATAATATTAAAAACCGTTGATCCGATTGCAAACACAAAAACAAGGATAAGCAGCAGTCGAAACTGTTTGAGAAAATCCCAGATTTTTATAAGAGCACCCTTGAGATCTTTAGGTTTTTCGACGGGGTTGCCGATTCTGCCGTGTCCAGGGCGGAATCCAGGCTTACTCATGGTCCATCACCGCCCCCAACTCCTCTTGCGACAGCTGGGACGAAGCTATCTCGTAATAACAAGGGCAAGAACTAAGAAGTTGGTTATGCGTACCTATCCCGACCACACGACCCTCGTCGAGGACAACAATCTTATCGGCATCCATGATACTTGAAATGCGCTGGGCCACTATTAAAACTGTTTTGCCTGATAATTTTTTAGAAAGAGCATTTCGAAGGGCTGTTTCCGTCTTATAGTCAAGCGCAGAAAATGAATCGTCAAACAAAAAGACCCGTGCATCACTTGCTAACGCCCGAGCAATTGAGATACGTTGCCGCTGACCTCCCGACACATTGCTTCCCCCTTGTGAAACTGGAGATTCGTACGACCCTTCCTTTTCCTCAATAAATGAAGCAGCTTGAGCAATCTCTGCTGCTAATTCTATGCGGTCTTGCCCCATTGAACTGTCTGAGTAGGAAATGTTCGAGCCTATTGTTCCCGAAAACAAAAAGGCCTTTTGGGGTACATAACCTAACTCTTTTCGGAGCACACCCAAGGGTAGGTCTTTTACATTAATACCGTCGATACTAACGGCGCCTCCAGTTACTTCATAAAACCGTTCAATTAATTTCAGTACGGTAGACTTGCCTGAACCTGTTGAGCCAATAAAAGCTGTTGTCTCAGCAGCTTCTGCCGTAAAGCTCACTTGGCTTAATATCTTAGAGGGAGCGCCGGGATAGGCAAAGTCAACATTTTCAAATGCAATCTTCGCCCCCTTTGTCCTATCAAGGTCCCCCATGCCTGCCCCGAGGCTCGATTCAGGTACAGAGTATTCTGCCTCGGTCTGTATTACCTCATCAATTCGCTGCGCTGCAACGATGGCTCTCGGCAAAACCACTGCCATCATAGATATCATAAGGAAAGATGAAACTATCATCATAGCGTAGGTTATGAAAGCTATCATATCCCCCGTTTCGATATTGCCGCTATCAATGTGCGACCCGCCCACCCATACAATAAGGACCGAAACGCAGTTCATAATCAAAAACATGAGTGGCATCATGAACGCCATAACCCGGTTGACGAATAATTGATTGTCCATCAATTTTTTACTCGCTTCGGCAAAGCGCTCAGACTCATGCTTTTGCCTGTTAAAGGCCCGTATAACAGACATTCCTGTCAAGATTTCGCGTGACACTAAATTCACTTGATCAATTAGTTTTTGCATAATGCGGAACTTGGGCATAGCAATAGCGAACAACACTGAGACGCAAACGGTTATAACCACGACGGCTAGAAGGATTATCCAGGTCATAGATACGTTGACTCTGGATACCATAATAATGCCGCCTATGGCAAGAATGGGGGCATACAGAAGCATGCGAAGCAGCATGATGGTAACCATCTGAATCTGCTGGATATCGTTCGTCCCACGGGTGATCAATGATGCTGCTGAAAATGAATTGATTTCTTTTTCGGAAAATTGTACGACCTTGCTAAAAAACTGAGACCGTAACATCCTTCCTACCTTTGCCCCGGTGCGCGAAGCCAAAAAGGCAATCCCTATAGAAGCGGCCATTCCAAGACTGGCCAATCCAAGCATGGCAAAACCTTGCTTCGTCAAATATTTCATCTGCATCTCAGCAGTATCGACGCCGATGCGCCTGTATTCAGCAAGAGTAGCCTGGGCCGCCTGCTGTTTGAGAAGGCTCACATCCTCACCAAGCATCAACTCTTGCTTAAGAGCTTCGATTGCCTCTGGCTTCCCCGCATCGTAGGCATCTAGCAGTTCTCTGATATGCACATCTTCTGTGGTCTGGACATACTCGCTGAAAACTAAGGCAGGATCCAAAACGGCATCGAGCCTTTCACGGGCCTCATCTCCGATATTTGAGTCTATTAAATAATATTCGCCTTCGGAGCTATAAGAATATTTGACGAAATTTTCATCTTTCTCGTCAAGAAATGCACACAATATATCAAAAGTCTGAGCACTCATCTTATCTGGAGAATTATGCTTTAGACCTGACTGCTGTATTCCGATATCCACAATATCTGCCGTATAGCGAGGAAGGGAGAGATCGGCAGTCGCCTGAACAAGCAAAAGCAACAATATGAGCAATACAGCAAGTTTCGAATTTTTAAGGTTTTTGATTATTCGCACTACTCATCCTTCGGCACGAATCACTAAATCAGTTCATGTCCTTGCATTTTGCGCGCCGCAAGGAAGATTCTGGTCAAAATTTAAAAGTCGGCCTCAGCTTTCCTCGACCGACTTTCTGTATTCTTGCTATTTGTTTTAATGGCGGGATGTACGAGACTCGAACTCGCGACCTCCGGCGTGACAGGCCGGCGCTCTAACCAACTGAGCTAACACCCCGCTTTGTGCAGCGAAAGTTATTCTACTGATAAACAGAGAGTGACGCAAGTGTTATTTTCCCATTGTGTGGAAAATATTGACGAGTTCATCTTAGCTCCACGCATAAAAGCGAATAGTAATCGAGCCTTTATTACGTGATATACTTTAGTGTCCAAAAAAGATCGAGGAGCTTAACGACAATGACCACATGTCCAGACTGCACAGTGGGAGAGCACGAGATAGCAGTTCTTATACCCTGCTACAACGAAGAACTTACCGTGGGAAAGGTTGTGGATGACTTCAAGAGAAGCCTTCCCCATGCTTCTATTTATGTATACGACAACAACTCGCAAGATAAAACCGCCGAGATAGCACGTGCTCACGGCGCAATTGTCACCTTGGAGACGCGCCAGGGCAAGGGTAATGTCTTGAGACAAATGCTCCGTGATATAGATGCCGATTTTTATATCATGGTTGACGGTGATGACACGTATCCTGCCTCTGAGGCTTCCACCCTCCTAGCACCATTGCTTGAGAATAGAGCTGATATGGTCGTTGGCGATCGTCTGTCAAACGGCAGCTATTGCCAGGAGAATGAACGCGCCTTCCATGGTTTCGGGAACAAGCTTGTCCGCTGGCTCATTAAAAAACTCTACGGCTTTGAGTTTAGCGACGTGATGACTGGATATCGTGCATTCAATAAGGTTTTTGCTAAAACGATACCCGTTCTTTCTCCAGCCTTTGAAATTGAAACCGAGCTTTCTATCCATGCCGTTGATAAGCGATGGAGGATTGAGGAAGTAGCCATTGTCTACAAAGACAGGCCCGAGGGGTCAGTAAGCAAACTCAATACCTTTTCTGACGGATGGAAAGTCCTTTTGACCATCGCCTCTCTATTCAAAGACTACCGCCCGATGGTTTTGTTTGGTCTTTTTGCAATAATATTTTGCGCCTTAGGACTGATAGTAGGCATGCCGATAATATCCGAGTTTGCCTATACAGGACTGGTCCCCCGACTTCCGTCAGTCGTCCTTGCCGCTGCCCTGATATTTATCGGGATACTGTGTTTAAGCAGCGGGCTTATTCTCGACACCGTCGTTAAAGGGTATCGAAAGCAATATGAACTTGATGTGCTACGGGTGTACGAGGCCCAAAGGCTGAAGTAAGAAGAGCGGTTTATCTAATATGAGGTTCCGAATTCCTTTTCTGAAGATAATACCGCTCTTCTCGCCATTATTATACGTGGTAGGTGTTTGATTCTAAACAGTTTCAAGAGTACGTTTAGTTGTTATGAGTATAATATTTACTCGTAAATCGCTTGACTTTCTTAGTCATATATGCTTGTTTCGATATCCGTGAAACAAATTTGGCGCAGATACGCACTCTCAGAGCCTTAAACCCTTGAATCACGCAGCTCTTCCTCGCAAAACGTGTCCATAAAAGGGCCAACTCTGCCGATGGATGCACCTTATCTTACGTATATTCTGGCTTTAAGTATCTTCTCACGAAGTTCATCCTTGTCAGCCGCACAGAAACGGTAGCTGATACTTTGCGGTTCTTGATCCTCTTGCAAAGACTCCTGCTCAACACGTACAAAGCAGAGTTCGACCGAATCGAAACCCTGGAGTAAGCTGGCATATGCATAACAAGAAGCCTGTAATACATGCTTATCATAAAGATCCGTTTCGATTTCTGTATCAAAGCCACCTGTTTTGTAATCGATAATGAATGCGCTCTTTTTTTCCGCGTCACAGCAAAATAGATCTATTTCCCCTTCAAGGTAGCCATCCCCTAGTTCTATAAAAAATGGTAATTCTGCTCGGACGAAGGGGTATTGCGAAATTTTATTCTGAACACCACTTTTAAGCCATCGATGTAAAGCATGCTCCAATCGGACAGCCTGCGTTTCTGTAAGCTTTTGCAGGAACATCATTCTTTGTACGTCGCTTCTTGAAGGCGTTATTCCTGTTTCTACAAATAACTGAGCAAGCCGATGGAAAGCCGTACCCAGGTCTACAGCCTTGCCAGCCTCCCCTTTTCCTTGATATTCTTTAGTCCCAAAAACCAGTTCCTTTTCGGGTGAAAGACCGGCCTCCAAAGAGGAATAGGAAAATACATGTTCCCTCATCGCCCTATCTAAGACGCATACAAGGGGCTTCGCCTCATATCGGCGCGGTATAAAAAACCCGTGTTCGGAAGACGCCTCTTCTTCACAGGGCGGGAAGACTTCTTTTGGCAAGCTCCTGTCCCCCTCAGTTGCAAACTCACCCTCGGCGTATTCTTTACTTCGAGGCATGTCGTCATATTCCGAATGTTTCGAATGTTCCGAACACAACGTCTGGTCACTTGAAGCTTCTTCATCGGGGCAAAGCATACGATCGAGGTCTTGCCGTTCATATCGGGCAGGTTCAGACCCTCCATAGCTCAACCTGGCCTCCCCTTCTGGAAAGTCGCCATCTTTCCACAGGGCCCGTCGGACATCATCAACAAGGCCCCCATATGAGTTAAGATTGTTTTTTGCAGAAAGCTTTACTGTCATAGCGCAGATAAAAGCTTCACTCGCTCGGGTAAGACCGACATAAAGCTTGCGTTGATCTTCGCTATGCTCCTCAACGGCCCCATACGCCTCGAGAGCACTTCTCAGCTCTATGAGGCTTGCTGCCTCGTTAAGTCTCGTAAGCCCATCTCCCTCAATAGGACACTCTTGCCTTTGTTTTTCTGTATGCTTCCTAATGCTTTCATATGCATTCTTTGTTCGGCCGATGCCAAGCGAGGCAAAAGCCTTACCGCGAACTGCTTCTATCGCTAAGGTTTGGCGATTTCGCTTTGACCCAGAAAATTCTGCAAGTGCAACAATAGGAAATTCTAAGCCCTTCGATGCATGAATCGTCATGACTCTAACCACGCTGTCCGCACTGCCTGAAAGAGCGCCGGGAGGTTCTTTTAATCCGATAGTTATTTGAGACGAAAACTCGGAAGAAGCCTGAGCAGGCCCTAGCTGCCTATCCCTCTCCAAAGACTCGATAATACGATGCGCCTTAAGGATATTGCCTGCACGTGCAAGCCCAAATGCACCTTCGCCCTCAAGTCTCGTAAGAATTCCAGAACCGATGAGGACCTCTTTAATGGTAGCTGCTAAAGAGGTCTTGCCCAGGCCAAGCCATGCACCACACAAGACATCTGCAGCCAGTCTCAACCTGGGCTGTGCTATTTGACGCTCAGGCGAATTAAGCTTTTGCATACGCATAAACCCTGTATACAAATCGCATCTGCGGGAAGAGGTTTCACCCTCCTCCCCTGTTGTTGCCAGACATAAAAGCTCATCAGAGCTTACACCAAACAGATCGCTCGAAAGTGTCTCATACAAAGCTTCAGAGTTACGCGGATTGACAAGTGCCTCAGCAAGGCGTGCCACTAAGCTCACATCTGGCATTCGGGAGAACAGTGAGCCACCTGCAACTACGCAATCAAAGCCTTCGAGTCTCAGAGCTTCAGCATATATGTCTGCATTCGTCATTCTCCCCAATAAGACAACCATTTCATTCGGCGTGTGACCTGCTTCGCGAAAGGACGCGAATCGACGTGCGATGCCCTCTGCCTCTGCTTGTATAGCTTCTTTAGGACTAATTTTTCTCGTGCCATTGCTTGAATATGTACTCAAAAGAATATCTATACGTGGTATCGAAGCCTTATAGACAGTCTTTCTGCCCTCATGTGCGGACAAAGACATAAACATATCGCCAAATATATGATCCTGGCTGAAAACATGGTCAACGAAAGAGAGGATATCTTGATGGCTTCTAAAGTTCTTACGTAATTCAAAATACTTTGCAGCAACGCGCGGCGACTGCATACTTTTTTTATGTTCCTCATACACACCAACATCGGCACCTCGAAAACGATATATGGACTGCTGCGAATCCCCTACCGTGCAAAGACGTTCAAGGTTTGTTCCGCTTAATTGTGTAACGATATCTATCTGCAGCTGATTGGTGTCTTGAAACTCATCGACCATAACAAGCTTGAATTTATCGGCATAAAATCTAGCTATCTCGGGATACCTTTCGAAGCACTCATACGTTTTTCTCAAAAGATCATCGTTATCGAGAACGAACAGTTCTTTCTTTTTTTCATCATAGTACCTTATTGTTTCCCGAGCTAAGAGCAACAATTCATCAGCTAGTGGTCGAGCAAGGTTTAAAAACACTTCGTCCATTAAGAAAAGGAGCTGGTCCTGATATCCATGAACCTGCGCCCTAAAATCTTTCGGTCCAAAGGTACGGGGAACAAAGCACACAGAATCCAACAAGCCTGCAAAATCTTCTTGTTTAACAGTTTTTTCTTCGCGCTTAAGGAGCTCGTATGCATCGCTGATATTACGCTCGATGTCCTCCCTTGCCTTTTGCGCCGATGCTGAAGGGCCTGCACATTCAAGGAGGGACTGCATAGACTCAAGGAGTGCACACAATTCTCGAGTCATAGAGGAAGCTGAGCGGGGTTCGGGTCCAAAGCTCATATCGTCAAGACCTCTCCTCAGGCTGCTAGAGCTCGAAATAAGTACACGCACCATAGACTCAACAGAAGTGTCCCTATACCCTGAAGAACGGGGCTTATACTCTGTAAATAGGTTCTTGAATTTTTCTGACCCTAAGGCACCTTCCTCCTCGCTCAAAGCCTGGTTTATTGCCTCATCAAGTAAAACTTCCCTCTCCGTTTCATCAAGCACGCCAAAGTTAGGATCTATTCCAATTTCGAGTGCATGAGCATGGAGGATGCGCGAACACATACCATGGATGGTCGAAATCCAAGCACCGTCCACTCGCAGGGCTTGCTCATTCAGCCCTTCAAGACGCAAGCTGCCCTTCACACGTGCCTTAATCTCTTCAGCAGCTTTTTCGGTAAAGGTAATCGCGAGCACCTCATCGATATCGGACACACCGCTCAAATCTCCGTGCACTAAGGCGTAGGCTATACGCTGGGTGAGAGTGAACGTCTTGCCCGAACCTGCCCCTGCGGATATCAGCAGGGGGCCACAGACATGCTCAACGCTTGCTCTTTGATCATCGGTCAGGCCGTCGAGGTTCATATCTGCCTCCTGAACTTACAGTCAAAGACGGGACAGTATGCACAAGGATCGCTGCCGCGGGGAAAAGGACGTATCATACCCTGCTCCATAGCCTGTACAACAGGTTCAAGCTGAACCTCTATATCATCGAGCATGCAGGAGAAATCTGTATGCGTGTCGAGGTCTATAGCACAGGTATCAGGATTAATGCCCAAGAGTTCAGCAGGCCCTAAAACTCGAGGATCGTAGGCTCCCAGCACCTGAGTTTTTTTCCCATACGAAACATATAGAGCAGCTACTACATCTAGATCGAGATCCCTCCTCACTGCTTGAGCATATAAAAGGGTCTGTACTTTGTGGGGAAGGACAATATCGTCTTCCTGATCAGGGCTTCCTGCCCACGGAACAGGAGATGCAGACGCAAAAGCATAGTCTTTCGAAAGGGCCCCCTTGTAGTCGATGACGACAGCTTGTCCTTTTTCGTTAACATCAATCCTATCGACGGATCCACGTAATGCAGCGCCAGCATATATGAGTGTCTTTTCTTTTCCAAAATAATGCTCAAAATAACGCGGTTCAAAACCTGGCAGAAGCAACGTTTCCTGCTCCAGGAATCGCAAGGTATCTTCCTTAAGCTCTTTCAGCTCCGCCTGTTCTAAGGCTGTGTGGGCAATAAGGGGATTATTGCGAGGCTCGAGTTTATACTGTAGCAAAAGATTCTCGTCAAAAACACCTTCGAATAAGTCTTGGGCTTCCTTTAGGTTTCTCACACTCAGCTTCGGCTCAAAATCCTTTTGGTACGCCAGGTAAAAGTCTTTTAAAACCTGGTGGATAAAACTACCCTTTTCAAGTGGTCCAAACCCAGCATCAATGCCAGATACATTAAGCCTATACCCTACGAACCAAAAATATGGACACCTGAGATAACTCTCTAAGGACGAAGGGGAAAGGTTGAGCATTGCCCCGCCCGCCTGTTCATGCTTTAAAAATGGTGCGATCACCTTTTCGAGCGAAGACTCCTCGAGCTGGCCCGTTTCACAAGATGGTACACATAGCATCTTATCCTGCTTATCGTTTCTCATGCTCAACTGCTGATAGAGCATATCCTCTCCTAGGGTCTTCGAAAACGGAAGAAGGGAATATGGAAGACCCGTAATCTTGTCTTTGTCCTCCTCCGAACGGAGATCCTCGCGATAGCAGTCAATGAGCTCCTCAAACATAATCGCCGGGTAGCTTGGGTTGGCGTCCGTGTCAAAAAGAACCCTCTCACAAATGAGAGACTTTTTTGCAACTGATAAAACTTCAAAAAATATATCACGCTCTAGTTCAAAGACATCTTCTTCCTGCCCAATCCCCAATTTTTCGAAGAGAATGGTTTGGGCATTCTCCTTTACTTTGATAGGATACCGCGAAGCCTCCATATCGCAGATACATACAGCGTCATACGAACAGGCGGGCATGCGGGATAATTGCCTGAGTTCAAATATGTCTACTTCGGCCTTACAAGAGTTTTTTTCTGTATTCGAAATATTCACCGGTATGTTTGAAGAGAAGAGCACTTCTGCATACAGTGAACTTTCAAGCATCTCGGAACTCAGCTGGTTGAGGAATTGGCGAGTAGACTCACAAGCGGCCAATTGCTGGGCCCGATAGCATGGATCTGATGTGCATTGTCCAGCAATCAGAGCCTCAAGCTTATCTACTATAGATAGATAAGAGGCATGTTCAACAAGCTCAATTAGCTCAAAGAGGAAGCTGTTACATGCAGCAATATCCTCTAAGTATCTCGGCGCATCCCCTGTCCTGTCCATCCTCCATCGTGCATCTAATTTTGTGCGCGTGGACTCATCAGTACACGTCAAAGGGTTGAAAAGCATCTCGACCATCAATACCCGGTAATCTGCTGAACCTTTCCGCCATGCCAGCAAAGAGCGCCATAGCTTTCCAAAATCAGTCTCGCAAAAACCCTTGCTCGTAGTTAGATGTATCTTGATGGCATCGCCTGCAAAGAAAGACGAGATATAAGAAAACGCTTCAATTGGGCAAGTTGAGGAAAGGGCAATACGCGTACAACCCTTCTGTATATGCTCCTTCAACGTTTGTGCGATGAGCAAAGGCGCAGCGTACTGCCCTGAGGGCAGAAGGATCTCTAAGGCCCCCTGGGGAAGCACCGGGTTTTCTGCTTGAGGATTAAATATGCGGGACTGAATCTCTATCAGCTCTTGACTCCGGTCCTCACAGGTAATGGGCGCGTGGATGCCCTTAGATACTGCACATACCTCGAGTCTTTCAGAAAGGCTTTCTAAAAAATTCTGCTCGCATCTGCCCAGCTCATCAAAATTCTCAACAAGAATACGAGGGCTCGGCCAAGCGCTCATGCTCAAGGACGACATAAGGTCGCTCAGCTCAGCGAGGCCCTGCTCATGAATGAGGCTGCCGTACACGGATAAAACGTTGAGCAGTTCTTTCTCCGCAGGAGACAGATGGGAATAAACCGACATATCTTGCTTGGAAGCAAGTAGTGCTGCGAATTCTTTTTGCGCCATGCGGGAAAGCATCTCGACAGTACCGAAAGAGAGACTGAGGGAACGAAGCCCTTTTTCCTTGCTCGTATGAAGAAGGGCCTTGCATAAGAATATTTTTCTTTGCGCGGCAGATACAACGCGCCTGCCATCACCATACAACTCCCAACGGTCTTCAAGCCATGAACTAAAGCTCAGTATCTCCAAACCAAATATAAAATCTTTCTTGACCCATCTTTTTTTATATTGCAAAGCAGTAGAATGGTCGGAAACAAGAAATACCCACGGATCAGAAAGCTGATGCTTCCCTTGCAACAAAGCTTGAGCAAGGGCTTCAACTTCTTGGGAATTAGATGCTATTAATCGTTTAATTGCCATAAGATAATTGTACTCGAATTACGAGATATGTACGCTCATTATTGGAGATTGACATAGTTGTGTACTACTTGCGCAGGTCTTTTCTCCTAATAGAAATTCTACTTGCAAAGCATTAGGTGCTATGTCATTATATGTAGGCTGCTTTTTTGGGTTTCGAGAAGCAACGAGTCCCCATGGTCTAGGGGTTAGGACGTCGCCCTTTCAAGGCGGAAACACGGGTTCGATTCCCGTTGGGGGCACCATTTGGATACGTAAAAGCGATGCTTATCTTGCATCGCTTTTTTGTTTTTAAGGCTCCTACATTTTTTTATGAACGTCATACGCTATCATACACGCATGACAGAACATGAAGCAACATCTGAAGTAGAACCAGGAATCTGTCATTTGAACGATTCCCTATTGCCTGACGCACAAGACCTTCCACCTCTTTCGTCAGGCAACGATGCTCCCGTGCGCCCTCTTGTGTGTATAGTTCACGCCTCAGTTGGGTCAGGGCATCGAAGCGCCGCCATTGCTCTAGCAGAAGCTTTTGAGGTATTGAAGACTGCCCCTCCCACGGATCAGGACCAAGCATGCACCTTCCCTGACGATTACGATATAGAAGTGCTCGACATCCTCGATTTTGGCAGAATTATTTTTGATGGGAATAAAACTGCTTCTATGTTCACGGGCGCTACTCGCCCTTTCTATGATTTTACCTGGCGATACACTTTCACGGGAAGAACCCTATGGGGAGGCGGCACCGTCTGGTCGCGTGTCATGTTTCCAAAGTTCACCCAATACATTGCTGACAGAAAACCAATCGCTATCGTATGCACGCATATCACGGCTGCTAACGTCGCAGTTGGAGCCCGCATGATAACAGGACATTCCTGCCCCATCGTCTGCGTTCCCACCGATTATGAGATTGAAGGATTTTGGCCCCACCGATTTGCAGATCTCTTCTGTGTTGCTACAGAAGCAATGGCTGAAACATTGCGCCCCAGAAAGCTGCCCGAGTCCAATATAGCAGTCACAGGCATGCCTACTCGAGATTCTTTCAGAAAAGAGTACGACAAGGAAGAAACTCGAAATAAACTTGGCCTTCCCCAAGACAAAGTGCTTGCCCTCGTGTTAGCTGGCGCATCTCTCCCTATGCCCTACATCCATATGCGGGAGATACTTGACAAAGCCCTTCCCTATTTACAGCAATTCGAAAATTTCCACTTTGTCTTTATTTCCGGCAGCGATGAGGAATATTACGAACATCTGACACGGAGCTGTACAGATCTCGGCCTGTCAAACACGAGCGTTTTGTCTTATGTAGAAGAGATGGCCCCCCTCATGGCAGCAAGCGACTTGGCAATTTGTAAATCCGGGGGCTTAACAGTCACCGAATGCCTTTGTGCGCAAACTCCCATGATTCTCTTGGGGAAAACCTACGGCCAAGAAAAGTCTAATAGAGCCATGTTGACTGCTACGGGCGCCGCACTGCATGTGACGACGACACGCGAGCTCATCCAGGCCTTACGTCATATCTCTAAGGCCAAAAATAGTCTGAAGGCTATGCTTGTCAACGGCGAAATACTCCGTCGCCCAGATGCTGCACTCGATATAGCACAAAAAACTCTTATGTTGGCCAACAAAAAGCATGAGACAAAGGGGTCGATTCACAGAAAGCGCTTTATTTGGCTATACCGGGGTGGAAAGCCTGCTCACACGCGCTAGAATCATGTAACTTCTCAAAAGAGATATTGAATCCTACCGTCAAAGTTCTCTATCAAACAAGAACACCTGGGCAACAAAAATACATACACCGGCCCAAAATGACCTAAGCTCCGTTTTAGACATCGGCCTCTTGAAGAGCAAAGCCTGCCACCAGCTTACAATTTATCCCCGTTAGGCTAAAGACTCATCGATTATCCAGCGTAAAGAGGGTACTATTTCAAAGTACGCAAGCTCGTCTTGTTTTTGTAAAGTATGCGGCTGCCTGCGTATTTGCAAGCAGGGCACCATACATCGAGGAAGTGATGGGATGAAGATAGCAGTCGCAAGTAAGGGTCTAGAAGTAGCCCCCCACTTCGAAAGCTGCACAAACTACAATTGCTACACTGTTCGTAGCGGTAAAATCACAAGCTACGGCAATATGCCTCTGCTGGAACAGCAGAACCTTTCAGTACTTGGCCTACTTCGAGAATTAGAGATTGATGTTCTAATCGTTGGTTCTCTTCGTAAGGAATCTCTTGCTTTACTAGAAAAAAATGGGATTATCGTATTGCAAGAAGCAAAAGGGAGCTCTAAACAAATAGTTGAAGACTATCTCTCGGATACTTTTTTTTCCTGTGATAATTCTTGTTAAACACTTTGAAGCTGAATCAAAAAAGCCGTCGAGCACTCGACGGCTTTTTAATTTTATCAATAAAAGTCTAAAGAGCCTTTTTGGCAATATCTGTGACTGCTGCAAAAGCCTCAGGATCGTGCACTGCCATATCTGCAAGCACCTTGCGATCAAGCTGGACCCCTGCTTTTCTAAGCCCGTTCATGAACACGGAATACGAAAGACCGTTAATTCGTGCAGCGGCGTTAATGCGCGTAATCCATAGACGGCGAATTTCGCGTTTTTTGTTTCGACGATCGCGATATACATATTGAAGCGAATGTTGAACCTGCTCTTTTGCTGCGCGATAAGAGCGAGATTTTGCACCATAGTAACCTTTGGCCTGGCCAAGAACGGTGCGACGTTTTTTATGGGCGGTAACCGCACGTTTCATACGTGGCATAGTTCACCAATTCCTTCCTTAGCGAAGTCCTAAATTACGGGCTACTGCTTTTTGATCGGCTTTTGAAATTTCAGTTTCATGACGGAAATTACGTTTACGCTTTTGGCTTTTTTTCTCCAAAATATGGCTTGAACCCTGCTTGGCACGCATAATCTTCCCGGAACCAGTAATACGGAACCGTTTAGCAGTGCCGCGATGGGTCTTCATTTTTGGCATGTTTCTTCCTTTCGTTCCTTACTCTGCTTTACTTGCAGCATCTTTATTGTCAGCCTCTTTTTTCTTTTTCGTGCTGTGTGATAGAGGCGATATCAACATATGCATATTGCGACCTTCCATTTTGGGCTGATTCTCTATAATCGCAATATCTTTTAAATCATCTGCCAATCGCTCAAGAATATTCAAGCCCTGTTCAGGATGGGCCATTTCTCTTCCGCGAAACATGATGGTAATTTTTACTTTGTTGTTCGCTTTCAAAAAACGCAGTATGTGATTCTTTTTGGTTGTGTAGTCCCCAATATCAATCTTGGGACGAAATTTCATTTCCTTCGTTTCAATCTTGCTTTGGTTTTTACGGGCTTGCTTTGCCTTGATAGCCTGATCGTACTTAAATTTGCCGTAATCCATTATTCTGCACACCACAGGATCTGAATTAGGCGATATCTCAACCAAATCATAGCCTTCTTCATCAGCTATGCGCTGCGCCTCACCTATACTGACAACACCCATCTGTGTTCCATCAAAGGTAATCAAGCGACATTCCTTCACAGTAATCTCTTCATTGAGCCGAGGCTCTTGAGTAGCTATTGCGTCCACCTCCTCTACTGATGCCCTCCAGGCATCTGCTTAACAATAAAAAAACCCGCAGCACCTGTCTACGAGTCACATACAAATATTAGCGCATTGCTTCATATTCCAGTAACCCATCAGCAGCCGAAGCGCCAAATCAGGCGGAGGCTTAAAGCCTCTCTTGTTTTCACAAGCTGAAGTGTAGCACAAGTAGTGGAAGGTCCCTATAAAAATCCATAGATATTCTTCCCACACAGACTTGCCACGCTAAAAAACTCAACCCCACGTACGCTGAGCGCCTCATGCCCTTATATATCTGCGAGCTATAGCAGCCTAGCTTTCTGTACCCCCTGCTTCTTCGTTTTCACCTTCATCGGGAGGCACAGGCAGCATGGAGTCAAGCTTTCCAAAATAAATAGATATTTGACGGATAGTCTTTTTTGCGTCATCGGAGGCATTTGCAGCGCTGTAGTCAAAGCGGAGTTGAGCCGACCATTGGTAGTCAACACCATCTTGCTGAACATCTCCTTGAAAGGAGTACTTTTGTTCAACAAGAGTCTTGCCATCTGACGCAAATTCTGAGTACAGGCTTTTGTCTTCAGGCAGTACAAAGACGTCTGATGAAACTGTCAACCCTGCTTCAGCAAATACCTTCTCAAGCGCCTGTTCTTCTACAAGGGTCTTAGAAAATGTATCGCCACTAAAACCGAGGGAAAGTACGGGTGCCGTATATCCTACCGCAATAACGTAGCCATCTTCATCGAGATCGAGATACACGGTGGGCGTTCCAGATAAAGAATCTCCTGGTTCATCTGTGAGGGCAAGTTTCACACTTTTCTTGATTTGGCTATCTGCTTCATTCACCTCAGAGCTTGATTGTACCGCTGCCCCTCTTCCAATCGATTCAAGGGCTTCGTCTTGGCTCAGGCCTATAACGGCAACGAGGTCAGGTGCCTCAATTTTCTTCTCTATACTATCACTTGACTCATGTAAGTCTCCCTCGAGGAGCTTATCGACGTCTTTTGAGCCCAACTGCTGACTCGCTTGATTTTGAGCCTCAGTAAAAAGCTGATACGAAAAATAAGAGAGAGCCGCAATGAGCAGCAAAACAAGCGTGATAACAACGAGAAGAACGCGTCTCATGCGGCGTGATTTCTTTTGTGCAAGAGTAAGACGCTTTTTTTTCCCACTTTTGTCTGCTTGCTTTTCTAAGAGGACCTCCGTCCGTGCATGCTTCCCTGAAGACACATCTTTTTTCAGGACGGACTCCTTATCGCTACCGTCTACCCCTATGTCGGGTGTCGATGCATCGTTGCTTGTCGGTTCCTTGCATATTGAATCATCTGCTGATGAATCGTTTGCTGTTGAGGTTTCCAAAATATCCGTGTCCTCACCGTTCGTATGTTTTGACATCCCCTACACCTCCCAAACAGGAGTTTTAAGGCCTAAGCCTGTTTTTGAGTTCTTGTTCAAAATACTTTCTGCCTTCTAGAGATTTACAAAATACAAAAACAAAGCGACTGCAAGCAAAACCAAAGCGCTCAATATGATAACAATTCTGATTTTAGGAGATGGCCCAGTTTCGTTCAGCTCGTTCAGTGTTGTCGTTCTACAATCATCACTATCTGCCTCTTTTTTAGAAGGCCTTGAAAGCGATTCACTCTGTTCGCCGACATCCGCCGTAGAGGCCTCTTTTTCAAAATATGCTGTCTCGGGACGCTCGTTGTGCAGCTTACCCGCATGCTCATCTTTACGCGCTCCGACCCGAATAACAAGCTCATCATCTTCATGCGAATCAACTGAGATGATAGAAAAGCCTCCGCCTCTGCTCATAAAGCCATCCTTTCACTTCAGACGCCATTATAAATGAAAGCGTCAATAGGGCCGATGCTTTCAGATAATATCCATTCTGAAGACTTGAGAATACTTGCAGGTTTTTTTGGTATGCTAGTGCATAAAAGAATTGAAAGGCGGTATACCTTGCATTGTCGTTGTTGCACAGCCCCAGGTCCTCAAAGACCAAAATTAAAACTGGGAACACGAATCCATGGATTCAAAATTACAAGCCAGGAAGAGATTCCTGAACTTGAGGGGACCGTCCATGTAATGAAACACGAAAAAAGTGGCGCCCGTCTCATGTATCTCGAAACATCCGACCAAAACAAAGCGTTTGCCATAGGGTTCAAGACGCCTCCAGCCGACAGCACGGGAGTCTTCCATATCCTTGAGCATTCTGTTTTATGCGGTTCTGAAAAGTTCCCTGTTAAAGAGCCTTTTGTAACTCTCTTGAAAAGCTCCATGCAAACATTTCTTAACGCTATGACGTTCCCCGACAAGACGCTCTACCCTGTTGCGAGTACTAATGAAAAAGATCTGCTCAATTTAATGGATGTCTATCTAGACGCTGTTTTGCATCCCTTGATATATCAGAAAAAAGCAACCTTCGACCAGGAAGGCTGGCACTACGAACTTGATGACACCTCGGGTGAGTTGCTGTACAACGGTGTCGTTTTCAATGAGATGAAGGGGGCCCTCTCAGACTCAAGCAGTGTTTTGTACGATCTCCTTATGGAATCTCTTTTCCCTGATACGACGTATCGGCATGAATCCGGTGGCGATCCGAACAAAATACCTGAGCTTAGTTACGAGGAGTTTCTCGATGCCCATAGACGCCATTATCGTCTAGACAACAGCTACATCGTCTTGTATGGAGATATGGGTCTCCTTGCCCAGCTTGAACTCATTAACTCCTACTATGCATCGATAGATCAAAACAGCGTTGGCTCACCTAATCCCCTCGTTCTTCAGGAACCACTTATTGCACCAAATGTAGTAAGGGAAATGACAACCAGCCCTGAAAATGCTTGCTTGGGGCTTGCCTATGTTGCTGGAACAATTCACGACCGGAAGCGCGTTATCGCCCTTGGCATACTTCTAGATGCCTTGATGGGAAGTAATGAAGCTCCCCTCAAGAGAGCGCTTCTCGATACAGGCCTTGCAGGAGACTTCCAGGCTCATCTAGCAAGCGGACAGCTGCAGCCTGTCGTCATGATAGAGGCCCGAGACAGTAAAGGATCGAACTCCGAGCAACTAAGCAAAGAAGTCGACCGGATCTTGACTAAGCTTGTGGAAGATGGGATAAACCCTGCCCAGCTTGAGGCCTCGCTTTCAAGAGCAGAGTTTGACAACAGAGAGCGTGATTACGGTGTGGCTGATGGCGTAGTGCTTGCCATGCAGGCACTTGCCGGTTGGTTATATGACGACTCACTTTCTACTGCCTATCTTCAATACGAAACCGCTTTTGCTGAGCTTCGGGAAGACATCCATGAAGGTTATTTTGAAGAGCTATTGCAAAATGTATTCCTTGACTCCACCCATAGGGCTCAGGCCGAAATTAAGCCCGCGCCCGCGGCTGACATCACTCCAGAGATTGAGCGATTGCGCGATATCAAGAAGACGCTTTCGGAGGAAAATCTTCAAGAACTTGTTAAAAATACTGAAGAGCTGCAATATATGCAAACACAAGAAGACAGCCCCGAGGCACTTGCAACCTTGCCGTCGCTCTTGCTCAGCGATGTCTCTGGATTTACGCCTGATCCAGCGTATTATTTTGACGAACACGCAAATTTACCCTGCCTGCGTCATACCGTGCCGACTCGCGGAATAAATTATTCGTACCACTATTTCACTTTAGATACCCTCAACTACGAGGATCTCCCCTATGTTGGTCTTCTGATACGCCTACTTGGTAAATTAGACACTGAAAAACATACTGCAGTAGAACTCGATCAGCTGATTCAATCTCGCTTAGGGGCCTTGAACTTCTTTACAGAAACCTATTCAAACGATGCGAATATAGAGGATCTAAACCCAAAGCTTGTAGTTTCTGCCAGTTCTCTCTCAGAAAACATCGCTGATCTCGTCGATATACCGCGAGAGATTTGGTCCTCAACCGATTTCAGCAATACTGACAAAATATTTGACATTATTCAGCAAAACAGGCTTGCTCTCGAGCAAGACTTCATTAATGCTGGCCACAGTGCTGCGCTCTCACGTAGCGCCTCGTACTATACGCCAGCTGCTCAAATTTCTCAGCAAATATCCGGGGTCGACTTCTATCTATTTTTAAAAGATCTCATTCCTCACTATCACGACAAAAAAGCTGAGGTTGTTGACCGTTTAAAAAGCATATGCCACAAAGTATTTTCTACAAAAGGCACTGTCGTCAGTTTTACTGGCAATGCGGATGATTATGAGAAATATTGGGAGCACTCGCACAATCTATTGCTTTCTTCTTTCGAGGACAATGATGCTCTTAAGCTCCCCCCTCTTCAAAAAAAAGGCGAAGCTTTTATCATCCCGAGCGATGTTAGCTTTGCCTCTCTCGGATACGATAGAAGACTTCTACATATCCCGTATTCAGGAACTTGGCCCATGATAAACAGAATCCTTTCGTACGATTATCTCTGGAACGAGATCCGCGTCAAGGGCGGAGCTTATGGCGCTGGATTCAAATCCGGACGGACGGGCGGATTGCAATTCTACTCATATCGTGACCCAAACCTCGATTCGACGCTTCAGTGCTTCAAGGATACGGCAGGTTGGCTGTCGGGCATAGAGCTTGACGAAGAAGCTTTACGTGGATACATAATAAGCACCCTTGCTGGTTTTGATAATCCAAAAAAACCTCGGGAAATAGCAAGGAGACAGGTGGCAGATTTTTTCAGCCATGCGAAGCCTAACTGGCTGGAAAAACTCCGGAATGAGGTTCTCGAAACCACAAGCGAAGATCTTAAAAACCTATCTTCTGTTTTTGATGATCTTGCGGAAAAAAATATGGCCTGTGTTTTCGGGAGTGAAAAAATCCTCTCTCAGTCTCGAAGCGATCTTAAGGTAATCAATCTGTTCAACTCGTAAGCTGAGCAGAGCGGTATAACTTGTTGGAAAAAAGTACGCTGAAAATACGTAGGAACCGCCCTCCTTGTTTTTCAATACCCTATTTCATCCAATAAGCATTACAATTAAGGGATACAAGATGATTCATCCGCTTTGGATGGAATGGGGCTGCTAGAAGCCTCCATAGTACTAACGATGTCTATGCAAGTTTGGAGTAACATATGTTAGAGATTAAAAATTTAGTATTCGAGACACCTGTTGAGGAAAACAGCAAAGAGATGAAGCGGATCATTGACAATATTTCGCTCCGTGTCGATGCTAACCAATTCACGGTTATCACCGGCCCTAATGGCGGCGGCAAGTCTACCCTGGCTAAGCTCATTATGGGTGTCGAACAGCCGACAAGTGGGTCAATATTTTTCAATGGGCAGGACATTACTCATTTGAATATTGCGGAGCGCGCGAAACTCGGCATTGGCTACGGTTTTCAGCAGCCAGCCCGCTTCAAGGGGATGAAGGTAAAAAAGCTGCTTGATATTGCAGCAGGAAAGAAACTTCCGATGCTTGCGTGCAACGAGTACCTTTCAAGGGTAGGACTTTGCTCTGCAAACTATCTCACACGAGATGTTGATAAGAATCTATCTGGCGGGGAGATGAAGCGTATTGAAATCGCTACCATACTTGCCCGGGATCCTGTGCTGGCAATTTATGACGAACCCGAAGCCGGCATCGATCTTTGGAGCTTTGATCGCCTTATTGAAACCTTCAAAGACATTCATACTGCACACAATGGCCATTCGATAATCATTATCTCCCACCAAGAAAGACTCATTCAGTTGGCGGATAATATTATTTGGATTAAAGATGGGCACGTCAAAGCAGAAGGCCCCACCGACATTATTATGCCTCAGCTCGGTTTCCTTGCAAAAGATAACCCCATTTGTAATTTAACTCAGCCAACAGAGCTTCATATAACCGAGATACCCACCACATGCTAACCAGCACTTGTTAAGAAAGTAAGGAATCACCTATGACAGTAGACCTTTCACCGCTTGACGAAAATCTTTTGGCTGAAATAGCCAGTATACATGGCATGCCAAAAGGAGCCTTTAATATCCGCAAAGATGGACAGCTCTTAGAGAGAAACTCCTCGGCCAATATAGAGATTTCAACAAAATCAGACAAACCCGGCATTGATGTACATGTCAAAGACGGGACCAAGGGGGAGACCGTGTTTATCCCCGTCATTTTATCAGCAGCAGGAACCACGGACAATGCCTACAACACCTTCTATATCGGAAAAGACTGTGACATTACCATTGTTGCAGGATGTGGAATCCATAACGAGGGACATAAAAAATCCCAACATGATGGGATCCATAGCTTTTATATCGGAGAAAACTCAAGCATTAAATATGTCGAGAAGCACTATGGTGAAGGCGACAGCAATAGCGTCCGTATACTTAACCCTGTGACCAACATTTTTATGGAGGATGGCTCCTATTGCTACATGGACCTAACTCAACTCAAAGGAGTTTCCTCCACCGTGCGAGAAACCAATGCCGAAATCGGAGCACGTGCCAAACTCGTGCTCGACGAGAAGCTCCTAACTCATGACAAACAAACGGCTATTTCCAATATGCACGTAGACATACAGGGCGATGAGTCGAATGTCCAAATCATTTCTCGAAGCGTTGCTAAGGGAAGCTCTGAACAAACTTTCAATCCTCTTGTTATTGGATCGGCGGCCTGCCATGCGCACATTCAGTGTGATGCAATTCTTATGGACGACGCAAGAGTGACCGCGATTCCAGGAATTGAAGCAGCAAGTCCTGAAGCTGAGCTCGTACATGAAGCCGCTATTGGTAAAATAGCAGGAGATCAAATCATTAAGCTAATGACCCTGGGCCTGAGCGAAGAAGAGGCTGAGGAAGAGATACTAGACGATTTTCTTAGCTAGAGAAAGGCAGGCTTCACCTGAGCCAACTAAAGCTAAGTTCGGTCGTGCACCGAGTATGTAATGAAAGCCAGATTGAATGTAAAGGCCGAGGATGTATGTCCCCGGCCTTTCTCTCGTCCTTTTGCCCACGTGCTTGGCTGGCACAGACAGGATGATGATACGTGGTTAGCGTGGGTACATCCCAACAAGCTATCTTAAGCCCTTGCTATACCTCCACGCCTCCTCCTACGCAGCAGAATCTAGCAAAGTATCCTCTTGAGACTCTTCCTGAGCGTCCTCTTCCTGAGCTTCTTCTGAGCCGTCATCCAAGTCAGTAGTGCTTACTGCTTCGGCCCGATCGGAAACTGGTATAGCATCGAGGTTGAGCGGAGAGCCGAGCCACTTGTTCTTTATGATGTCAAAGATCCCGTTACCTTGAAGTTTCACTAAGGTATCACTTATCGTCTGTTTGAGAGCATCGTTGGTTTCAGCTACCCCGATGCCAAACCCGTGAGGTTTCTGCAACAATCCCGTTATAGTCGCACCACCCTCATTCTTGTGAACCGCAAAGGTGCCGATAACAGCATCAGCAGCAACATAATCAACACGTCCAGAAAGCAGGTCTGAGAAGGCTGTTTCTAGTTCAGCAGAGGTCACCAAAGCATCCTCTCCGTATTGTCTGTTCACTTCCCAAGCGCTTAAAGAAGACATTTGAGAAGCAATTTTAACTGAAGAGTCAAGAGGTATTACTGCAGTGGCATCTGTTGAAAAAAGCGCAACTGCTGATTCTATGTAGGAGTCAGAAACCCAGATACCAGCATATGATTCTGATTTATCAAGACCTAAAACAATATCGACACTGCCCTGATCAAGTGCTGTAACGGGGTCGCTCCCGATATCAATAATCTCGAGCTTCAAGCCATACTCATCGGCAATAGCTGCCGCTATATCAATGTTTATACCGACAATACCTGAATCGGTCTGTCCGGCATATGGCGAGTTGTCAGCCTTGACGCCTACTCTCAATACACCGTCTTTCCCTATCGTGGGACTCAAAAGGGAAGCTTCCTTCGCTTCTGGGACATAGGTGTCTGTTGAACAAGCTCCCATACAGAAGAGACACACACCAGCCACCAATACACTGAGAGCACCTGCTCCTAATCGTTTTATCACTAACCTGCCTCCATAATCACTCAGTAAGCTTCTGCCTCTTTCGACTGACCTAGTCTTTGACCCCACATTCGCATACTGGGGCTGAGCTCATCACCCACTACCCTCTCGTCTGGAGCAACATTATGCTGCTACATAACAGACGGTACGTCTTACCTCTAGGATGCGCCATGCTCGCTCAGGCGTAGATCTCTCTGAGTTTACGTGGGTCCTTTTGACCGCATCTGCCATGGACTAAGGAATTCTCCCGCAACTACAGACCCGAAAGAAGCAAAAACAGTGTAGCAGATTTCACACTTGAGTTCTGTAATATTCAAAACACCCTTCAGTTAAATGTTTGTAAACTCCACGTCTTACACTGTCATATGAAAACATACTTCCCTTCAAGGAGTCACTATTGAACACGGGCCCGATGAGGCAGGTCGCTCAGTTTGTATTAACTGGTTTAGCAAAGTACCATGCCTTAGACTATCTAAACTCTTCAGCAAGCGTTCTCAAAGAACTTTTCTGGCCTACCCGCTGTGCTGTTTGTGATGCTCCAGGAGCTCTCATATGTCCTACCTGCCTGCTTGAATTGGAGTATCTCGATTACTGGAAGCAATGCTCGAACTGCGGCGGGCCTTTCGGTATTCTTCAATGCTGTGAATGCAATAGCTATTCGCTTCAAGTACAGGGAATAAAAAAGCTTCCATATGAAACTTGCCTGAGCCTTGTCTTCCTCACACGGCAAAGCTCTTGTATTGTTTTGTCGTACAAGGATTCTAATGAAAAAAGACTCGCTTTTTCGATGGCCCGTCTGATGGCCCGCATCGTACCTCCCGCTTGGCTCCATGAACAGCCTGCCCCTGTGCTTGCCTATATTCCAGCTTCAGAAACGGCACTCAGGAAAAGGGGGTTTGACCACGGCGAAGTATTGGCCCGAGAACTCGCCGATGCCTTACACCTGTCTTACACCGACATATTTCAGCGTCCTCATTCTAAAGATCAACGCAAGCTCGGAAAAAAACAGCGGGTATTAAACATGCGTCATGGTTTCGAAGTGAAGGCGCCAGATGGGATACCTCCGTCGATTATTGTGGTAGATGATGTCTACACAACAGGAGCTACTCTTATCTCAGCTTGTTCAGCACTTCAAAGCACTGGCGTACGCCGCATTCGTTGTCTTACTTTTGCACGGACACCCTAATACTTAGCGTGCAGCACTTTTTAAGCCTACACTTTTTTACAGCGCCCACTCACACGGCCCGCATGAACTTTTAAAAAAAGAGGAGGCTTCGCACACTGAATCAAAGACAAGGTTAAGCATTCTTTTTTGAACTGCCATGGGCATCTGATAGCTCTGAGACATCCACTGAAATAGTATGCGCGATCGGAACCCATTCGGCCTTTTTAAAAAGAGCAGCCAAAGCTATAGGTATGTACGTTAGCATAAACAAGGGGAAGGTAAACATGTAACGAACTTTTTTTCTCATACTTGAATGGATATTGTCCCATTCCGTAAAAGTAGTGAGAACTCCCAGGACGAACATAAAGAGGGTAAAATTTAAAATACAGAAGAGGATAGATGATATCGAGGAGGCGACCATAATCCCCGTTGTCATGATTCCAGACACGCCCAGTGCAATAATAACCACGTTGAAAGCAACTACAACGACAGTAAGCAGCATGCCTGGTGCGATAGTCATCAACATGTCGTAACAGGCAAAACGATACCCTTTCGGGTTTTTGAAAATCCCAGCGGCTAACTTGGCCCCGTATCGACCGAACACCTGATAAAAGCCCTTAGCCCAACGGGATCTTTGGTTCCAGGAATCCTGGAAGGTAAGGGGCTGTTCGTCATAGAGCACAGCACCTGGAGAGTAGCCAATCCTTACGCCATCGAGAATATTTTGTGTTGAAAATTGGATATCCTCCGTAAGCAAGTGCCATTTCCACCCACCATGCTTCTCGAGTATTTCTGTTGCAATATAGAATCCTGTCCCTGAAATAGCACAACTAGTGTTCAGGCTTAACCGGGCTTGGCTCAAGAACCTTGCCTCGCGGAGAAACCAGACTGCATATCCTGCTGATATCCAGTTGGACCCATAGTTCTTTGAATTACGATAGCTTGTTGATACGAGAGCGCCATTATCAAAGGTAGCGTTCATCTCTTTAAAGTAGTTGACATCTAAAACATTGTCAGCATCGAATACGAAAAATGCCTCATATTGGCGGACACCAAAGCGCTCCCGTATATACTGATATCCGTAATCAAGCGCATATCCTTTCCCAATTTGCTTGTCGTTGAAGCGTTTGATTACGGTAGCTCCAGACTCCTTGGCAACTTCGGCAGTATTGTCAGTACAATTATCGGCTATTACAAATATATCTATGAGTTCCTGAGGGTAGTTTTGAACTTTGATGCTCCGTATAAGATCGGCTATTACGGCACTTTCATTTCGCGCCGAAATCATGACCGCATATCGATGATCCTCTCGAGCCGTAACCTTGGGTGGTCTGCGTGTCAGCGAGATGAAGACGTAAAAAATTTGATACGTGTAGCAAAAAGTAAAGGTAAGGAACACGCAGAAATTAAATATATCGATAGGTGATACTTCAGAAAAAAACTGGTCTATCAATTGTCCCGCATCCTTCTTTTTTTACGCATGATGCATGATAATACCTCGAATTATACCTCTTGTCGTTCATACACGAGTAGGCCTCCTCTTCATTTCCTCCTTTTAAAGAGAAATTACAGGATTCTTTAGCTTTGCTGCACATCAAATCCATACTTTACAAGCCGAGATAGGGGCTGAATATGATAATCTAGGCCTACTTACTAGCAAAAAGGAGTGTTGAGCTGTTATGGATTTTGATATTGAATACGATATAAAAGATATTTCACTTGCTGATACGGGCTATGACCGCATCCTGTGGGCGGATAGAGACATGCCTGTCCTTAAAAACATTAGGGATCGGTTTGAGACAGAGCGCCCTCTTGAAAATACGGTCATAGCTGCATGCTTGCACGTCACAACGGAAACAGCCAACCTCATGCGCACCCTTAAAGCTGGCGGCGCAGACGTGTATCTCTGCGCGTCCAACCCCCTCTCCACCCAAGACGATACGGCTGCGGCCTTAGTAAAGCACTTCGGCATACCCGTGTTTGCCATTAAGGGCGAAGACACCGAAACGTATTATAAACATATAGATGCCCTTATAGCCCAGCATCCACACATAACTATGGATGACGGCGCTGATCTAGTTGGACGTATGCATGAAAAATTTCCTGAAGCGCTCAAACACATACTTGGGGGCACCGAAGAAACTACAACGGGTGTTATCCGCCTGAAGGCGATGGCGTCCCAGGGTGCACTTACATACCCTATCATCACAGTAAACGAAGCTAAGACGAAACATTTTTTTGACAATCGATACGGCACTGGACAATCAACGCTCGACGGCATCACTCGTCTCACCAATCGGCTATTGGCAGGACGCACTCTTGTTGTCTCTGGATACGGGTGGTGCGGCAAGGGACTCGCGTTGCGAGCTAAGGGTATGGGCTGCAACGTAATAGTGTGCGAGATCGACCCCACAAGCGCACTTGAAGCTGTTATGGACGGTTTCAGAGTAATGCCTCGCGAAGTGGCAGCTAAAGAGGCAGATATCTGGGTAACTGTCACAGGAAACCTCAATGTTATCGATGAGCCTTGCTACAGGAACATGAAAGACGGAGCTATCATTTGTAACTCGGGCCATTTCAATTCGGAGATAAACATCCCCTGGCTAGAGTCTCACTGTGTTGGAAAGAAACTCTTGAAGCCTCTAGTCGAAGAGTACACTCTTGAAGACGGGCGTACCATTATCCTTCTTGCTGAGGGCCGTCTTATTAATTTATCCGGCGCAGAAGGACACCCGGCCTCAGTTATGGATATGAGCTTTGCCAACCAAGCCCTGTGCTCTGAATACATGCGCCAGCATGCGCAGGGTCTTACGCCTGCCTGTTACGACGTGCCTCTTGAAATAGACAATGAGATCGCTCGCGTCAAGCTCGAAACCCTCGGTGTCAGTATTGATGAGCTTACTGAGGAACAAATTGTTTATATGAATTCTTGGGAGATGGGAACTGTCTAAAATCTCCCTCGGCGAAAGCTTGCCGAATACTTTTTATATCTGATCCTTAATGGAAGGGGTATGTTAGGGGGTAATTACCCCCTAACATGAAAACAGACCAGACAGTTTTTAGCGTCTGACCTGCGGTTAGTATGGAGCCAGCGGAGGGATTCGAACCCACAACCCACGGTTTACAAAACCGTTGCGCTGCCGTTGCGCCACGCTGGCTCAAAAGTACAGCTCGTCTATTATGCCATAAAAGCTCTCTCAGCACGATTTTTCCATAGTCATTTTTATTACTGCCCCTTGACTCCTCCAAGTGTCGGCTAAAACGTAGTGGCTGAGTCAAAATAAAACATGCCGTGCTTAGTTCGAAGAGTAGGTGCCAAAGCTAGAATAATCAGAATCCTCAGGATATTCATCGTCAAAACAACTGGCGCTTTCGGAATGGGACTCCCTATTATCCTCCTGGTACAATTTCTCTGCTTTTGACCAGTTAAGACCCTGCTCTTCACAAGCAGACTCCTCGCTATAAACCAAGTTAAGAGAAGAAGACCCGAGTGTTACCCCTCCTATGAGAGCCAGTAGCTCAAGTAAATGCATCACCGTTTCGCTGTTCGGCATTATTAAATCAGTATCATCAGCATTCATCAAGGCTGCAGTCAGCTCCGCCATCCACATTTCTACTGTATACTCACTTTGGTATTGCCCTCGCTTCATGACTTCGAACATATGCAAGTCGGCAGAAGATACTACATCCTGTTCAAAAGCTATTCTTACTACATCGTCGCTCGAAGCATTAGAAGCCCTGAATAATGCTTCCGCCTCCATACAGGAAACAATCCTCAATGAACGCAGAACTGTTAGTGCGCTCCGGGCTAATTGTGCAGATCCCGTCCTGCCCACAACGCGCACTGAAGAAGCGAGTGCATTGAGTGGTTCTTTAACCCCTTCGATACTATCCTCTTCACCGGCTAATAGGATTTCAAGATTGTCAGCCTGGGAAATAGCAGGCTCGCAGCTAGGATCAAGAATGCATATGGGCGCCTCAATTGCGTGCAGATCATTAACGGCTGCAACAGCTGCCACCTCACGGGCAAAAGAGACAGTGGTAGGGCTCAAATCAATGAGATAACTATTCTTCTTCGCTGTCTGGATTATCCCCATCGTTTCAAAATAAATATCTTCCAGCCTGCTTTGATTTGTGCTATAGACAAAAACTGCATCCGCATCTTGCACGTCCGAAACAGCAAGGTAGCCGGCTGAAGCAAGCTTCTCAGAAAATATTGACGCAATGAGATCATTCCCCACAAAAGTAAACGTATGAATCACGATATCTTCGTCTCCCGATGTTTTGTTTCCTCTTTTTTTACACGTTGAGCAATTTTATCAGCAACCGACAAATCACTGCGTTTATCAGAGCCCCAAAATGCCATAGCAAGCATTCCGGGCCCCACATGGCTTCCTATAACAGGCCCAATGGAGCTTTCAATAAAGAGAAGATTTTCATCAATATCAAGCAGGGCCTCTTTAAGACGTTGCAAGTCTTTGTCACAATCAGCATGGCCCAGGATAATACATTGGCCCGGACCCGCATTTTCAGCGCGCTTGCGATAATAATCCGCAAGCTGCCGAATGCCTTTTTTCCGTCCTCGCGCAACCCCTGCAAGCGATAACTTTCCTTCGTAATCGATTCTCAAGAGTGGCTTGACATCAAGTTTTGAGCCAGCATACGCTACTGATGAAGGAATTCGTCCTCCTCGGAGAAGGGCGTCCAGATCTTCAACCATAAACTCCGCATCGACGAAGTAGCGAGCTTCCATGGCCCACTCATACAGTTCATGTGCAGACATCCCCCTATCCCGCTGCTGAATAGCCTCATACACAAACAAGGCTTCGGCTATCGAGGCGAGACGGGTGTCCACAAGGTAGATCTCAAGATTGGCATCGTCTTTCTTCATCTGAGAAAGTATCATATCAGCAACATCATAGCTTCCAGACAAGCCGCTCGAAAAGCTTAAGTAGACAGTAGGAACACCGCTCTCAGCTGCTTTCGTAAAGGCATCTTGCAGAGTGGTAAGCGAAATTTGAGCCGTAGAAGGCTCTTCCCCGTTGCGCATACGCTCATAGAATTCGTGTGCCGTGATTGTTTGGTACAAATCATCGGCATGTTCGCCATCGCTCATTATGTAAGGAAATTGTAAGAGCTCGATGCCCTCACGATCAACAATTTCAAAAGGAAGATCACAACACGAGTCTATAATCAAATTGCATCTAGACAAAGCTTTCATGCATACTCCTCAATTTTTTTGTTATGGCAACAATACTTTATTCTACACACGTCAGGCTTGGGAGCTCTTGGGGAAACTTGTACGGCATGCATCTTTCACATTCGTATACAACACCCACGGCTGGACCCACATGCAATCCGATAACAGGACTGACGGGAAGCACTTTTACACATTTTTCGACGAGGGGCTCGACTTTTTCTTTTGCCCATGCAAGAGCTGGAGCCTTGTCTCCAATATAGTGAACGACAATCCTTTTCAAACCATATCGTTCGATATCGTTTTTGAGATCTACCAAAATTCTATCAAGTGCCTTTTTTTGTGAACGAGCTTTATCAACCATAACAGCTTTGCCCTCAACCACAGATATAACAGGTGCTAGTTGAATCAGATTGCCTATAAGAGCGGCAGCGTTTCCTATACGTCCTCCCTTATGTAGAAAGGTGAGATTTTCAGGCGTGAAGAGAAATCGTGTCGATTGAATTGACTTAACTGTAGACTCAATACACTGATTGAGCGTTTTCTGAGCATTAACGCAGTTTGAGGCTTCTATCACAGGAAACGCTTCATCGAAACCGCAGGATCGGGAATCGATGAGCGCAAAATTAAAATGGGGTATTTTCTTTTTTACTTCTCGGGCGGCGACAAGGGCACCTTCATACGTACCCGTAAGACCTGAAGACCCAAATACCCCTAACAAGGTGTCGTTACAGTTAGCTATATGGGAAAATATCTTGATAAAATCCATTTGCGAAGGCTGGCTTGAGGTGGGAATGTTGTTTACCATATCATAAATATCAGCATAAAACGCATCTATATCCATAGTAGCATCAGGATATTCTTTACCATCCCGATTAACATAAAGAGTGGCTACCTCAATAGACTTGTCGGCAAGAATGTCGACGGGTATCGACGCGACTGAATCAGTAACTACCTTTATCATACGTTCCTCCGCCTCCTTCAACTATAGATATACATTCTACGCTATTCCTGTCGTTTCATACCACGCAATTGCAAAAAGAGATTGCGTCTGCGCTCGAACAGGCTGCTCTCAAGCCCGACAGGATAGCTGTGGGGGTTCAGCATTCTTTTCTGCGTCTCATCAAGTGTTTGAAGTTGAGAGCGTAAACGTTTTTGCGCTTCCATTGCAGATTGGTTCTCTTCTTCTAATACCACGCAGCCGGTACGAGTGTGCGGATGAAGCAAGGATTCATACTTTTTATGCGCCAATACTTTCCTGCGTAAGCTATTCATAGGATCAATGATAGTCTCCCCTTCGGAGACCCCAACATTAATATCAAAAACCATATCGCCTGCGATACGACCGTTCTCATGAAAATAGCGCCTTACATCCAACACGCCAGGCACGGTCAGCTTGGCAAGTTGCTCGGTTACTTTCAGTCTGTCAGTCCAAAGACTGGTTTCCTTGTCCCATATTGCAGACAGCTTGTACACTCCTCCGAGGGAGGGTTGATCATAAGCAGTTGCAAGCTTGGTTCCTACCCCATAAGAATTTACACAGACTCCTTGATCTTGAAGCGACTCTATGGTGTATTCATCTAGATCATTTGAAAGAACGATACCGCAATCATAAAGCCCTGCATCGTCTAACATAGACCGTACCTTTTTTGAAAGCCAGGCTAAATCCCCAGAATCGATTCTGACACCCGCAAGCCTTTCTCCCCTTTCGCGCATCTCCAATCCTACTGTTATAGCATTTGCTGCACCCTGTTCAACATCGTAGGTATCGATAAGGAGTACGCAATTCCCAGGCATAGAGCTCGCGTATGCACGAAATGACTCGAGCTCATTGTCGAAGGCCATGACCCAGGAATGCGCGTGAGTGCCTGAAACGGGTAGATCAAAGAGTTTTCCTGCCAAAACATTGCTTGTTGAGGCACAGCCCCCCGCAACAGCAGCCCTTGAGGCCCACAACCCCCCTCCTGCACCTTGCGCTCTTCTGAGGCCAAACTCCATAACAGGAACTTTCGATACCGAGGTAACACGTGCCGCCTTGGTAGCAATAAGGGTCTGGAAATTCACACAGTTGAGCAAAGAGGTCTCGAGCAATTGGCATTGCAATATAGGTCCGACAACCCTCACGAGCGGTTCATTGGGAAATACAACAGTACCCTCATATACAGCATCGATATCGAGCTCCAGCTTTAGGCTGCGGAGATACTCAATAAACTCGGGTTTGAAAAGCTTGCCCCCGGCCGGAGCATCCAAAGAAGCCAGGTAGGCACAGTCCTCATCTGAGAATCGAAAGTCTTCAACAATCTGAGCAAGTTGAGACATGCCGCAAGCAACAGCAAATCCGCCCTTGAAAGGGTTTTCTCTGAAATACATGTGAAAGCAAGCTGTTTCATCATGTTTTCCATGCTCCCAGTATCCTTGGGCCATGGTGAGTTGATACAGATCGGTGAGAAGGGCAGGGCTTTCTTGGTTCACGATTCTTCATTCCCCCTATCGGTTCCAGCCTTATGGCTACGACGGCGCGGTTTACGCCCCGAGGAAGCTTGGCTTCCCTCATTTTTGCGGGAATTGTCGTGCTGGGATACCTGTTGAGATGTTGAGCCCGACCTCTCCGGTTCAGCCCGAAGGCCCGACGACCGTTGCCCTGGACGTGGCGACCCCTTCGGTTTTTGATTTTTTTTCTGAGGAGAACTGGTTTTATTCGTAGTCGTACGGCTCTGTTGCTTATTTTTATTATTGTTTTTATTTCGGTTATTTTTTTTACTCGGTTTCGAGCCCGTTGCTTCTTCTTTTTTCGTCGCGACAGAGGCTTTCGGGCGTTGCTTAGTCTTCTGTCGGTTGCTGCCAGTCTGTTTTTCTTTCGCCCCCGTTGCCAGTTGCTCCGTTTTCTTCTGGCCCGATTCAGTCATCTTCGTGCGACGACGCGGCTTGCGCTTTGTCCCCTTCTTTTCAGGTTGTTCGGTCGATAGGACTTCTGTTTCTCCTGTTTGCTTTGACGGTGTTTTTGAGTCTGAGAATATCGATGTTTTCCCTAAACGAAGTTCACCGACTGAAGCAAGGGTCCCGAATGTCTCTTGTTTAGCAAAACGCTCATACACCTGCGCACTTACTCTTGAAGGACGCTCTCCTTTTCGAGGAGTATCCATTTCAGCGAGAGGGATTTTGACTCGTTTCTCTCCTTCAACCTGAATCGTAACCATCTCACGGGGAACATCAAGATCAACCACTTTCGCAGGTCCTTCAGGGGTTTCAACTTTTGAATTGATCTTGGGGGCTCTCCCTTTAAAATCTTTATAGGCATCATATTCATAGCGTAGACAGCACATAAGGCGGCCGCATACGCCTGATATCTTTTGGGGGTTTAAGGAAAGATCTTGTTCTTTTGCCATACGAATAGACACGGGACAAAACTCCCCACCCAGGCGACAGCAGCAGAGTTCCTGCCCACAGTGACCCAGGCCTCCTACTATACGGGCTTCGTCGCGAACACCTATTTGGCGCATGTCGACACGTACATGGAATTCAGCGGCAAGTCTACGAACGAGCTCACGGAAGTCAATTCTGCCCTCAGACTCAAAATAGAAGATCGCCTTTTCGCCATCTAATAAAAACTCCACTGAGACAGGACGCATATCTTCACTTGTCTCCTGCGCCATTTCCTTAAAGATAGGCAAGGCAAGCGTGGACCGCTCCTGCATTTCTTTTGCCTGAGCCTTATCTTTGTAATCAGCCAGTCTTACCACAGGCTTAAGCTCAGTCTTTAATTTTTTTAAATCATCTTCCCCGGCCTCGAAAACCTCATTCGAAAGATAACCAAATTCAAGTCCTCGGGCAGTAGAGACAACCACTTCATCGTGTGGCTCAAGACAAAAATCAAGCGCATCGAACCAAAGCGTTTTTTGACTATACTGTAGCCTTACTGGAGCTATTCGCACCATAAAGAACCTCTCTAACCTCATATAGCAATGCGTCAAGGCATGTCTCTGGAGAAACATTATAGGATAGTGCCTCTTCAGCACGCTTGCAAAGAAGCAAAGCCTGTGCTGCACGCACCTCATCGCTCACCATCGCAGTTTCAACTATCATATCTTTTTTATCTTGGTTAATGATAAGTTCCGCTTTTTCTGAGCAGACCATCATAACATCACGCAACCACGACCCGATAATCGACACCGTTTGAAGCAACGCGTCTTTTGTAGCCGATCCTAAGCTGCGCTTATTGCGAAGCTCTAATTGTCGTATGCTTGACTTTTCTAAAAACTCCGAAGATTGGGTCAACTCTTCTTCTTGCTGCAATCGTACCTCATCTAAGGGTGCTTTTGCACGTACAACTAGGCGGGAAACATAATTCAATATATCCCAATCGTCTGCCAAGTTCAAAGCTTCCAAAACCTCAAAAATATAATCGCGGTACTCCATGCGTTCATTAGTTTTCAGAAATGCCATAGCTTTTGTAATAGATCCACCACAAGCCTGTACAGCAATTTTGGCAGCCAGCTCTGAGGCGCCGGTATTTTGGACGAGAATACCTGCTGCTTCTTGCGCTGGAATATGGCGGAAAGGCACCACCTGGCACCGGGACACGATGGTAGGAAGAACACTTTCCCTCGTGCGGCCCAGTAAAATGATGATGACGTTTGCGGGAGGCTCTTCAAGTGTTTTGAGAAAAGCATTCGCAGCCTGCACACCAAGAAGATCAACACGATCGAGGATATAAATCTTTTTCCGAGCTTGGATGGGCGCGAGATTAGTGTCCGCCACGATCTCACGAACCTGCTCAATAAGGTATGTTCCCAAACCTCCAGGCTCATAATAGCGGACATCGGGATGTTTTCGGCGCATGATTCTCTTACACGCCTCACATTCGCCGCACGATCTGTTCTCGCATATAATTGCTTGAGCGAGAGCGTAAGCTGAGGTAGTTTTATTCGACCCTGCAGGCCCTGTGAATAAATATGCATGGCTTATGTTCCCCGAAGCAAGGCTTGCTCGCAGAAATTCCCTCACTTGAGGTTGGCCGAATATAGAGTCAAAAATATCGGGCATACTCAACTCATTTTTTAGAAGAATTGTCTAGGGATTTAAAGAAGGAATCCTGTGTGTAAGGCTCCTCCTGCATCCATGGAAACAAATCCGAGAGCTGCTTGAAAATAGCCTGTGCAGTGTAAGATTTTAGATTGGAAGATGCTACGATTTTAATGCGCTCAGGCTCGTTTTGCGCTATCTTGAGAAAACCCTCGTTCACGCGAGTATGAAAATCCTCGCCTTCTTGTTCGAGTCTATCCGCTGCTTCTTTACGAGTTGCACGCTCTAAGCCTTGGCGGGCGGAGTCACCATGAGTGAGCAGAATAGTTCTTAAGGGTCGCACTTCTTGGCAGGCAAAATCATTCATTTCCTGAACGAACTTGAAATCCAATCCACGCCCATAAACCTGGTAAGCAATCGTTGAATCATAAAAGCGATCGCATAAAACAACCTTACCAGCACTCAAAGCGGGCTTGATAACCGAAGAAACCAGTTGGGCTCGAGCAGCTTCATAAAGAAAAAGTTCAGCACCGAGGCTCATATCTGCATACTCCGTATCAAGCACTATTTCACGCAAGCGTTCCCCAACAGGTGTTCCGCCTGGCTCGCGCAAGCATACAACCTCTTGGCCCTGGGCTTCTAGAGTTTTCGCGAGGAAGCGAATGTGTGTGGATTTACCCGCACCCTCCCCTCCTTCGAAAGAGATAAAAATACCAGGTAAGCAGCCCTCTTCAGTATGTAACACATTATTCACGAACATGCTCCCTTTTAAAAGCTATGAGTCATCCTCTTATTGAGGATGCTCTGGTAAGTATATGTCATTTCCTAAAATATCAATCCCCACGAATACCGGAAGCTCGGATACTTCTATTCTTCGAAGCGCTTCGGTTCCCAGTTCATGATACGCCAAGGTGGTAGAACTTACCACGTGCTTCGCGAGAAAAGCGGCAGCCCCTCCCGTTGTAATAAAGTATACTGAGTGGATTTCACGGCAGGCAAGACGAACCTCTTCGGATCGTTTCCCTTTCCCAAGAGTCGCTACAATACCTGCTCTATGCAGCTCTGGCGTAGCAAAATCCATACGCGAAGCCGTTGTTGGGCCGATCGCCCCAAAGGGTCTTCCTGCGCGCGCCGGCGTAGGACCTGCGTAAAATATCGTCTGCCCCTCTAAATCGTAGGGAAGCTGACCGAGCTTTCTATACTCCTCAATAAGCCGCATATGCCCAGCGTCTCTCAAAGTGTACAAAGGACCCGACAAGAGGCAGCAATCCCCGGCCCGCAATTCCAGCAAGACTTCTTCGTCTAAGGGAAGGTCAAGGTTAAGGTTTTTAAAGCTCAATGCTACACCTCCTCAAAGCAGAACATCCCATGTTTATTGCAAGGGGCAGGGCTGCTATATGGCAAGGAGCTGTATTCACTTTGACCGCGAGTGCACTTGTCTTACCTCCCAGACCTCCTGGACCAACGCCGCTTGCGTTAACCAGTTCGAGGATTTCTTGCTCAAAGGCAGCCAGATCAGGGTTGGGGTTACTGTCTTCTATCGGTCTGAGAAGAGCTTTCTTGGCAAGCGTTCCCACCTTGTCAAAGGTAGAGCCAATGCCGATTCCTAGGATGATCGGCGCACAGGCATTGGCCGCCTTTTCTGCTACACAATCCAAGATTCTGTCGATTACTGCCTGTTTTCCAGCAGCTGGGGGAAGCATATGTAGTGAACTTGCATTGTCCGAGCCTCCCCCTTTGAGCATTATGTGGAGGCGGGCTCCTGGTTGCTCACTCATACATAGCTCGCAGAAGGCAGGGGTGTTATCTCCCGTATTTTCTCGCATGAACAGGGGGTCAGACACTATCGACATCCTCAACCCTGATTGGGCGTATGCACGTGCCACGGCATCATTTACCAAGGAAAATACATCGCCGCGTATAGAAACATCTGGACCAATCTCAAGACAGACCCATACCGAACCCGTATCCTGGCAAAGTGGAACCTTGTCCTGGGCAGCAATGGTAGCATTTTCAATCAGGTGTTCAAGCACAACACAAGCCCTCTGATTCGATTCCTCTCCGCGAGCTTGATGTAAGGCTCGCACGACATCAGGAGGCAGATCAAAAGCAAGCGAGGGTATTGTTTTTTCTACTAATTCAGCCACGTGCGATGCCTGGACAAGCATGGTGACATCCTTCCTACGAGGCGCCTTGGTATTTCATAGTATAAACAATATACTCCGGCCTCAACGGACCTAGGCATCACAGAATATTTTTGTAAATCTGACATATTACCGTGCTTATGAGGGTATGCCAACGAGGCTTCGCCTGATGCTATCAGCACTTACTCTGAGGGCTTGCAGCTCGTCAGCGTTTACATCAAATTCTACAATCTCCTCAACGCCAGTTTTTCCAAGACGAGCAGGAACGCTCATATACAGATCTTCAATGCCATACTCACCGTTGAGGTAGGCACAAACACTCATGACCTCTTTCGTATCCTTTAAAATTGCTTCGACCATTTGGGCAATCGAGGCGCCAGGGGCATAGTACGCCGAGCCGGTTTTCAGATGAGCCACAACTTCCGCTCCGCCTTTCACAGTGCGCTCTACCACCTGAGCAATTTCGTCATCGCTCATAAGCTCAGTCAAGGGGGTCCCTCCTACCGTGGTATGTCGAGGCCAGCATATCATCCCTTCTCCGTGAGCTCCTAAGGCCCAAGCACGTACTTCGTTCGGCATACAGCCCAACTTCTCGCATATAGCAAATGAAAAGCGAGAGGAATCGAGAACGCCGCCCATACCCATCAAGCGATGAGGCTGAATACCTGATCTGCGATAGGCAAGGCTTGTCATGATATCGAGTGGATTAGTCACACATATATATATGGCATTGGGAGAGTACGCAAGGGCCTCATCCAATACAGAGGCGGTAATACGAGCGTTTATATCCAGTAAGTCTTCCCTTGTCATACCTGGTTTACGGGCTATACCTGCAGTAATGACTACAATGTCAGAATCGAGGGTTTCTTCATACCTGCTCGTACCCGTAATCGAAACATCAAAGTTTTCAACAGAACGCATGTGCATCATATCGAGGGCCTTTCCTTGCGGAAGGCCTTCCACTACATCGACAAGGACAACGTCAGCGAGGTTTTTCATCGCGATACAATGCGCAGCGGTGGCCCCTACATTACCTGCTCCTATGATACTTACCTTTGACATGTCCCTACCGACCTTTCTGTTTCGTATTTTCTTCGTTATTCTTATCTTCTATGCTTACTTTCTTTTGTGCTACCTTCTTTTTTACAGACTTCTTTTTTGCAGGCTTAGCTTTAGCCGATGCCTGAGACGTAGTTTTAGACTTGGAACTCGTCTTTTTTTCTTCAGTCTTGCTGGGGCAATTAAAATTTGGGCACAGTTTCCAAGGGCCTCGATTTGTTGTCACTATAACTAAAGGGGCCTTACAATGCTCGCAAACCTCTTGCGTTGCCGTCAATGCACCGTATTGAGGAAGGGGGTAGCCCGTTTCACATTCATCATAGTTTTCACAACGAATGAAGCGTTTGAGGGTGCGAGGATTTTTCTGAGCTATAAGTTTCGCCTTCTTGCCTGCAAGTTCACACGTAGGACATATGCCTACCTCTATGTCAGCTTCAACATTAGTAGGGCAATGAGGATCAATGCATACTATTTTGGGCTTCGAACGGAACGGAGTCACCTTGATTTGAGGCATGCCGCAGGTTGGACAAAGCTCAGGTTGAGATTCAACCTTTCCTTTGGGGACTGGGTAGGTGACGTCACAATCAGGCCACCCCGCACAACCGATAAACATAGAGCGAGTTTTTTGGGAGGCACGAAGTTGAAGATCCTTTCCACATGAAGGGCATACACCTACATAGGCATCAGCCGCTACCGCATCAGATAAGGCTTCCTCAACCTCCTCGGAGTGAGGCAAGAGGCTGGCTAGTTCTTTTGATAAAAGATCGCGTGAGTTGCCTACCACTTCCTCTTTAGAAATCGTACCCGAGGCAATATTATCCATTTCCGATTCTAACTCAGCAGTCATTTCAGGATTTGTTATATGAGGTGCAAACTTATCGAGAGCATCGCAAACTGCCATACCGAGCTGTGAAGGCTCAATAGGATCATTTTGAACATACTTAACCTGATAAAGCCTTTCAATAATAGAATGGCGCGTAGACTTTGTCCCAAGTCCTAGTTTTTCCATTTCTTGAATGAGCTTGCCTTGAGAATACCGAGGCGGGGGTTCGGTTTGCTTGTGCTCACAAGTTGCGCCACCAAAAAAGACAATCTGACCCTCTTCAAGAGAAGGCAGCTGTTCATCTTTTTTAAGACCATAAGGATAAATAGCTCTAAAGCCAGGATGAACGAGCACATCTCCGCGTCTTACAAAATCTTCTGTATCGACTCGAAGGGTGAACTTTGTTCCTTCAATAGTTGCCGACTCTGAGAGGGTCGCCAAAAAACGACGTGCGACCAAGTTGTAAAGTTTAAACTCCGCAGGAGGCAAGTCATCAGGTGTTGCAACATTGGTAGGATGAATAGGCGGATGGTCGGTCGCTTCTTTCTTACCTCGAGTAGCCGTGAGCGTATCTTGCGAGAGAAGATATCGGCAGTGTTGTGAGTAAACTGGACTGCTTGATAGTTTTTTAACCAAGGCTCTCAAATCCAGTGAAGCAGGGTAAACAGTATTGTCAACACGCGGATAGCTGATATAGCCATCCATATACAGACTTTCCGCAAGTCGCATTGTGCGGGCAGGGCTCAAACCCTCGGCGGCAGCTGCAGCCATGAGCGATGTCGTATTAAATGGTGCAGGAGGTGCTGCTTTGCGCTTCTTACGTTCAACGGAAACGAGTTTTGCCGACGTTTTCCCCTCAAGCCGCTTCATCACAGCCTGTGCCTTTTCTTCCGATGTAAATCTTGCTACCGAATGATTGGCGTCAAACTGAGTGTCCCCTTCTCCGAAAAGACCTTTGATGACCCAATAATCTTCAGGTATAAAAGACAACCGCTCGCGTTCGCGGGCAACAGTCAGGGCCAAAGTTGGCGTCTGAACACGCCCTGAAGATCGAACGTTGCCATATCCAGCAAACTTTACCAGGGTTAAATACCTTGTAAGCACCGCTCCCCATATAAGATCAATATCCTGACGTGACTCCCCTGCGCTCGCTAAATTATTATCAAGTTCGACCAGGTTAGAGAAAGCATGTTCTATTTCTTCCTTAGTAATGGCAGAGTAGCGAGCACGGTGGACCGGTGTGTCCGCATTTACGTCTTTTATACACGAAAGAGCATCGGAGCCAATGAGCTCTCCTTCTCTGTCGAAGTCGGTAGCAATAATAATAGAATCGGATTTTTTCGCTAAATTCTTAAGCGAGCGGATGATTTCTTTTTCCTTCGGAAGTTTTTCGATTGGCGCATACACCAAATATGGCAAAGCATCAATTTTCCAAGACTTCAACTCAAGACCATCTTCGCTGAATGGTTTCTTTTTTTTGAAGGGGGGTTTGGGCAGGCTCTTTGGGATGGAAGCAGCAACAGCTTCGCCATCGGCAGTAACACCCCTCCACCCCTTATTTTTTTTGTAAACAAGATGCGGGGTAAAGTCAGGCGCAAGAATATGACCTTTGAGCCCGATAGTCACCCACTCTTCGTCGTCTCTTTGAAATCGATAAACCGGCGTTGAGTACACTTTGTCAGCTTTGGCTGTCCCCACACCAAGCAGATCTGCAATTTTTTCTGCTGCTATATTCTTCTCGGTGACCACTAACTTCACGTGGTTCCTCCATTCTTCTCAGTCTCGGTATGCCTATATCTGGTATAGAGCCACACCTTCAGTGCCTCAAGCGCCCTCATCGCCCACATGCAACAGTGTGTAAGCATACACGAACCTTACTTGTACTCACAAGTTTTCTCACGTAATTCGTACAGTGCCCCTTTTTGCCTACGAGAGCCAACCTCGACGGCAAAGTCCATATTTTCCTGAAGGAGCGTAAGCGGTCATACTGTAGATACCCCCTGTAAATGCAGGCATTCTGGAACCGCCCGTACTGGCGATTGAACACGAAGCCCTCCAGAAGCATCCGACAGCTACATGAAAGACGGGCCTAAGTAAGTCTGTGCCCAAGTGCAATGCGGCCAATTACTTACTCCTGAATACGGATACACGATCCTAGGGTCTACATAGTCTAAATCGAAATTCGGCGTATTTCTCAATCCCTTGTTACTTGCGGAAAAGGATTCCCACAGGTCATATTCCCCTCAGAACAGCTTCCTCGGACACATGAAGCTCCTGCATCGAGGAATATATATGGGGCCGTTTCTTTGACGAGAACTAACATGCGGTCGGCAAGCTCCCTTATCTCCCATTGAGCACGTCTACAGCATCTCAAGGTGAAAAAGTGCAAGAGTTCGCGTATGTTCATCGTTACAACTATTTTCGTCTCTACCGCGTTGGGGAGCAAATAACGCGCGTCTTCAGCAGGAACACCTGCCTCAAGTAGTTTCAGATAAGCCTCAACAACAAGCTTAATAGCCCCATCGAACACCTGCTCTTTTTCAGCACCATCCTGTACGGATTCAGGCTTGACTATTGAAATATTCTCATCAAAGCTCACATAGCGCTGACTCTGTTGACTATAGCTCGCAAGACGATGTCGAACGAGCTGATGGGTTAATGCTCGAGAAACACCATCTACTGCAAAGGTATAGCTTGCATGCTCAAGCGTTGAGTAATGCCCGCTCTTCATAATGACACCAAGTATTTTCAGAACAGCTTCGTCTGACATGGTTTCCATCAGCTCTGTTGCTCCGACAGGGGCATAGCACAAACGTGCTGCGCTTGCCACCGCCCTCTGAGGATTTGGCGTGTGGTACAGTAATTCGACTTGCATTCGTATCCTGCCTTCATTTTTAAACTGTAGTGATCGCTGAGGTCTTTTATAGTAAGATACGATACTAAGCTCAAGAGAATGGAAACTCAAATCACTCTGAGAAAGGCACAAATGGTCGACAATTTCACACCTCTTCTTTTTACTCAAGACTGGAATGAAGAATGGATGCAGCTTCAAAAGATGAGAAAGCGTGCAGATAGCTCAAAATACTGGGACGGCCGTGCCCCCTCGTTTGGCTCGAAAGACTCCCCCAACCCGTATGTAGTCTCTTTTTTAGAAAAGGCAAACCTTGATGAGCAGGATTCTGTTCTCGATATGGGCTGCGGCAACGGCGCACTAAGCGTTCCCTTAGGCAAGCTAGGCCATCACGTCATAGCTGCCGACTTCTCCCGTGTGATGCTCGATATGCTTTCACAGTCGCTCGATGAGAATAAGATAGATCAAGTTCAAACACTATTGATGAGCTGGGATGACAACTGGGCGGATCACGGAATACAAGAAGACTGTGTAGATGTGGCCTTCGCCTCACGTTCCATCGCGACGCAGGATCTTGGGGCAGCATTGCTAAAACTCACCAAAGCGGCCCGCAAACGTGTCTGCATCACCCTCTCAACGGGCTCTACCCCCCGTTGCAATCCTTTAATTCTAGAAGCTGCTGGGATTTTCGATGCAAAAGGCTATGACTTCCAATATGCACTCAACATCCTTATCAACAATGGCTTCCGACCTGATCTCTCATATATAATAAGTACAAAAACCGACTACTTTGCTTCGCCAGAAGAAGCACTCTCTTCTTATACAAAGATGGCCCTCAGCGTCCGAGGCACGCAGAATATAAGCGATGAGACTATAAAAAATCGAATCGAATCTTGGCTTGGATCCCATCTTCGTGAAACGAGCAAGCCGAAGAGTTCAGATGAGAAGTATTATCTCGATCAACCACGCAAAATGATATGGGCCTTTATTTCTTGGGACACAAAAAAGCCGCAATAGAATTTTCTATTGCGGCTCTACCCTTGTAACAAGCATATTTATTCGGCTGAGACTTCTTCTGTAGTTGCCTCTTCTGCGACAGCTTCGACTTCAGGTACTGAGGCGACTTCAGGCTCTTTTTCAAGTGCTTCTCCTGCCAACTTAGCAGCAGCCTCTGCCTTCCTGGCCTCTTTTTCAGCTTTTGCCGCATATTGGGCAGCACGAGATGCTTTTTCGCTTGCCTTTGCTTCTCGTTCGGCTTTTCTCTTAGCTTCAAGAACTTCTGCTTCGGCAGCTCTCTCTGCTTTCTTAGCGGCTTCACGCTCGGCAATCGCTCCTTTGGCGTCGCCAAAACGATCGGAAAAGCGCTGCACACGCCCACCAGTGTCGACAAATTTTTGCTGGCCCGTAAAGAATGGGTGGCAAGCGTTGCAGATATCGACCTTCAATTCTGGTTTGGTTGAGCGGGTTTTAAAGGTATTTCCGCAACTGCATTTCACAACACAATCGGAATACTTTGGATGTATATCTTTTTTCATAGTTTCTCCTTTTTGCCTTGGTTTCCGACCAAAGCGAAGACAGCCTGCCAATTCTACCATAAGGCTTGAATCGAGCAAGCTAATTTCTTAAATCATCACGAAGGTCCTTCGAAAAGGCAGCCTGGCTTATATGCTTCTGATGTTTAAGCTACTCTACGCATTTCGATGCAGCTTCGACAACATGCTTCATAAGAACACTTGTTGTAACACTACCAACTCCCCCAGGAACCGGAGTAATAGCGCTCACTCTGTGTTCAGCAGCAGCAAAATCGACATCGCCTGTAAGGGTGCCTTCTTCAGTCACATTAATCCCTACGTCTATAATAGTTTGACCAGGCGACATATAATCAGCAGTAATCATATTCGCACAACCGACCCCGACAATGAGCACATCCGCTGCGGAAGCAATTTTCTTCAGATTCTTCGTGGCGGAATGACATACCGTAATTGTTGCATTTTTTCCGAGAAGCATCATGGATACTGGCTTTCCTACCACGAGACTTCTGCCTATAACAACTACATTCTGCCCACAGAGATCGTAGTTGTAGTACGCAAGAATCTCCATACATGCTTGAGGAGTGCAGGGGGCGTAGCCCGTGCCCGTACCGGCAAAAACGCCAGCAAGTGAAAGGTCGGTGATGCCTTCAACATCCTTAGCGGGGTCAAGCGTGTTGCGAACTAATGCGTCGTCGATATAGGAAGGCAGGGGGCGGAACATAAGAACTCCATGCACAGAATCATCCCCGTTTATGTCTTCAATTACCCGAATAAGTTCGTCTTGACTTACGTCTCCGTCCAAAATTACTTTTCTGATATCAATACCAATCTTTTCAGCGCGTCTGCTTGCCCCACGCTCATACGAGATATCATCTTTATGCTCGCCGACACGAACAATAGCTAAGGTAGGCCTCGTTCCTTTGTTGTTTAAATCTTGTGCCAGCGAGATCAATTTAGCATCAAGCGCTTCAACCACTTCCGCGCCCCGTAAAATCCTTGCGCTCATATGAGCCTCTCCTCTACTTCTTTAAAAATCGCATCGGCTTTTTTCATATAAGCATCCAACATGCCGTACATTTCTGCTCTCGCCTGCTCAGCGTATCTCAGATCTTTCATCGACGCAGTATTTATGAGTACGTTTAAGCTAGCTGCTTGCAAAGCTGCCTTACAGCATATAACACCACAACCTACATCGCTTATTGCTAAAGAAGCACCCTTTGCTGCAAACTCTTCATGCAAGTCGATAGCCTCACAGCTTGCTTTCATGATATCAAGAGGGACCTCGCAGCACGCGCGGAGACACTTCTCCATAACCTCTTCTTTGTAGGCTTTTTCTTCAGAGGTATCTCGAGGAAGGCCATAGGCTTTCGAGAGAGGTATAAAGACTTCCGCATCCTTAGCCACCAAGTCGATAAGGCGCTGCTGAAGGGAGTCTGCTTGTTTTTTCAACTCTATGATATCTCGTTCAACATCAGCGTATTTCTTTTTACCCACCGTGAGGGAGCCGACCATGTTTCCAAGCGCCATACCGATTGCTGCAACCAGAGCCGCTGCCCCACCACCACCAGGTGCAGGAGCAGCGCTTGCCAAAGCCTCAATAAAACCTTCACACGACAATTGCGTAGACCTCGCCACACGAATCACCCTTTAAAACAAACCGGATATGGTACCCATCTCATCAATGTCAATCTTTTCAGCCGACGGCACCTTAGGGAGACCCGGCATAGTCATAATATCACCAGTCAGCGCCACGATAAAACCGGCCCCTGCAGAAACCTTGACGTTTTTTACGGTAATCATAAAGTTTTGCGGAGCACCGAGCAGGCTGGCGTCATCAGAGAAAGAATATTGGGTTTTAGCCATGCAAATTGGCAGCGTATCAAACCCGTGTTTTGTCAATTCATCTATTTGTTTTTGAGCCTGAGATGTGAAGTTAACACCATCGGCATGGTAAATACGTTGAGCAATAGCTTCAATTTTCTTTGTTATGGGAAGATCTTCATCATAAGCGTATTTCAACTCGCAGGGCTGTTCGCAAAGACGAACGACTTCTTCAGCTAAGGCTATCCCACCTGTACCGCCCTGGGCCCAAACCTCTGACAGGGCAACTTCAACGCCTAGCTTGCGACATCTATCCTCTACAAGCTGCAGCTCAGCTTCGGTATCGCCAGGGAATACGTTGATGGCAACGATGCTTGGCAAACCAAATACTTGCGTCATGTTTTCGACGTGTTGCAAGAGATTGGGAATGCCTGCTTCAAGAGCTTCGAGGTTTTCTTCGTTCAGTTGAGCTTTTGGAACGCCTCCATGATTTTTCAAAGCGCGGACAGTTGCAACGATTACCGTAGCCGAAGGCTTGAGTCCAGCTAGTCGGCACTTGATATCAAGAAATTTTTCTGCCCCTAAATCAGCGCCGAACCCAGCCTCCGTTACCACATAGTCACCGAGGTTAAGGGCCATTTTGGTGGCCATTACGGAATTGCAGCCGTGGGCGATGTTGGCGAAGGGGCCTCCATGAATGAAGGCGGGAGTGCCCTCGAGGGTTTGGACTAAGTTTGGTTTAAGGGCGTCTTTAAGCAATGCCGCCATAGCACCTTCGACATTTAAGTCTGCAACAGTTACAGGATCGCCGTTCCTTGTGTAGGCACAGACAATGCGGGCACAACGTTCTTTGAGGTCGATAATAGAATCTGACAGGCAGAGAACTGCCATTACCTCCGAGGCCACGGTGATGTCGAAGCCATCTTCGCGAGGAACACCTTGCATCCGTCCGCCGAGCCCGTCAACGACGTGTCTCAGTTGACGATCGTTCATATCGACAACACGTTTCCAGGGAATATTCTTCGTATCTATATTGAGCTCGTTACCCTGCTGGATATGGTTGTCCAGTATTGCCGCCAGAAGATTATTGGCGGCGCCGATAGCGTGAAAATCTCCTGTAAAGTGAAGGTTGATATCTTCCATGGGAACAACTTGCGCATACCCACCGCCAGCAGCGCCTCCCTTAATACCAAAAACAGGGCCGAGGCTCGGCTCGCGAAGTGCGACAACTGCTTTTTTCCCGATACGGGAAAGCGCATCAGCAAGCCCGACCGTCGTAGTTGTTTTACCTTCGCCCGCTGGAGTGGGATTTATGGCGGTAACTAAAATAAGCTTTCCTGGCTCAGCAGGATGGTCTTTCAAGAAATTGTAATCAATCTTCGCTTTATGCCTGCCATACAATTCGAGATAATCTGAATCTACACCTATACTCGCTGCAATTTCCTCGATCGGCCTTGGTGTTACGGATTGCGCAATTTCAATATCAGTTGCCATCAACTTGCCCTTTCTCGGTCTTATTCATGTCTTATAACGTGTTACCCTTCATGGTAACTCTTCTTTTGCCGCTTTTCCTCTGGCAGCCTTGTCCCCATCTCCTCAAACCCAAGCTCAACAAAAATACGCTTGGCAGTATTATCGCGAAGGTGTGTATAGTTGCTCCATCCGCTGGTCTCGAAAAGCTCCCAATCGTTCGGAGGGGTAATATAGCTAGAGAGCCTATAGAGTTCGTTGTATTTTTTCAAACGATGGTACGCCATGTAATATATACAGTATCGCTCTCCAATATACACTTCGCACCAGCCGTCTTGCGAACCGCCGCACGGCCCATTTCTTTGGCATTTCGGACAGGCAGTCATGGGACAGGAATACATACACGGCTCTAAGCCGCAATCGCCGCAGTCAAGGCATCCATACAGCATAGTCTTTCCCAGATGCTCAAGGGCGTGGCTTCTGTGCATCCCTTTCTTACGTTCACGCCAATCCATCACTTTTTCTAACAATCTATAGCCGCGCTTATTATACGTGAGTACCCAATAGTGAAAAATGCGCGAAAGACGGTATCTCTTATAAACTTTCCGACGAGTTTCTACTTCGCTCCGGTCGGCAAGTTCATGTGAATTCAAACCTGTCGGCTGGCCCGTAGCATCAAGTTCGGGCTTGTATATATAGTAGCCCCCCTCTTTCCCGTACTTGAATTCTGGTACCAAACTCTCCCAAGAGTCAGCTAACTCATCAGCTCGGGAAAGTATATCCGACACTATTTCAGTAGAGATATTAAGCCCGCCGATATGCACCCCGGCATACCCAAGGCCTTTTGCTAAGGCAATTTGTTTTGCTGCTCGCTCACACCGTGCGGCTTTGCCCTTATCTTCAGCTTGAGACTCCTCCTCAAGCACCGCAATAAGCTCATCGTTTACATGACATCCGGCTATAGCGCCTTTCTTCATGAGCTTAGCCGCTCCTTTGGTAAGCAAAAAAATATTTGCAATAAGCGGAATATTGTAGCCACGATCCTGTACGTAAAAAAGAGCTTCTTGCATCTTGCGCGCATCGTAGCCGATTTGATTTATGATGAATTGTGCCCCTGCAAGAATCTTACGCTCAAGCTTAAGGTATTGGGGAATAAGTTCCCCTTCAGTGTATTTAAAAGGATTGAGAACTGCGCCACTAAAGAAATGAGTGGGACTTTCGGTAGCCTTCGTGCGAGAGCGAGGGACCTCGAGACCCTCATTCATTGCTTCTGCCAGCTGAAGCGCATGAATGGGGTCAAGATCGAAAACAGGACGAGGCAGTCCTTTGAAGCCAGATGCCTGATAATCGCCCGTCATAAACAGAATATTTTGTATGCCCTGGCGCTCCATCGCATACAGTTGTGATTGCATCTGGTTTCTACTTCTATCCTTGCACGTGAAATGAACGAGAGGAACAATGCCCTCTTTCAAAAGTTCGATGCCGACCCCATCGGCCAGAATAGCAGGATTACCGCCCGGATTGTCCGTAATGGAAATGGCATGGACACTTCCCTGCGCGTATATATCTTTTGCAGTTTGGAATTCCCTTGTCTGTGTATCTTCATATGCACCGCGACCTGGAATCATTTCGCAGGTAATAACAAATTCACCTTGCTCAAGAGCTTTTTTGAACGTATTTTCCATTGACACCCCTCATCGGTAAGTATGGTTAGCTTACACCCTGGCATCCACAGTTCGAAGGAGCCCAATAGTTGAGTGAGCAAGAGGCTTAATGACCTCACAAGTTCCACAAACTACTGAACTGTATCCCACCTCACTTTTTATGTCAATCGGATGGGTTCGCGCTTCGTCCGATCCGCCTATGCGTACATATCGAACGAGATACGAGGGGCCTAAGTTCTCAAACTAAACCCTAAAACCCTGATCTTTATAACAGGATCCTGCGGCAGGCGCATTACAAAATGGCGACTCGATGCAAAACCGCAGATATACAGGCAGGTCCGTACGAATACACCACTACTCGCCTTCGGACGATATAGACTCTGTCGCCTCGGCCATATACATCGGCCGATAAAACATATTGTTGGCAAAAAACTCATCAGGCGCTTCGCTTCCGATAATTTCGCCATCAAAAACCATAGAAACAGTATCTGCTACACAGGAAATATAATCGAGATCGTGGGTGACCAAAAGAATAGTCTTCCCTTGTTCTTTAAGGCGATTGAAAATACGGGCAATATCTTTTTTCCCTTCGATGTCTATTCCCTTAGTAGGCTCATCCAAGAGCAGGAGATCAGGTTCTGTCAGCAATACTTTTGCAAAAGCCAACTTTTGTTGTTGCCCACCACTGATATCGAAAGGATGGCGATCTTCTAAGCCGCTTAGGCCAAACTCGTCAAGCATACCTGAGATACGCTCGTCGGAGTACCCAGCAGATCCTTGCCACTCTTTCAGCTCTTCCCACACCGTATCACAAACAAAAAGAGCTTTGGGATTTTGAGGAAGAAAAGACTGTGTATGCATGAGCGCATTCTTTACTACGCCATGCTCGGGAAAAAGAACTTGGGCCACCAAGCGGATCAAAGTGCTTTTCCCGCTACCATTTCCTCCGACCATCGCATGAACCGCCCCTTGCTGAACACCGAAGCCAGCACCCCTGAGTACATACTTGTCAGTCTTGTTATAGCGAAACCACAGATTTTTTGCCTGGATAACCGAGACCCTGGAATCAGGGGCTGCTATCTTGTTGCGGTAAGATGCAATGCTTTCATAGCTCGCTTTCTTCTGCGCGGGTATTGTCTCTAAGTCAAGCGCATGCACCTTGCCGTCGCGCATTTCAAACCCGCACTGTGCATACGAAATGAATGCCTCAGGCTTATGGCTCGATACCACAACAGTAATTCCAAGCTCACGGTTTATCCTGAAGAGTGCATGGATAAAGTTTTTTTCTGCCACAGGATCAAGCATTGCCGTAGGTTCATCGAGAAGAAGAATTTTTGGCTGCATCACGAGGACACTCGCAAGAACGAGGATTTGTTTTTGTCCGCCAGAAAGCTCCGCTGTATTTTTTTCTAGCCAGGCCTCAATACCAAAAAAGGTAACGACTTCAGCGATGCGGCGATTCATAGCCTGCTGTCCCACGCCTAGATTCTCGAGACCAAAGGCGAGTTCGTGCCAAACACTATCGCAAACGATTTGATTTTCAGGAGACTGTGATACATAACCGATAAGAGCAGCTGACTCCTCTACGGAAAATTCATCCAAGATTTTACCAAAAATCCGTATCAGCCCTTCTTTTTCTCCTTTAGGAATAATTTCAGGCTTCAGGCTGCACAGGAGAGTAGTTTTCCCACTTCCCGTATGCCCGACTAACAGAGTAAAACTGCCCGCTTCGACACCCCAATTCAACCGTTTGAGAGCTGATGCCTGTCCTGGATAGCTAAAGGAGTAGTCACATATCTCAACTGCAGGAGTTTCGCCCTTGTTACAATAAGGCAGCACAGCATCAATACTTTTATGTTTTTCCATCTTCATAGCCATCATCTTACCCATTTCAACTCATTGAACAGCTGAGTCGTCAAGGGGAGCCCAGCATAGACCAAATACACTACATAGGCCCAGGAGAAGCCCAGGTTCGAAATTTCTGGATAGAAGGTAAAAGTAGAAAGAAGCCTCACAATCAGCACAGCGTTCACCACAAAAAGAAGACTGAGGAAAGCAAGGGCAAACGCATCGTATGGACGAAAGCGCGAGCGACGGTACACGGTCCTTCTAGGCTTTGCTCCATAGCCTCGTGCCCTCATCGCGTTTGTAGTTTCGAGCGAGTCTTCCATTGCCCAACCCATCAACACCGAGGTGAGTCTCAAATTTGCAAATACTGTTTCTTTTTTTGTTGCTGCCTTCGAAATGGAGTTGGCTTCCTGTACCGTACGTATTTCGCTTCCTTGTGCAACAAAGCGTGGGATAAGACGCGCGATCATTGACATCATGAGCGAAATAACAGGGAGTTGGCTTCCGAAAAGCGCCATTATCTTATCACTCGAAATAACCTGGGCGGCATTCGAAAACCACATGAGCATTGCTGCCAATAGTGCACCCATATTGAACCCATACAACATGCTCTCTAAGTAGAGAGGGCGCGAGGCAATCCTTATCACTTCGGTTGACCCCGAAGAGGAAAACAGTGGATTTATGCAACAAAGCAAAAGAATTAAAACGAGTTGCCAACTGAGCATTTTAAGCGCGGCCCTCCAGCTCTTAAGATATATATTGTAGGCAATCGCCCCCATAAAAGAGACTGCTACATACACCGGGTGGATAGCAACCATGGTTAAAATAATAACTCCACCAAAATAAAATACCTGTACTAAGGGGTGAAATATGTCGAACATAGTAGTCTTCACGCTTATTTACATCCTGACGTCCAAACGCACTCCTTCAGTTAAGCCAGATGTAGACCCTGCTAGCATCTCTGCCGTCCTCAAGCTCATACCCCAAGCTTCCTGACAATAAAACATAAGTTTATCTAGCCACAGACTTTTCCCAACCACCTCTCAAGCGACAGATTGTCGTCTTTGCCTGTATGGCCCTCTGAAACAAAAGAGCTGCACATCTCGATAATGATGCGCAGCCCGTATTTGCTCCGTATAATGTCGTGCCTGCAGTAAACCGCTGCTCGCAACAACATTTCTCCGGAAAAGCGCTCTGACTCTTTGGTTTCTACCAATTTACATGGCCTTCACCAAATTACAGTGGCGGTACCGTGCGGGGTTTTCACCCGACTTTCCTCAACCGAAGAGCGTATGTCTCATCATGTACAGTATAGCTTAAAGAAAGCTGATGGTTCATAGAAGCAGCCTAAACTCTAAACGGTTCATCTGCCCGAACCTTGAAACAACAGATTTCTTTAGTCCTCTTTTGGTTTAGCCGGGAAGAGACCATCACGGTACGCCCCGAGATATTCCATGCAATATTCATCATTTCCCAAAAGAGCATTTGTAGAGAATAAGGCCGCCTGCATGTAGGGGTCCGTTGGGTCCATGATGGCACTATCCATGCCTGCGTTCATAGCAAGACAAAGGAATTGCGTGTTTATCCCCCGGCGATACGGCATGCCAAAGCTTATATTTGAGAGGCCTGAGGTGAAATGAACATTTGGGAACTCTTCCTTAATAAGCCGGATTCCTTCAGTGAAATTCAAAAGGGAGTCTGTTTTCGTTCCTAAGGTGGTAACCAAAGGATCAATAAAAACTTTCTTGTCATCAATACCATATGCACGAGTAGCATCTATGATGTCACGGGCAATTTCAAGTTTCTTCTGGGGATCATCGGGAATACCCTCGTTATTACAGGTCAGAGCGATAATGCTCCAATCGGTGCCCTGGACCACGGGGAGGATTGCTTCGCACTTTCCCTCTTCCATAGATATCGAGTTTACTATGCCCGGTTTTTCTGTAAGTTTCATGCAATCAATAAGAATCTGGGTATCCGAGCTGTCGAGACAAAGGGGGAGCTTTGATACTTCTTGTGCCTTATCAATAAGCCAAACCATCGTCTCCATTTCAATATCAGGCGCTACCCCTGCACAGATATCAAGATAATCTGCACCCGCTTCATCTTGCCCCATAGCAATCGTTTTGATGTATTCAGCATCCTTCGCTTCAATGGCTTTTAATGTCTTTGGGATGAAGCCGTTTATCTTTTCACCGATGATAATCATGGTCGCTCCTTTTGTACTTTTTAAGGTTGTAGAGCTCTCCCTGTGTTTACATACAAGCAAACTTCGCACCCAGGGAGCCTTGTATCTATGTATCTTTTATTCTTGTTGCAGCTTCTTAAAATAGCTATCAAGCTAGGAGCTCAGCCGCTTTAGCTGCTGCAGATCCTGCATCTGGCGTGTATGCGTCCGCGCCAATTTCATCAGCAAATTCCTGTGTTATAGGGGCGCCGCCTATCATCACCTTCACCTGGTCGCGAAGACCCGCATCCGCAAGAGCTTGTATTACCTCAGGAAGGCGCGGCATGGTAGTTGTGAGCAAGGCTGAAAGCATGAGCAGGTCACATTCAGGATGCTCTTTTACGTACTCAACAAATTTCTCTGTAGAAACATCAACACCAAGATCTTCTATTTCGATACCCTTTCCTTCGACCATCATACGAACGAGGTTCTTGCCGATATCATGCATATCTCCGGCTACGGTACCGATAACAGCGTGGCCGAGGGATTCTGCACCCGCCTCAGCAAGGTAAGGCTTCAAAATTTCAGTACCTACACTCATAGCGCGAGCAGCTATCAGCATTTCGGGCACGAACACCTCATTGCGGCTAAACTTATCGCCAATAATAGACATGGCATTAACAAGACCGTCATTGAGAATGACTTGAGGGTCGATGCCCTCCTCAAGAGCTTGTTCTACCAAAGGGCCAACCTCTTTTTTCTTACCTCGTTCGACCGCCAAAGCAATATCTTCGATGATAGACATAACAAACCTCTTTCTTCCCGATCCGGTTTTTCGAATATCTGGAAATGCATGCTCTCCTCGAGGATGGGGATGCTTGAAGGCTTTTTTGACAAACCGACTAAGATGAACGATCAGCTTGAAGAGCCTGTCTTTCCTAGGCTTTTCTATCGCACTCCGCCGCAAAGCCCGTACCTGAAGTGAGCTGCTTACCACAATTCAATTTTACTCGAGGAGATTGATATTAGTGATTCATTTTCCGCATATGACAGTTTATACAGTTGAGGTATTGAACAGGATGCTCCAAACCAGCACGTACCCTTTTCTCAGCTTGGGCAAGCCTTCAGGAGCAAAGTATATATAGTATGTGCTAGGATTATAGATAACATTCTATTTCTCGAACCGCTTGTGAACAACTGAAGGACACACCGAAAAGCAACACAAGATAGGCAATACGATGGAAACTTCCCATATGCATGAATTTTTAGTATTGGCTAAACACCTCAACTATACCTCAGCGGCACAAGCCCTCTACATCTCACAGCCCACGCTCTCCCGCCACATTAATGCCCTAGAAGAAGAACTCGGAGTCTCTCTCTTAAACCGCAGTCGCCATGATGTGTCTCTCACGCCCTCTGGCGAAGATGCCGTTATAGCCTTCGACTTTATTATGCAGCATTGCGATGCTCTCGCCAGCCAACTGGGCAAAATTACCTATAACGGCGTATCCGGACTAGCGCTGGGCATGGTCCATCTCGGCCCGAGCACCATATATGGTAATCGGATTATAGAGTATTTTGAAAAAAACATTCCAGACGTGTCTATTTCAAGCGTGCGTACCCATATTTCACGCATCCCGATAAATCTTGAAAGAAGCGTTATTGATGCAGCTGTGGTGATGAGCTCTCCTGGCTTTGAAAGCACAGGCATGAGTAATCTTGTTGTTGATGAAATACCTGTATTCGCTATCGTGAGAAGAAACCATCCTTGGGCTCAAAAAAAATCGGTGAGTCTTAAGGAGCTTGCTGCTGAACATATTCTCTCCCCCCACCACCCCTTCGATGAGTTCCCTTTCATAGAGATGCTCTTTAAAGAAAAAGGCATTGAATATCTTGGCGTAGAGAGCGACGCCCCTCTTGACTCACTACTCGATTACAGGGACATTTCCTCTGCGGTGCCAGTAAGGGGTTCTCTCAGTACGGCGGATGCAAAAGGCGGTTTGTCACTCGTCCCAGTTGAAAATGGGACTATCACGCAGAATGTTTCCATCCTATATCGAAAGAACAATACAAATCCGAACCTTCAAACACTTATACAAAATATTCCGCACATACCAAAGCCGGCAAAGGGTACTGGTTCACCCAAGATCTAGCATACGGAAAACCTGAACTCACACATCGACACAAACTAGCTGCTTTGTCCTGGATCTTGATTGGCGCATTGGTTCTTTGTGCCATGAGTAACGTAAAAGATTAGGCCAACCAACACCCCTCCAACAATATTTCCCAAAGTAACAGGAATGAGGTTTGCTGATATGAAGGTTTGAAAATTCAAGACAGCTGTGTTGATGCCCGCGTCAGCGATAAGTGCTGTGTAGGCTGGATGTACATTGGCTAAAATACCTGCTGGAATGTAATACATGTTGGCAATACTGTGCTCAAATCCCGCAACGACAAATAACATAACAGGCAAGTATAAGCCTATGATCTTGCCAGCTGTATCCTGAGCAGAGTTTCCTAAGTACACGGCAAGACAAACGAGCAGATTGCAAAACATGCCTAAGACAAATGCATTACCCCATGTATAGCTCGATTTGGAAGCAGCCACTTTCGCAGTATACACGGCGAGCGAACCACCCCCGATGTCGAGCTGGCCAGAGAATGCGACCAGTACAGCAACGGCAAACGCTCCGACAAAGTTTGCAAGATATACAATCGTCCAGTTGCGCAAAAGCTCTTGTAGGGTAATTTTTTTTCGTATAAGCGCAGTAATCATAAGTGCATTGCCCGTAAACAGCTCTGCCCCCAATACCACCACCATACAAAGACCCACGGGGAAAACGAGTCCCGTGATAAAACGAACCAAACCTGTATCACCTAAAGAAAAGACCGCAGTTGAGGAGCCTACCGCGCCAAGAGCAATAAAGGCTCCTGCAGACAAGCCTAGGATGATTAGCCGCAAGATTGGAGATTTTGCTTTGACTATTGACGCCTCGACATAATTGTCGCAAATCTGCCCTGGTGTAAATATAGCCATATTGCCTCATAAGCTCATCGTCGTCATATCGCAATGACTTTCAATACATTACAGTTTTTCAGTTCTTTGAACTTTTTGCACGGATTTTCGCATGTCTATTTTGGTTCTCCCCCTCAACGATGTCAATCTTTAAAAGGCAAAATGCCGCTTACCGGGATGTTAGTGTAATTGAGGCTCCAGATACCCTATCTGGCCTGCCCTAGAAGGTCGGAGATAACGCAAGAGGCTTGTATTGTAAAACAGACTTCTCAAACATGGTTTTCGTATAAGTTATCAGCGAGAGCAGATAAAATAGTTAAACTAAAAGGCTAGCGTGCATGGGTGCCTTTTGAAAAGAGAAGACATGACCATAAAAATATTTGCCATGGGCACAAGCTTCGATATCGAAGTACAGGGCCAGACAATCCTCGATGCCATCCAATCATCCGGAATCGATTTTGCTGCTCCGTGTGGAGGTGCCGGTACTTGTAAGAAATGCCAGGTCCTCGTTAAAGGCAGAGAAGGCCTGCAATATAAGCTTGCCTGCAGAACCAAACTCGAAAGAAGCATGGTTGTCCACGTAGAATCACAGCAAGCGATGACCATTACCGTTTCGAGCAAAGATTCACTAAGCTTTTCGGGCACCGGTGAAGAAGGATATGGACTTGCTGTTGACATGGGGACCACAACGATCGTGTGTCGCCTGCACGAGCTATCAAGTGGAGCAATAATCTCATCAGCAGCACGAGTGAATCCGCAAATTGTGTATGGCAGCGACGTCATTGCGCGCATAACATCATGTATGGAGGGCCATCTCGACGAGATTGCAGTTCTTTTACGAAACGCTCTCGAAGAGATGACTGATTACCTCTGCAAAGAAGCCCGTATCGACCGGACTCAGATAAAAGACATGGCCGTGGTGGGAAATACCGTCATCGAGCACCTAGCAGCTGGCCTATCCCCCGTAACCATAGGTGTCTCACCCTTCAAACCGCTGTCTTTTTTTGGCTCATACATCCCGTTCTTGCCCCTTATTGACCAGGCTTATTTTGCACCTGCACTTTCAGGGTACATTGGTGGTGACATAACGGCAGGACTGCTTGCTTCGAACATACATGAATCCGAGGAGCTACAGATATTTCTCGATCTCGGGACGAATGGAGAGCTTGCGCTTGGTTCTAAAAAAGGTATCCTTTCCTGTGCGACAGCTGCAGGCCCTGTCTTCGAAGGAGCAAGTATCCATTTTGGCATGCCTGCCAGAAATGGGGCCATATCTCGGGTCTGCTTCGACGGCGAAACACTTGAGGCTTCAGTTATCGGTGATGGGAAAGCCATCGGAATCTGCGGAACCGGGCTTATTGAAGCGGTTGCAGCAATGCTTGCAACTGGTGTTATTGACGAGACGGGCCGTATCCTTGATTTCGATGAGCTTGATGAGAAGCTTGTTCCTTTTGTAGGTTACTATAACAACGCTCCTGTTTTTTATCTGACGGAAGATGCTTCGCTCTTTATAACTCAGGCAGATATACGAAATCTACAATTGGCAAAAGCAGCTATCTGTGCAGGGATCTTAACCCTTATCGATGCTGGTGGATTTTCTTTCGATGATATAGGTGCACTCCTTGTTGCTGGAGGGTTTGGAGATTATTTAGATATTGAAGCAGCAGCAAGCATAGGACTTTTCCCAAAAGAATTTTTAGGACGGGCCCGCAGTGTCGGTAATACGGCTATCGAGGGGGCCAGTATGCTGCTCACGTCTCCCGAAGCTCGCGAGGATGTAGAAAACATAGCTGCGACCTCCACATACATCGAACTTTCGACCTCTTCGCGTTTCAACATGCTATATATGGACCAGATGGGCTTTTATATAGACTAGACTCGAATTTTTAGTTGTATAGCGCAACTCCTCGAGTTTTTAGTTGTATAGGACGCAACCGCAGAACGCAAGGGTTCGAGGACCATGGTTATAGGGGATTCCAGCGCTTGTACAGACTTCAGACACGACCAAACCACAGGCTTCCATTGATGGGTATACTTTATCTGGGAAGCGACACGGCTCATCAGGATATGTGCATTCTTTGCAGCGAGTGCAGGTGCCTGCAGAAAGCGGCATTGAATCTATCGGCGACTCGCTTATAAGATCGACAAACTTGTTGAACTTTTTAGCGTGTAGGTCACTTCCGGCCTGTATGGATTCGTAATCAAAATCATCTTCCATTTGGACAATAGTTTGGAATACAAAGCCTCGCTTATACTGTTCAATTTTCGAGCGATATTCTTCTAAGCTCCCACATGCGGGGGGACAAGCCCAATTCTCATTGTAGCAACCGCAACTGTTTGCGGCACACATGTCACGGACTTCTTCACGCAATATGAGCTGAGACGGATCAACCTCGGCCACCTCATCAAAACCTATCTTATCAAGCATATCTTTCATGGTATTCACAACAGACCCCTCTTCCTACTGCACTAAATGCCTCTGCTCAATACTCAATTCCCCGTCTTGCTTCGATGCCTTTTTCGTAAGGATGGCGGACCGATCGCATTTCAGTTATATAGTCTGCCGCCTCTTCTATATAGTCAGGGAAGACTCTCCCTGTCAATATAAGTTCAAGGTTTTTGGGCTTATTCTCGATAAGCTCCTTCAAGGGCGCTTCGTCGATAAGACCCGTTTCAATGGCACCAAGAACCTCGTCCAAAACGAGCATATCGCATTTGCCTTGCTTGAATAAGTTGATCCCCTCTAACAGGTCAGCTGTATGAACAGCTCGTACTTCTTCTTTTTCTTTCTTGTTCATAGCGAAGCTGAACTTTGACATATTGTTCTTACGAATAATGCTCACGTTTGGGTACTCATGCAAGAGCTTTATTTCTCCAGAATCGCTTGCCTTCAGAAACTGAACAATAACCACGTTCCAATTGGCCGCAATCGCACGCAGAGCTGTTCCTATAGCTGCAGTTGTTTTACCCTTCCCCTCTCCATAGTTAACGATAATCATGTTTCACCCTTTTCTAAAAATCGCATGACCCCGTAACGTCAGTAAAAGCAACGAGATTATTCCTATACCTGACAATGAGTGGAGTCGAAACTGCTCCAAATCTCTCGAGTATGTAAAAACGGAATGCCGTTTGTCCAATTGGCATTCCGTTGTAGCTCAAGGCGCATATAGTACCTGAAGAGGATAGGGGTTTTATAGCTCGGACACCCAAAGCCCGTGGAGGTTACAGTATTCGTAAACTTTAAGAGGCGCATCATTTTCAGACAGGGCAAAATCTGCCTTAGGCTCATCTCCTGCTTTTAAGGGCGCGAACTGATACGTTTTTTCACTCACAAGGCATATAAAGGTAATGAAGTGTTCTTCGACCATGGGATGGAGCACACTTCCGACCTCAACGTGAACCTGCCCACCATCGACAGTTACCTCGGGAACATGCTTTTCAGTTGCAGCATCTTCCGTATTCTCAACCAACTCGTTCATTGTTTCGCCACAGCAAACTAAGGGCACGCTGCTATCGAACGGCTTTACCGCCACATTTCCACAACGCTCACAGTGATAGAACTTGACTTCCATGTTTACTCCTTTGCTAGTCTTAAACTTTTACTTTTTATCTATAAGAGTACGGGTCACGTTGTCTAAACATGACTTCGCCTTCTTACTACCTCCATACCACAAGCAAACTATGCTTCCTCGTGGTGTTTATACGCCTCCACCTGCATCATTTTGCGATGCACTCGCAAGCCTTGTGCCCGGAAGGCCTTGTTGCGGTAAGTTCTTGCGACCTGCATACACGAGCACGATAATGCCGAACAATATCAAGGGGACACAGAGAAGCTGGCCCATAGTAAGCCAACCTCCCCATAAGTAGCCTATCTGACTGTCGGGCTGTCGAATAAACTCGATACCAAAACGAAATATTCCATATAAGGTGAAGAAGGCACCCAAAAAACTGCCCCTTGGTCTTGGCGGCATTTTTCGCGATAAAAGATAGAGGATGAGAAAAAGAAGCAGGCCTTCGAGCAAGGCTTCATACAGCTGTGAAGGATGGCGTGGAATATTACCTGCCGATCCTCCAAAAACAACGCCCCAAGCAAGGTCCGTGGGAGAACCCCACAGCTCGCCGTTGATGAAATTTGCGCACCTTCCAAAAAATAAGCCGACAGGAGCAGCTATAGCGCCTAAATCACAGAGCGTGAGATACGGAATGCCCGTCGTCCGAGCTGCAAATATACCCGCTATAAGAGCTCCGATAAGCCCTCCATGAAAGCTCATTCCGGCGTACAGAATCTGCCCAGGATGTTGAAAGTAATATCCGTTTCCATAAAAAACGATATACCCCAGACGTGCGCCTACTATTATCCCTATAATGATATACAACATGATGCTTAAAAGTGCATCGGAATCAACCTTTACGTTCCATCTTTTTGCTATGCGGTATATAAGGAAAGCAGCTGCTGCAAAACCGAGCAAATATGCAATGCCATACCATCTAACTACAAAAGGCCCGATAGAAAAAGCAACGGGGTCTATATTTTGATACAACTCGTTTAACATACCTCACCTTTAACAAGTTTTAAAAATAGGAAGAAGTATATGCCAGGGCCTATACTTCGTTGCTCTTCCGTCCCATACCCGCGCCTAATTTTGCTGCCGCATATTCAACTTCGCCACGCAAGCAAGGTGGAATACGATGCATAAAAGAAAGCCTTGTACCGCACTGGGGGCACTCAAGGGTGAACAAAGCCGAATCCTGGCTAAGAACCATCATCGAGTTGTATGCGCTTAAATCTAAACGATTAAACCTGCACTTAGGACAGGCAATTTCGGAAACAATCACGACACTACCTCCCTCTCGAATATCAACTGTCATAAACGAACGGCAGCCTGACCGTAGTTTTCAAACAGAGCCGCTTTCACAGACATAGGCAAAACTAAAAGCGGGATAGCTTAAAGCAAAAACCTATTGGGATTCCCGACCCTATTTTCAAATGAAGAGCTGTCGGATATCTGAGGCCCATGAGTAAGGAAGAAGGAGCAATACCGACATATTTGCTTTGCCGCAGCCTCATAATCAAGATCAGGATTAAGTAAAACATCGAGATCTTTTTCAATGATATGAGTTTCTCGCTCACAAGCTGCAAAAAAGCAATCCGCCGGACAAAGCTCTCCTCCTAAATTGTGAGGACAGCGCGACTGCATCTCTTCATCGCATCCGCGTTTTTCCCAACAGAATGCCATATCAGCATCGAACCTTCTTCCTTGCAGAACCTTACTTTAGCTTACTGAAACAACTTTTGTTACTCCCGGCACACGCTCTTTTAAGATTCTCTCAACTCCATGAGCGAGCGTCATCTCGGACATGGGACAACCTTTGCATGCCCCCTGAAGCTCGACTGAGACCGTACCGTCTTCAGCGACATCGATAAGACGTACATCTCCGCCATCTGCCTGGAGGCTCGGACGAATTAACTCAAGAACTGCTGCTATATCAGATTTTTCTACCATGACGACTCCTTTGTTAGACACTAACAGGATTGTAACACAGCAAAGCCTGGCCTTTTATGACAGCTCGGTAGCGTGAAGAAAAGAAACTACCCGAGATTGGGGGCAGGAAACAGAAGATAAAATAACAGCAGGTCAGGTCGAAGGCTTCCAGTCTTTCCCAATGACTATAAGAATATCGCTTGAAAAAGAATAGAATCCGTTTGAAGAAACGACCCTACCCATCCCTAAATAATCAACAATTGCTTCAGCTGCATCAGCCATCGCAGCATCCTCGTAAATAACGAGGGTCTCGTCGTAGACGAACTGGTCTGCGTTGCCCGTCTCTTCTATTGTATACCCTTCAGCTTCCAAGGTAGACGCAAGCTGCTTAGCAACTCCGGCAATATCAGAACCGTTTCGTACGGTAAGCGAATAATCTGAGGGTACGATATCGGGTGCAGCTGGCATAAGGCTTGCTGCATCAACACCTTGCTTGAAAGCTTCCTGTATCAACGGCCATTGCGTGCTATCCGTATGGTAGAAGGCTATATCCGTTTCCCCGTCTATCGAAACTGAGCCTGCCACTACATAGCTCAGGATATTCCAATCTTCCGCCCCTTCTACTTCACGTACAAATCGGCGAATATCTGAGAAGCTGCAATCGGTTTCGATCTGGGTGGAAAGCCTGTCTATAGATGCATACAAATCGAAAAAATGCTTCTTCGTATAAGATTTAATTAGTTCAGAACAGAGCAGCGCTTGATTTGCCATGGTGGTCTTCACGCCCAACTTAAAATTCGTAGCCCTGCAAAAGGTAAGCGCTGAGGCGCCGTCAAGCAACTGTGTTCCTTCGGCAATAAAAGTGGAGCCAGCCTGAGGATCGTCTATATCCTCAGATACTGATATAAGAAGGCCTCCAAGGTCGTCGACGATCTCTTCTAAACCCTCGTTGTCAATCTTTATGATGTGATGTATTGGCACGTCCACCAAGTCGGATATCTGACGTATCAAACGCGTGTCGCCACCGTTTACCTGAAGCTCCTTCAGCCTCACGCTTTCACCATCGTCGAGACTCACCTTCAAATTGCTCGGCAGAGCCAGAAAGCTCAGGTTTTGGGACGACGAATCTTCCCGCATGAGAAGCAGGAGATCGGGGCCCGTATACTCTTCCCCCTGTTCATAATACTCGCCTACAATAAGTGTGTAGCTTATTCCGTCATCGGGGTCTTGCGCAAGGCTGCTATATGTCGAGTCATCGCTCAATTGCAGTCTGTCGTTTATTGACGCCTTAAAAGCGAAGGTCCCTATGGCGACAGAAAGCAATACGATCAAAAAAGCTATTCCGCCAATGAGCACAAAAGGCTTGATCTGCCTGGTTTTTGCAAGCTTGCTATGATGTTTTATTCTTTTTTTTCTGCGCGAGTGCTCTGCCTTTGTCTCACCTGATCTCGTCAAAGGTACAACGTGATCGACAAAGCTCTTTTGAGCACGATCCTTCTTTATCTTCTTGTATGCCATGCCAATAACGCAGCTCTATTCCTCAGTTGTCACCCAAAGGCTCTCTTGATACACAGGCTCCCAGGCGATTAAGCTTTCCTACGTAATCCTCGTAGCCCCTGTCAATATGTCCTATGTCGTGAACAGTGGTTTCCCCCTCTGCAACGATCCCCGCAAGCACCAAGGCAGCACCCGCACGCAGATCAGTGCATGAGACGGGAGCGCCCTGCAGATGCTTTATCCCTTTGATGAGCGCATGATGCCCCTCTATGGTGATATCAGCACCCATGCGCATAAGCTCGGCGGCGAACATAAAGCGATTCTCAAATATATTCTCGGTTATAACCGAGCCTCCCTCTGCAAGAGAGGCCAGCAACATGAACTGGGCTTGAAGATCAGTAGGGAAACCCGGATGCGGCAATGTTTGAATGTCTGTCGCCAATAAAGGATTTTCTCTGCGTACCGTCACAGAATCATTGTCTATTGAGACAGAGCAGCCCATAGACTCAAACTTCATAAGTGCCATACGCAAGTAGGATGGATCGATTCCCGTAACTGTTACTGGCCCTCCAGTCAAAGCACCCCCTGCTAGAAGTGTCCCAGCTTCAATGCGGTCACCAATGGTTACATGCTCGCAGGGCCTCATGTCTTCAAGCTTTACTCCCCGTATTTCGATGGTGGGGGTACCGGCACCACGTATGCGCGCACCCATTTCATTGAGCATAGTGGCAAGATCAACGATCTCAGGTTCGCGGGCAGCATTCTCTATAACAGTGCAGCCTTCAGCAACGACTGCTGCCATAAGAAGATTCTCAGTTGCGCCGACGCTCGGGAAATCGAGTACGACAGAAACTCCTCGCAGCCCATGAGGGGTTCGAGCCTCAAGAACACCGTGATCTATCGTAAATTCAACACCGAGTGCCTCAAGACCTACTAGGTGCATATCGATTTTTCTTGCACCTATCTGACAGCCACCAGGCATGGCAGCCCGCGCCCCTCCAAAACGACCTATCAGAGGCCCCAATACTGAGATGGAGGCTCTCATCTTTGATACAAGCTCGTAGGGGGTTTCCAGTTGATTGATTGAGGAAGTGTCAATAGTCAGCGTATGACCCTCGCGCTCCACTTGCGCGCCTAAATGGCTAAGAACCTCAGACATCACGTCTATATCTGAAATAATCGGGACGTTTTGGAGCTTCGATACTCCTTGCCCTAATATGGTTGCTGCCATGAGTTTTAGGGCAGAATTCTTTGCCCCAGATACTGAAACACTACCTGCAAGGGTTCTGTTTCCCTGCACCACAATAACTTCTTCGGACATAGGATCCTTCCTTACGCCCTCCTGCAATCACAGATAAAAAACGGCGGCACAGCTCCCTGCTGTGCCGCCTGCGTGTTATTCGCCTAAAACGAATCGGTCAAAACTTAAAACAGTAATGCTTGTCCCCAGTTTTTTTGCGACCTCTGAAGTATAATCCGCAATAGATTGATCGGTATTTTTCACATAGTCCTGCTCTACCAGGCAGTTCTCTTTGTAATACTTGTCAAGGCGTCCACTGGCAATTTTTTCCTGGATCGCCTCAGGCTTACCCGACTCGGCAGCCTGTGCCTTGTAGATAGCACTTTCATGCTCAACGAGAGCAGCATCGATGGATTCACGGCTGACTGCAACAGGAGCCACAGCAGCTACCTGCATTGCAATATCGCGGCCAAACTGAGCAAATTCGTCGCTGTCTGCAATTGCTTTATCTCCAAGCTCAAAATTGACAAGAACGCCAATTTTTCCTGCTCCGTGGATGTAGCTGGAAATTGCACCATCTTTTTGCGACCTATATGCAAAACGTGCAAGCTGGATGTTTTCCCCAAGGGTGTGTATCGCGTCTGTTACTACCTCTTCGACAGTCTCGTCTTCGACTTTAGATGCAAGCAAGGCCTCAAGGTCGGCGGGTTTGTTATCTAAAGCGGCTTGTGCGATTTTTTCAGCATAGGCCTTAAACGTATCGTTCATTCCAACGAAGTCAGTCTCACAGTTGAGCTCTATTAAAGCGGCCTCATCCTTAGCTGGTGATACAACGGCAACTACTGCACCTTCGTTAGTTGCACGACCTGCTTTTTTTGCCACAGCAGCAAGGCCGGCAGTGCGTAGAAAGTCAACTGCTTTCTCAACGTCACCCTCAGTTTCGATAAGTGCCTTTTTGCACTCCATCATTCCCGCCCCGGTCATCTCCCGAAGCTCTTTAACCATAGCTGCGCTTATGTTTGCCATAATCGCGTATCCTTTCTATCGTATTCCCGAGCACTGAATTGACTGCAAAGGTATAGGTGAAATCAAAAACGACGAGCCATACATATATCTCTCGTGTTCCACTATACCGTGCCTCAGGCCTTTTTTACACATATGTGCGTATCAGGACTTACCGGGCGTATGCACGACCTGACACGTCAAAAGCAACTCTTACTTTGCCTCAGCCTCAAGCTGCTCATCTGCATTTGCCTCGGAGACAGGAGCATTCTCCTGTGCTTCCTGAGCTGTACTCTCTTCAGTCGCCGCAACTTCCTGACCAGCTTCTGGAGCGCCTGCTTCCATCTCTGCAGCTGTTACAGGAGCAACTCCGCCTGCCAAAACAGCCTCCGCAATAAAGTCTGCGAGGAGCGTGACTGCCCGAATAGCATCATCGTTTCCTGGAATACCATAATCCACGTCATCGGGATCGCAGTTGGTGTCAAGCGTCCCAACAATAGGAATATTTAGACGACGTGCCTCGTTGACAGCGATTGTCTCGCGATTCGTATCAATAATAAAAACTGCATCGGGAAGGCGCTTCGTGTTGCGAATACCATTGAGGTTGTTCTGGAGCTTGATCAACTCTTTACGGCGCAGGATCTGCTCTTTCTTAGGAAGAACTTCCATGGTTCCGTCTGCTTCCATCGCCTCGAGCTCTTCCATGCGCCCAACGCGTGAGCGAATGGTAACGAAGTTAGTCAGCATACCACCAAGCCAGCGAGAGTTTACATAGGGCATGCCACAGCGGTTAGCTGCATTGGCGACTGCTTCCTGTGCCTGTTTTTTTGTGCCCACAAACAGAACCGACCCGCCTTTTCTAACAAGGTCGGAAATAAAGGTATAAGCCTTGTCAAGCCCTAAAAGAGTTTGCTTCAAGTCAATGATGTAAATATCGCCGCGGCTGCCAAAAATATACGGTTTCATCTTAGGGTTCCAGCGGCGGGTTTGATGCCCAAAGTGCGTACCAGCATCAAGCAAGGTACTAAGGTTTATCTTAGTCATACATTCTCCATTCGTTAGTCCTCTGTTCTTGGTCACCCTCACTATCCGCAGCCTTTTCAGGTGGCCACTCGCGGTGCAAGTCGCAAGAACATGTGTAATTAAAAGCTTTAAGAGGATACCACTACCAGCAATTATTTCAAGCGCCAACACAAGACGTGCGCATAGGCTTAGCTCACTACAGCCTTCCCTCTTCCTATCTTAAACGTCTCCCTTTAGTCGTTTTTTTAGCTTTTTTCCGATACTTCGGGTTATGATGGAGAAATACCGCCCGAGAAATACGCGTAATTAAAAGCGTTATGAGGGAAATAATTAAAAAGCCAAGCATGAAATCAAGCGCCGTATAGTTTTTTTCGGCATATGCGTATACAGAAAACAATCCGAAAAAGAGGGAGAGGGCTATACCTATCACCGTAAACAGTTTGATAAGTATCTCTTTCGCCCGGTTTGGAGAGCTGTGGTATACGACAACGAAATACACCACGAGTGCAAGCACAGCTAAAAGTATTACAAGGGGAAGCGACCGTACTGTCCGAGCTAAAAACATTGCCATGTGCCTACCCTCCTTCGCAATTCAGATCGACGCACATGTTATTCTCACCGAAATCCTAGGGATGCTTTCTAAAAAAATCCGTCTTAGGAGGAAGCTCACGGAGCCGATGACGTCCCTCTTGTATATCGCCAGCACTACAAAGCTCCTCCATACTTTCGAAATCATAGTTCCAGCTGAAGAAATCTTCTGGCTCAAAACAAAGATAGGCACATATTTTTTCAGTACCCGAAGGCACAACCGGATGCATAAGCAAGGTACAGATACGCAGGAGGTAGAAACTATCTAACAAGACTTGCCTCCGCGCTTCAGCATCCTTATTCTTCTCTGCTTCACCTATTTTTTCAGTCCAATACTTGTTCGACCAACGCAGAAAATCATCCATTTGCGACATAATAGTATGAAGCTCAATCTTATACATGCTTGCATCGTAGGCAGCAAGCTCTTCATTGACCTTGGCTACAAGTTCAGGGCTCGGTTTACCTAAGGGCATATATCCCTCAAAGTTTTTTTGGGCCTCGTAGAAACAGCTGCGGGCAAGTCGATTGAAAATGTTGGTCAGTAACGCGCTTTCTTTCAGAACGGGGTCTGCCACACGTGGATCATTTCTTTTTTCTTCGTCAGGATCGAAGGCCTTTGGCTTAAACCCAACCGATTTCATAGACAGCCCGAGCGCCAGAAAATGTGCGCGCAGCTGCTCGTAATTGTAATGCTCTAAAAGCTCATCAGCACTTGGGGGTTTAACCGCACCAGAAGACGATGCCTTTTTGCTTCCGTACAGTATGTGATAGTTCGCTATGAGTTTCGTGTGCCTCAGGGGGCAGCTTAGCGTACGTTCATCCCCTGTGATATTTTCTGAAACCGCTTCAAAGAGGGCTGGCTGGGCAACTCCATAAAAATAGAGGTTATCCTGACCTATGAACTGATATACGACAGCATCATCTGAACACCAAAAATCCTTCCAGGTACTTCGTGGCAGGCCTTTTCTGTCATTGAGGGCCATCGAAAACGAGATGGGGGCCCAGAGGCTTTCAGGCCAACACCATATAGAGAGGCCTTCATCCCCTTCAAGATCGGGCATCTTGACACCCCACTCGACATTTCCTGATATGCGGAACGGTACGAGGGTTTTTCCTGTTCTCAAGCGAAGCCCCTCCGAAACCAAAAGCTCCCGGGCTGTGTCCCTCTCTTCAATCGATGTAAACTCTATTTCGAAGCTTCTTTTGCCTGCGGAAGCTTTTCTGTACAGATGATCAGGCAATTGATCGGCCAGTTTAAGGTAACGCTCCTCCTCTTCGTTTCGTACGTAAATAATAGGAGGTGCAAGAAACTCCTTTATGGTGTGAGGAACTAAGGAGCGTACCGTGTCGTCTTCCTCTAAGGCTGCTACCCACCTTTCGAGAAACTCTTGATACGAAGGAAGATCGAAATACCAGTTTGCAGCAGGACGCAATTCAGGCACAGTTCCTGTAACGGTCGAAATAGGCGCAATAAGATCTTTGGGATCGTACTGATGACCAAGTTCGCATTCATCGGCGTACGCCTGCTCGCTTTTGCAAGCCTGTACGGGACAGCGGCCAAGAACTTGTCGACCGGTAAGAAACATGTGTGCTTCCGTATCGTAGAACTGCAATGTTTCTTGCTTGTGGAGATGCTTGTTGGCGTAAAGCTTTTCCACGATAGCATTGCTTAATTGTTGATGCATCTCGGCAGAATATCCGATACCGCTTCCTTCATAGATAGAAAGACTTATCCCATAAGCAGCGAGGGTTGCCCTTTGTCTCTCATGGTTTTCTCTCACATAGTCAGAGATAGACCCTTGAAATTCACCCGATTCAAGTGCTTTTCGATAGCCCTCATCTATGGGAGACCCAAAGCAATCTGTCCCCGATACGAAGCGGACGTTTTCTTTTCCGATTCGATCGCGGAGAAAGCGGGCAAAACAGTCTGCGGGAACAAAAACTCCCCCAATATGACCAAAATGCAAACCTTTATTACCATAGGGCATACCTGCGGTAACGGTTGCCCTCTTTGGCCATGTTACTTTAGTAAGCGAAGCTTCCATTGTGCATTAACTCCTTGAAACGTATGAGCAACTCATCCTCTGTCGAAGATTCTCCGAGAATATCTAACAGGTCATACATACTTATAGATTCTTCTTCAAGATAGACAGTACTATAGTCTGTGACTCCGGCCAAATTGGCGGCTTTCTCTATAGCATCCTCGAGCGTTCCGATATCGTCTGCTAAGCCATTTTCAACTGCAGCCACACCCGTAAAAGTAAGTCCCGTAGCAAGTTCTCGAACCTGCTCGATACTTAAATTACGCCCTTCGGCGACAGCTTCTATGAAGTACCCATTAATCTCATCAACCATGTCTTGATAATATTGGCGCTCTTCTTCGGTCAAGGGGCGGTTGCCATAGCTTGAGTCTTTACTCTCGGCAGAGGTAATGTCCTCGATATTGATACCGAGCTTTTCATACAACCCCGAGAGATCCGTAATAGACATAGCTGTACCAATCGATCCAATGGCAGTTGTTTTAGCCGTAAATATGAAGTCTGCCTGCGAAGAGAGCTCATAAGCTGCGCTCGCATTCATCGATGCACTCGAAACGACTATTGGCTTACTGAAGTTTCGAACGTAATTGGTCATCTCCTCGCCTGCAGTAGCGACACCCCCGCCAGAATTGACGCGTAAGACCACGGCTTTTATCTTGTTGTTTTCTTCTGCCCTATCAAGCTGATACTTCAAGCCTTCGGGGCTTGAGTTGGAACCGTCATATTGTATGGTTCCATTGATTTCGATGATGGCAATACTATCCTCTGAAAGATAAGCTATATCGCTTGATTGAGAGCCATACACGCCACCCAAAGAAGACGAAAGCATTTCTGAACAAGAAACCATGCCTACAGCGATTAAGGCACAGAGAGAAACGATTGCGATGATAGCAACTATCCAGCCTTTACCTGACTTTTTGGTAGTATTTCCTGCAGGGGTTCCCTGCGCTTGCACATAGACAGGTTGGGGGGCTCCAGCCTGTCTATAATTTTGAGCTTGACTTTGCTGCCAGGCTTGTTGCTGCCAATTTTGCTGATTGTTCATATCAGTCCTTCCACCTTGCTGAGGCGTGTGCACGGCAGAGCGAGCAAGGTCACCTTACTATAATTTTACCCGGAACAAAAGGCAAAGGGAGTTGTTGCTTCCATCTCGCCGTCCAGGTCGAAAGCCACAATATCAAGAACTACTATACCAACAAGCATTGCCAGCACCAACCAAATACAGCAAAGACTCTCTTGAAACTCAAGAAACCCTATATAGAAAAACACTAAAATTCAAAATTGTCGTCGCTTTTGTTTGCTTGGGCTTTTTTTGCAGTGCGCAGGAGAAATTCTTGATTATTGTTTGTTTGCCTGAGCGAGTTTATAAGCATACTCATGGCGCGCTCTGTATTATTCATATTTGCTAAAATTCGACGGACTGCCCATATGAGCGGAGCTTCTTGAGGATCGAGAAGAAGATCTTCCCGACGTGTTCCAGAAGCAACTGGATCGATGGCGGGGAAAATGCGCCGATCGGAAAGGTATCGATCGAGCTTAAGCTCCATGTTGCCTGTCCCTTTGAATTCCTCAAAGATGACCTCATCCATCTTAGAGCCCGTATCTACAAGAGCAGATGCGAGAATAGTGAGGGACCCGCCGCCTTCGATATTACGTGCAGCACCTAAAAAGCGTTTGGGTGGATACAGGGCCGTCGAATCGACACCACCTGACAAAATTCTACCAGATGCTGGCTGGGCCAGGTTATATGCACGGGCTAAGCGAGTAAGCGAGTCGAGAAGAATAACGACATCCTTACCCGTTTCAACCAAGCGTTTAGCTCTCTCAATCACTAGTTCAGCTACGGCGATATGGTTCTCGCTCGGCATGTCGAATGTTGAAGAAATCACTTCGCCCTTGATAGAGCGCTCCATATCAGTTACTTCTTCAGGTCTTTCATCAACTAAAAGACACATAAGATGCACTTCGGGATTGTTCGCAGAGATGGATGCGGCAATATCCTTGAGGATGGTCGTCTTCCCTGCTTTGGGCGGAGAAACAATAAGACCGCGCTGCCCTTTGCCAATGGGGGCAGCCAAGTCAATCACACGGGCTGTTATAGTATTTTTGCCGTGCTCCATCCACAGTCGCTCGTCAGGATATACCGGCGTTAATTCAGAGAAACGGACACGTTTTCCTATTTCATCTGCAGGAATACCATTAATGCTATTCAGCTTCTGAATGGCAGCATACTTCTCATTTTCACGAGCAGGACGAACCTGGCCGTTTATATAATCACCCTTGCGAAGCCCATTGCGACGTATGAGAGAAAGGCTCACGTACGCATCTGTTTCACTCGGAAGGTATCCTTGGGTTCGGAGAAAGCCATAGCCGTCTGCCAAGATATCGAGGATGCCCTCAACGTCGACAAAACCTTCGGCTTTAACACTTTCTTCATAGACCTTTTGAACAAGGTCTGCCTTTTTGAGTCCCGCGACCTCTATATGAAGCTCTTTTGCTCTTTCCTTGAGCTCTGCAACTTTAAGCGCGGTCAACTCTTCGAGCGTAATCTGGGGAGCAACTTGACCGTTGCGGTTCTGCCCCTGCTGCGGTCTACGAGCGCGCTTAGTGTTGCTGCGGTTAGAAGGCTTAGAGCCTCCCTGCTTGCTCGATGGCTTCACAGAGGATTGGCGGGCTTTGGTCACCTTGGAAACTGTTTTTTCAGGGCCTTTATAATCCTGGGTGCTTTTCTTTTCCCCAGAACCATCGCTTGTATCAGTTGCTGTCCTAGTTCTTTTTTCGTCCTTTTTTGTAGAGGTGCTCTTGCTTGTTGCACGCTCCTCTTCAGGAGTAACCGTCGTACGGCGTGCTCGTGGCTTACGTTTCACGGGCTCAATGTCGGAAGAAGGCTTTTCTTCCAGGATTACGCTTGATTTTTCTTCATTGTCGCTCATGCATTTTTAACTTTCTCCCAGTCTTTCATAAATGAATCTAGTCCGCGTTCGGTAAGCGGATGGAAAAGCATCTTCTTCAACACATTGAAAGGAATAGTAGCAATGTCAGCGCCCATCAGGGCTGCCTGGGTCACATGGTGTGCACTGCGAATCGATGCGGCAATAATTTCAACCGACTCATCTTTTGCTGCACAGTCAGAAAAATCGTAATTGTTGACTGCTATGACGATATCCTCAAGCTGGGAAAGGCCGTCTTCGGAAATATCATCGAACCTGCCAACGAAAGGACTGATATACCGTGCGCCTGAACGAGCGGCTAGTATCGCCTGAGGTACGGTAAAGCAGAGGGTCATATTGACTTCGATGCCTTCCTTCGACAGTACATGAGTAGCGGCCAAACCTTCGACCATTGTGGGTATCTTTACAACCACATTAGGGGCGAGAGCAGCGAGCTCCCTCCCTTCGCGAATTATATCTTCACGTGTCATCGCGAGGGTTTCTGCGGAAACTGGTCCGTCCACGATGTCACAAATACGTTTGATATGGTTCGGAAAATCAGAAACACTGCCTCCGACTCGTGCATACAGCGAGGGATTGGTGGTAACACCAGCTAAAACACCCCAACTTGCCGCCTCTTCTATCTCAGCAAGATCGGCGGTATCCAAAAAAAACTTCACCTCTGTCCTCCTTCTACCATAAGGTATTTACGCAGAGTATCTGCACTACGATAGATTTCGCATAGGGATTCTAACAAAAAACGATTCTTTCAATGGGATTCATAAGAACTGCGTCTATGATAACTCAAGCCTATAGGGCTTTCAAGAGTTTTTCTTAGCGCATCACAGCTCATATTATCTGAAACTTTTAAAAAAACAAGTGTTTGCCCCTGTGTGGCAAGCAGGTCCTTTTGGGTGCACCAAAGCGAGAAGCGTGTCCCCGTCGCAGTCGTACCGTAGGTCGACCAGGGCCTGTGTGTTGCCGCTCGTCTCCCCCTTATGCCATAGCTCCGAACGACTTCGAGACCAAAACCACATGCTTTTCTCAGCAAGTGTTTTTCTGAGAGATTCCTCATTCATCCACGCCATCATAAGAACTTCTTGCGTAGCGGCATCTTGGACAATGCAAGGGATAAGGCCTTTGTCAGTGAATTTTAATTGAGGAAAATCCTCTGCATCTTTTGCCACTCTTCTACATGCCTCTCTCTATTCTAAAACACAGCAGTAGCGACACAAGCACCTGTATCCTACCATAAAGTCATATCCTCATAGGCTGACAGAAATGCCCTGTTTGCACATATATTCCTTCACCTGAGAGACGGTATATGTCCCGAAATGAAAAATAGAGGCAGCTAAAACGGCATCAGCTTCCCCGTCTATAACCACCTCGGCAAATTGTTCAAGCGATCCTGCGCCACCTGAAGCTATAACGGGGATCTCTACGGCACGTACGACACTTCTCGTCAGAGCACAATCAAAACCCTCGCAACTGCCATCACGATCCATGCTCGTAAGCAAGATCTCTCCGGCGCCTCGCCGTTCAGCTTCCTGGGCCCACTCTACCGCATCAAGTCCTGTGGCTTTTTTACCTCCTGAAGCATATACTTCCCACTTGTTAGGGTTTCCTGCGATCTGTTTTGCGTCTATGGCACAGACGATGGCTTGTTTACCGAGAGTACGGGCTGCCTCGCTTAAGAGCTCGGGACGCGCAATGGCTGCAGAGCCGATCGACACCTTCGCAGCACCTTTTGCAAAGATAGCCTCCATGTGGCTGACAGTACGAAGCCCTCCACCAAACCCAAAAGGCACTTCAAGCACCTGGCTGGCTCGAGCAAGCATATCAATCATGGCGTCTTTACTTTTATCGTCTGCAGCGATATCGAGAAAGAACACCTCATCGGCTTTTTGTCTGCTGTATACTGCTGCTAGCTCAACAGGATCTCCCGCATCGCGAAGGTTGAGAAAATTTACGCCTTTTACAACACGGCCATCCTTAATATCCATGCAAGCAATTACTCTTTTTATTGACATATGGCAGTCTCCTCAAGCTTTAGTGGGCCAAAACAGGGTCTCGAACTTTTATTTTGCCTTCTTACAGATTTGTATAGCTTCTCCAATGTCAAGGGATCCTTCGTACAGGGCCCTCCCAACAATGACTCCTTCGATGCTGTCTGCGACCTTCGCTAGGTTTGCAATATCGTCTATACCCGATACTCCTCCCGAAGCTACAACTGGGTTTCCGAATATTTTTGCTATTTCAACATACCGCCCAACGTCAAGGCCTGTTTGCATGCCATCTCGTGAAATATCTGTATACACGAGGTGCTCAAATCCGAGCTGCGCAACATTGTATATAAGGGATTCAGCGGAAAGACCGGCGCCCTCACGCCAGCCTTCAACAGCAACTTCACCCTGGCGAGCATCAACACCAGCGGCTAAAAGCCCTCCGAACCGTTCTATAGCCTCACGGGCAAAGTCTGGGTCATTCACAAGAGATGTTCCGAGTACCGCACGACTCACGCCTGCTTGCTCCAAACGCTCCAAAGCCTCAAGGCTTCGTATGCCTCCCCCTACTTCAACTTTAAGAGAGGTGGCTTCCAAAATGTCTTCTATGGTAGAGATATTCTCACTAATTCCTGATCGAGCACCATCGAGATCAACCACGTGAAGCCAGACGGCTCCAGCGTCTTCAAAAATCTTTGCTTGTTCAAGGGGGCTATCATGATAAATCTTTACTTTTGTATAGTCACCTTTTTCAAGACGTACTGCCTTTCCGTCTAAAATATCAATAGCGGGGAAAAGCTCCATGTATTGCTCCTTTTCTGCCTATACTCAGCTAGCATCTTCAATCACAGGCTGCCTTTTGTTGAAGGCAGGACATCGGGGATCCTCGGATTTATCTCAAAGGCTGTGCACAGTGCTCGTGCTACCGCCTTAAATGCCGCTTCGATAATGTGGTGCGAATTCTCGCCGGAAAGGCTTTTGATATGCAGCGTTATATCCGCATTGCTCGCCAATGCTATAAAAAATTCCTTCGCAAGGCTCGTATCGAAAGTTCCGATTATTTCAATAGGAAGCGAAACGTCATAGTGCAGCTGACCCCGACCCGAAACATCGCAAGAGGCCATTAGAAGAGCTTCGTCCATAGGCACAAAAGCCGTGCCGAAGCGAACAATACCCCGCTTGTCTCCTAGCGCTTGCTTGATTGCCTGGCCCAGTACTATCCCAACATCTTCCACCGTATGATGCGCATCTACTTCAGTATCGCCTTTAGCATCTATGCTCATATCAAAAAGCCCGTGCTGAGCGAAGGCCTCCATCATATGGTCGAAAAAAGGCACCCCCGTACATACCTCTACACGCCCAGTTCCTTCTATACCCAATCGCAAATTGATATCGGTTTCCCTGGTGGTACGTCGAATCTCAACGAAATCTTTTCTTTGACCAGCTTTGCACATCTGCTTCTCCTGTACTGTTATGTCGTGAATGTCAAAGGCTTCCCGCTACATACTTGCCTCGAGGCTTAAGCCCTTCCTCTTATTCAATAATTCTTTCAAGGCTGCATAAAAAGCTTCGTTTTCCTCAGGGCTGCCAATGCTTACTCTCAAGCAGTTTTTTAAGCCCTTCGCATGGGAAAAGTCGCGCACCAAGATGCCCTCATCATACAAGCCTTGCCATATTTCATGACTCCCTGCCACACGCATAAGAAGATAATTGGCGAAGCTGGGAAAAACCTCAAGCTCTTTCAAGCTGTGTAGTTTTTCATATAATTTCTCCCGCTCCGTGACAACTTCATCTATCGCGGGCAAAAATATATCGCGTGAACGATACACTTTCTCTCCGACTATCTGGCTGAATGTATCGACGGAATAGGGCTGGCGCACCTTCAAAAGTTCCGATACCACCTCGGGGGACGCAAGCAAATAACCTAATCGCAAGCCTGCGAGGCGGTATGCTTTTGAAAAAGTTCTCAGGATTGCAAGATTCGGATACGTTTTCACATAGTCGACCATGCTTGTGTCTGAAAACTCGACGTACGCCTCGTCGAGCAAGACGAGGGTGTCGCTTGATTCTAAAAGCCTGCGCAGGAATTGAGGCTTCTCAAGGTTTCCTGTAGGGTTGTTAGGACTCGTCAAAATAAGGTAGTCGATGTCTCCTTTTGAAACCCGCTCAAGGATAGCTTCCTCATCACTCGAAAAATCGGCCTTGCGCGGTATTTCAACAACCTGTGTATGGTTGAGCTGTGCATTATGCGCATACACTGAAAAAGTGGGCGGACAGTCGATGCAGATCCTCCCAGGCCCGCCCCAGGCAAGGGCGATATTGAAAAGAAGCTCATCTCCCCCATTGCCTATAAGCACCTGATCGCAGCTCAGTCCGTAGCTTTGAGCTATCTCACTGCGTAGCTTATTTGCCAGCGGATCAGGATAACGATTCAAAGGGACCCTGTTTAAAGCCTCAGAAATTGACGCTTTCAATTCCTCGGGTAATTCTATGGCTGATTCATTAGCAGAAAGCACGCATTGTGCGGGAAGATACTTTGGGTCATACGCCCGCATATCGGCTAAGTGCGGCGAGGCAGTCCTCACTTTTCTCATGAATCAGATGCCTCCTCTACGCCTAAATTTACAGACTTCGCAAGACGGCAGCGATATTCGACGCTGCGGGCATGTGCCCAGAGGCCTTCGTGATCTGCAAGCGCCATAATGGCCGAAGCATCGTTTTCCAAGGCCTGTCTGCTATAACGGATAACGCTGGACTTCTTAACAAACTCATCAACCGATAATGGCGAAGAGAAACGAGCGGTACCGCCTGTGGGCAAGGTATGATTTGGGCCGGCGAGATAATCGCCTACTGCTTCCGGAGTCCATTCTCCCAAGAAAATTGACCCAGCGTTTCGGACTGAGCCCAATAAGTCAAAGGCATCTGGCATATGAATCTCTAAGTGTTCAGGGGCTATCGTATTGATAGCATCAAAGGCGGCATCAAGCGTAGGGACTATCACAATGAGACCCTTATCCCGTAGCGAGCTAGATGTAATATCCGGGCGCTCAGAAGCTTCTAGGTGGACTTCGATAGCAGCTTCGACTGCATCGGCATAGGCAGTATCAAAAGTAATCAGATAGCAGCTTGCTAAAGGATCGTGTTCTGCCTGTGCCATCAGATCGATGGCGACTAAGGCAGGATCCGCATATTCATCTGCCAGAATACAAACTTCAGAAGGCCCAGCAATCATATCGATGCCCACATCGCCCGAAACGATTTTCTTAGCTGCGGCAACATAGGCGTTGCCTGGACCAGTTATTTTGTCGACTGCCTTTATTTGTTCCGTGCCATAGGCCAGGGCCCCAACAGCCTGGGCTCCTCCTATTGTATAGATTTCAGTTACGCCAGAAATCTCACAGGCCACAAGAATGGCAGGATCTAATTCCCCTTCTTTGTTAGGAGGTGTCACGCATACGATACGGGAAACACCAGCGACGGAAGCAGGGGTAGCATTCATAAGCACCGATGAGGGGTATAGCGCACGCCCGCCAGGTACATAGATTCCTACTGAGTCGAGGGGGGTGACCTTACTTCCTACCAAAGCTCCATCTTCGCGGACACTAAACCAGCTTTGCTGCTTCTGGCGCTCATGATACTCCCGTATTTGCTTTGATGCCCTCAAAAGGGCATCGGCTACAGCGGGATCGAGCTTGCCATATGCCCCATCAATGAGCTCTTGAGGTACTCGAAACTTTTCGAGCTTGACCCCGTCAAAGCGTTCGGTAAAATCTATGAGGGCCTCATCACCCCGCTTGCGGACCTCTTCCACTATTTCTGTAGCAGCTACAAACGCATCAGCATTAAAGGCTCCGCTTCTATTGAGCTGGTCTGTCGAAAACTTCTCACCAGGTTGTAGCTCTATTCTTCTCATTGTCCATCCTCTCTTTCTGCCATCAACATCTGAGACTCCTGGAGCTTTTGGGCTAGTTGAACCACACGAGCGTCGGTCCTAAAAGCACAGCCGTTTGCAAAGAAACGTGCCGAGGAAGAGAGGACTTCATCGACTATTTCTAAATTATTCTCCCTGAGCGTCGTACCCGTAGCAGTTATATCAACAATGAGCTCGGCAAGGCCTGTTAAAGGAGCGAGCTCTATGTTTCCATGAAGTTTGATGATGTCGACCTGCATACCCTTTTCGTCAAAAAAGCGTTGTGCTATCCGAGGGTACTTTGTTGCAACGCGCACCGATCCCTTTTCTTCAAAACACTGCACAGCCGTTTCCTTTTGCCCTTGTGGTTTCGCAACAATAAAACGACAGGCACCATAGGCAAGGTCTACTAGTTCAACAACTTCGGTGTCTGATTCCAAAAGTGAATCTTTCCCACATATGCCACAATCGGCAGCACCAAGACTGACAAAGGAGGGCGCATCACTTGGTCGGACGATAATATACTCAATGCCCGGGTGTCGAATGACAAGCTGCCTTCCAGGATTGTCCAAGCCGTCGACATTGAGACCTGCTTCCTTAAGAATCTGGATGCTGTCGGCATTCAATGAGCCCTTAGGGATGGCTATTCGAAGGGGCTTTTCTCCTGTGCCTGACAATGTGGGCGGCAAGGCGGCGCTTTGCATATCTTGTGCTGCCATAAGAGATTCTAATGAAAAGCCGAACCCTGCTGCTGGCAGGTCCCTACCATATGCAGCCAGCATACCGTCGTAGCGTCCGCCGCTTCCTAAAACTTCTCCGAACTCTGGCGCATATGCCTCGACGACCAAGCCGGTATAGTAGTCGAACGAACTCATGACCGAAAAATCTACCACTATCTTGTCAAAAAACTTTGTAGGGGCCAACAGGTCTAAAGTAGCTTCTAAAACATCGAGCCCATCCGTACAAGCAAAGGCTCCTACAAGCTTACGAACTTGAGTGATAGCCTCTTTCCCGCCACTTATGTGAGGAAGCTTTCCAATGGCCTCTATACAAGCCGTGCAGCAATCCTCTCCTCGAGCGGCCTCCTGCAACCCATCCTCCACAAGAGAACTCAGTTTAACAAAGTTCGAATTGTGGAAAGAGTCTAAAACCTCGCTTTTCCAGAGAGGGTCAAGGCCACTTTTTTCGATGAGTTCCCGAAGAATGGATACCGTTCCGACTGACAGTTGAAAGTCGTCCAAGCCGGCAAGCATGAGCGCTTCCGCAAACATAGTAAGAACTTCTGCATCGCTATCAGGCCCGGCAGAGCCGATAGACTCTATGCCAAGCTGCGTTATTTCCCGAGGAGCTGCTCCCGGCTGTCCGTCTGCCTCTCTAAACACCCTGTGGGTATAGCGAAATTTAAAAGGAGGCTCCTGTCTTTTCAGGCGCGTCGTGCAGGTACGGGCAATCTGCATGGTTACATCAGGCCGTATAGCTAAAAGGTCTCCCTGGGAATCAAAAAACTTAAAGGGTGCTATTGGCACACGCATCCCTGCTTGGACGACGTCCATTATTTCAAGAGTCGGGGTTTCAATTAAGGAGTACCCGTACTCATTAAAGCAAGCTTGTACCCGAGAGATAACCTGCGCTCTCTTCTCAGCCTCGCTTGGCAAAACATCTCTAAACCCAGTTGGCGTACTAAAATTCATCTTATCTGCCCTCAGATATACATCAAACCGATACGTTTCATTCTTTGAGATCGCCTTCTGTATAGGAAAACGATTTCTATTTCGTATACTTTAGCACAGTAGAGTGATATAGTTTCTAAAAATTCACAATTTGTTTTAAGAAATGAAGTTCCCTTCATAAATAAGCTACAGGCGAGGTCGTATGATGCCTTGTTTCTTGCCACGACAAAGCATCATGCGAATTTCCTCGTGAAGCGTTCGGCTGTCTCGCCACGCCCAGACACCTCAAATGAAACATCCTCAAGAAAGCTTCTCCTGCAACATTTCATTGATAAGCTCGGGGTTTCCCTGCCCTTTCATAGCCTTCATGCACTGACCAACAAAAAAACCTATGAGGCCCGTTTTGCCGCCCCGGTACTGCTCCACCTTGTCGGGGTTGTCTGCAAGCACCGTATCGACAACGGACTCAATGGCGGAAGCATCCGAAATCTGCTTCATGCCCTGCTCTTCTACAATCTTCTCCGGATCTTTTCCTTCTTCGAAAATACGTGCAAACACCTCTTTAGCCTGCTTCGATGAAATGGAGGCGTCTTCGGTAAGCCCAACCAAAGAAACTGCCCGCCGTGGTGTAAAAGCTGTTTTTGATAGAATGCAGTCTTCCTGAGTTTTAAGGTAGGCGGTTACATCATTTATGAGCAAATTGGCCAAAGGTTTCGCATATCCCACATTTTCAGCGCACGACATAGCCTCCTCAAAAAATGATGAGAGCTCCTGATCTTCCACGAGGTGACGCGCATCATAAGCGGAAAGTTCAAAATCAGATTTGAACCGCAGGGCTTTCTCGTCGGGCAATTCGGGAAGTTTGGACCGTATCGATTCAATGAAATCATCTTGCAGTTCAAAAGGGGTCAGATCGGGATCGGGAAACAAACGATAGTCATCAGCCGTCTCTTTTACACGCATGACCATCGTACGCTTTGACGAAGGATCCCAATGACGGGTTTCTTGATAAATGCGCCCACCCTCTTCAAGCACCTGGGCTTGGCGACGTATCTCATACGCCAAGCCATCGTGAAGACTTTTGAAGCTGTTAACATTTTTCAGTTCAGTTTTAACACCAAGTTCCTTTGTGCCACGAGGGCGAATGCTTACGTTGCCATCACAACGTAAGCTGCCTTCTTCCATAGAACAGTCTGAAATCCCAATTGCAAGATAAATCTGGCGAAGTTTCTGCACGAAAAGACGTGCTTCTTCGGGCGTACGTAAATCAGGTTGAGTTACAAGCTCTATCAAAGGGCTCCCGCAGCGATTAAAGTCGATAAGGGAGTGCGTGGCTCCTGCTATCCTGCCCTCAGTACCCCCTTTATGGATGAGCTTTCCTGCATCTTCTTCGAGGTGTATGCGCTCAATAGCAATATGGGTGCTGTAGCTTCCTGTCTCGCGAGCCTCTTCGCTATCGACACGTTCGCGCGCAGCCGGCCCATCAACCTCAAGATCAAGAAAGCCGCCCATGCAAAAAGCTAGGGGTCCCTGTGTTATTTGATAATTTTTCGTCATGTCGGGATACATATAATTTTTACGATAAAAGGAAGTTTTCTTCTCTATCTCGCAATTTGTAGCAAGTCCTGCCAAAATAATTGACTCAACAGCCGCCTTGTTTGGGACGGGTAAGGCACCCGGAAGGCCGAGGCAGACTGGGCAGGTGTGCACATTGGCTTCGGCTCCATACTCAAGAGGGCAGCCGCAGAACATCTTTGTTTCAAGCGTAGTCAGTTCAGTGTGGACCTCAAGCCCAATAACAGCCTCCCAGTCTTTCAAGACTTCTTCGAGCGCTTTCATCTAGGCACCCACCTTTCCCTGAGAAAAGTCGGGTGCTATGCCCTCACATCTATATACCGACTCGAGGGCAGCGCCGACTTTGAACATATTTTCATCTTTAAAATAAGGTGCCACGAGCTGTATGCCTACGGGCAAGTGAGTATCACTGCCGAGCCCGATAGGAAGGCTCATGCCGCCATTGCCCGCAATATTTGCTGAAACAGTGAACATGTCGGAAAGATACATTTCTGTAGGATCGGCTATTTCGCCGAAAGCGAAGGCGGTGCGAGGCGTAACAGGACTTATGAGGCAGTCAACCTTTTGAAACGCTTGTTTGTAGTCTTCTATGATAAGAGTCCTGACTTGCTGGGCGGGACGATAATAGACATCATAGGCCTCAGATGAGAGCAGGTAGCTCCCTAGCATAATACGCCGCTGCACTTCAGAACCAAAGCCTGCAGTGCGGCTCGCTTCATACTGTTTTTCGAGGTTGGCATGGCCGATGTCGCAATACCCATAGCGGATTGAATCGAAACGGGCGAGGTTGGAAAATGCCTCACAGGGGCCGAGAATATAATACGCCCCCATAGCAGCTTTCGCATGGGGAAGATCGAGTTCAATGATATCGGCCCCGAGCTCATCGAGTTTCTGTATGGCCTCCTCGAGTTTTTCCTTGACCTCAGAAGTCAGGCCCTCCGCTGACATAAAGGTTGAGATTACCCCTATCTTCATGCCCTGGACCCCTTCACCGAGCTTAGCGATGAGATCTACCTGTGAATCTTGACTGGCACAGTCCATCGCATCGCTCCCCCTGATGGCCTGTAAGGCCCAGGCTGCGTCTTCAACACTTTTAGCAAAAGGACCCACCTGATCGAGTGAAGAGGCAAATGCTGTCACGCCGTAGCGAGATACCATGCCGTAACTTGGTTTTACGGCAACTGTTCCGCAAAAGCTTCCTGGCTGCCGGATGGATCCACCCGTATCAGTACCCAAGCTTAGCATTGTCATGCCCGATGCGACTGCAGCTGCGCTGCCCCCTGACGAACCGCCCGGGACACGCTGAAGGTTCCAGGGATTGTGACTTGGTCCAAAGTATGAGGTTTCCGTCGAGGAACCGAAAGCAAACTCATCCATGTTGAGCTTGCCCAAGGGAATGGCACCTGCTTTGATTGAACGCAAAACACAGGTCGCGTCATAAGGCGAAACGTAGTTCTCAAGCATTTTCGAAGAACAGGTGGTATGAGTTCCGATTTGGTTCATGTTGTCTTTAAAGGCCATAGGGACACCGGCAAGGATACCGCATTCGCTGCCTTCTCCCCTCGCGATCTTTGCATCAAGCTCGCGCGCCTGAGCCAGCGCCAAATCCTCGCTTAACTCAACAAAAGCATGTATTTTTTTATCCACCTCAGCAATACGTTCAAGCGAGGATACTGTTATCTCCCGTGCTGAAAATTGCTTTTCAAGCAGACCAGTGCGGATTTCTCGTACGCCCATTGCGGCGAAGCACGTCATTACTCATCTCCTCCGCTCAGTATCGAGGGAATCAAGAAGAAAGAATCCTGCTTCTGGGCCGCATTTTGTAGGGCTTGTTCTTGAGTGAAGCTAGGCTGAGGCGTATCTTCTCTCATGACGTTTTTAAGCTTGCCTATGGGATAGAAACTTGGCTCAACTCCTTCGAGTTCGTAATTTTTTACAGGAGCCAGGGTATCGAGAACCTTGTTGAGATAGCCAGTCATTTCGTCCAATTCTTCATCGGAAAGACCAATGTGGGTATAGGCTGCTATATTTTCCACATCTTTTTTGCTCAAATGCTGTGACATGAGAGGTAAAACCTTCCTTCTTGTTCGCTACAGGCCCCATGCCTTTCAAAGGCAGGTATAGGGTATTGAAAAGAAAATATACCATATCATTCTAACAAAGCCTCATTCTCTCAATGGGCTCAGAAAAAAAGAGCGGATTTAGCAGCAAGAACCTTCCATAAAAACAGACGCGCGCCCAATCACTCTATAAAGGTGTCGACAAAATAAAGAATGAGAGCTGCGCTTGTAGGGGTACAGAGTTCACCCTCAAGCAACTCATGCGCCCGAGGCACTCCACGGGCAAGAATTGCTGCTGTTGCTGGAGCCGGTATGCTCAAGGTACCATGAGAGCATTCGACGTATCCGGAACCCGTTTGAACTGGGGTGGCCTCTACACGGTGAGGCTTGAGTACCGAAAAAGCTGCACAGATACAAAGGGCATTGTTGAGAGCAGATGCAGTCCCTACCTCATGGAAGTGGGTATGCTCTATAGAGCAGCCGTGAACCGAAGCCTCCGCCTCTGCAAGAATACCGTATACAGCGCGAGCATGGCTCTGTATAGACTCGTCAAGATCTTGCCCTCCAATGGCTTCATACACAGCAGCTACATTTTTATTATGACAAGCAGGAAGCTGTATGCTCGAGCAGATACGCGCGTACTCTTCTTTTTCCGAGACATCGAAAGCCTCTCTCACCTGCGTGAGGATTGAGTTACGGCGAGCATCGCGCGAAAGGTCAAGACGCAAGATACGCTCTCGCATACAATCGAAAGATGGTTCCATAATTTCATGCATATTGACGACCTTTTTTGAAAAAACTGGAGGCTTAGGATTCACTAAGACACCCTCGATCGTTACCTAGTTGGTTTATGAGGGAGGCTTGAAAACCAGCTCCAAACCCGTTATCGATGTTAACAACCGACACCCCGCTTGCGCAAGAATTCAGCATGGCTAAAAGCGCTGCAACGCCTCCAAAGGAAGCACCATACCCAACGCTTGTCGGGACAGCTAATACGGGGCAATCAGCCATTCCTGCAATAACGCTCGGAAGGGCCCCTTCCATCCCTGCCACCGCAATGATTACCTTAGAGTTAATAATATCTTGAGAATGGGCAAAGAGACGATGCAAGCCTGCGACTCCCACGTCGTACACGCGGTTGACTGTATTTCCTAAAAACTCTGCTGTTACAGCTGCTTCTTCAGCGACGGGAATATCGCTCGTGCCCGCTGCCGCTACCAGTATGCTCCCAGGTGCTTTCGGTGTCTTCAGAGGGCCAAAAACAGCGATACGGGCTTGTTCATGGTAGCTAAATTCGAAATACTTGCTGAGATACCTGGCCTTTTCTTGGGTAAGGCGTGTTATAAGGATTCTTTTTTGCCCAGATTGCTTCATTGTCTCGACAATAGCTTTCAGATGTTCAGGCATTTTACCTTCACCATAAACAACCTCGGCAACACCCTGTCGCAGACCACGCTGATTATCGATTTTCACAAACCCTTTGTCGGTGAAAGCATCGAGCTGAAACGCGTGTTCGGCATCTTCGGGACTCATTTCCTTCTCAGCCACCGCCTTTAAGATCTCTCTCAGATCATCACGATCCATACTGCTGTCCATCCTTTCAGAAAAACGGGCATCTCATCATACAATGCGTCTCTTTGGAAAGACACGAAAGAAACGAGAGGCTCGAACTTCCTGTATACTGTTTGAGGCCTCCGCAGCTACACCCTGTTACAAAGCGAGGCTTCAACATCCTTTAAAGCACCCTGCACAATTATCTCACCTACAGGGATATGTGTGGCCAGGCAAGAAAAATCAGGTTTTTCGGCAGTTGAGAACCCCTCTAGACGCGAAGCCCTCCGAATATCTTCTTTTGTAAGGCCGGCTCTTCGCAAAGGAGACAAAACACCCAACTCGGCTAGGGCCATAAACCCTGGCCGGCGTTTAGGATTATCCGAAGCGTTCGTGCCGTCAACAAGCAATCTTATGCCATCATGCTTCATCTGCTCATATATTTCCGAGAAAAGAAATGTTTTACAGTGGTAACATCGAAGGGATGTGTTTTCACAAATATGTTTCTGTGACAAAATATCGCTTTCGATAACACGAAGTGTCACTCCTGCCTCATCGGCTACTCGTAAAGCATCCTGCAATTCGGATTGCGCCTGAAAGGCAGTTTTTACAAAATAGGGACTAACTTCAAGACCTCGCCTGGTTAATGCCAGTAAGAGATAAGAAGAATCACAGCCACCAGAAAACGCGAGTGCACAAGCTGTTGAACGTTTGCAGAACTCCTCGAGAGACTCCACGCCTACAGCCTGCCCGTCCCGGTGCAGAGCGCCCCAGCCGAAACGAGAAGCTGCCTGAGAGGTGTTACTATTCATAGTAATGCAAACTCAGCTTTCCAGGACCTTAGCCACCTGTGCCAGCTCGCGTATAATAGAGATCTGCTGAGGGCATACCTTTTCACAGGCACCGCAGGCAATGCAGGAAGAAGCTTTCCCCCCTGATGTGTTCCAGCCATAACTCTCACGAGCACGATGCATATCGCCATATACAAGATAGATATTATAAGCAATGAAGGCCGCTGGTATTTTTACGTGCTCGGGGCATTCATCGAGACAATATCGACAGTCCGTACAGGGGATTCGAGGTATCGTAGACAGAATATCCTGCACCTCTTCGACAGCCTTCTTCTCGAAGGCCTCAAACGGTTTGTAATCCTTCATAAAGGAGACATTATCTTGGACTTGCTGCAAGGTGGACATGCCCGAAAGCACTGCGATCAATCCTGGAAGTTCCGCCACATACCGTATTGCCCAGCTTGCCAAAGAGGCTTCAGGGTTCGCTCTTTGAAACACTGAGGCAGCTTCTGGGGGAAGGCTCATCAAGGATCCTCCTCTGACGGGCTCCATCACAACAATCGGCTTCTTGAAACGGCGTGCGACTTCATAGCATTTTCGAGATTCAATAACCACGCTATCCCAATCAGCATAATTAATTTGGAGTTGCACAAATTCAGTCTCCGGATGGTCTATCAGCACCTGCTCAAGGGCATCTGCCTTGTCGTGTATTGAGAAACCGATATGCTTTATCAGGCCCTTTTTCTTCATTTCAAGAGCAAAATCCCAAAGGCCATACTTCTCGAAAGCTGCAGTTCTTTGGCCTCCCAAATTATGAAGCAAATAGTAATCGAAAAAACCTGCACCTGTTCGTTCAAGCGATGTAGCCAGCATCGCCTTGGCCTCGTCTGCCGACTTGGCCAACCAAGCCGGCAGTTTCGTGGCAAGCTGAAAGCTCTCGCGTGGATAGCGATCTACCAGACTCTGCTTAGCAGCTGTTTCAGACCGCCCCCCATGATAGCTATATGCAGTATCGAAGTACGTGAATCCTGCCCCTATAAACTCATCGACCATCAACTTTAATTGCTCTATATCGATAATCTTTTCACCATTGAGCTCGTATTCAGGCAAGCGCATCAAGCCAAACCCCAGCTTTGGAATACTTTCTCCGAGATAGGTCATACCAACTCAACCTCTTTTCCGTATCTTCAATCTGCTTGCAGGCTGTCCTACTACCTTCAGCAAGAATCACACATCTGTTGTACTCAGGTATTGTAACCCAGCTGTTTCCGTTGCATGTCCTGAGCTATACATTGAATTTAAAGTGGAGAACATCGCCGTCCTGGACGACATAATCCTTGCCTTCTTGACGCAATTTGCCCGCGTTCCGGCAACCGACCTCGCCCTGATGTGCCTCATAGTCTTCAAAACTCGCCGTTTCAGCTTTAATGAAACCACGCTGAAAGTCACTATGGATCACCCCTGCTGCCTCGGGTGCTTTTGCGCCAACCTTGACTGTCCATGCTCGTGTTTCGACCTCACCGCTCGTAAAAAACGACTGAAGCCCAAGGATTGCATACGCTTCCCGAATAAGACGCGCCAGACCGCTTTCATTCAGCCCATACGACTTAAGGTACTCAAGGGCCTCCTCCGGATCCAATTCAGCGAGATCGGCTTCAACTTTGGCTGAAATGGGAAGGGCCTGCATACCGTCTATCAAGGGGAGTTCCGCATCGAGCTCATCTTCATCGACATTAGCAATGTAGAGCATGGGCTTCATCGTTAGGAGATGAAGATCCTGCAAATGCTCCTGCTCTTCTTCGCTTAAGGCAAGTGTACGAGCGCGATGGCCCTCATCAAGCCCTTCCCACACCTTTTTAACGGTTTCTAGTTTTTTATGGAGAGCCTTATCGCGGAGAGCATCTTTTTCTAAACGTGGCAGTGCTTTTTCTATAGTAGCCATATCGGCAAGGATGAGTTCCGTTTTAATGGTGTCTACATCACTTAAAGGATCGACCTTGCCCGCAACGTGAGACACATCGGGATCCTTAAAAAAACGGACAACCTCGCATATGGCATCGGCTTCCCGGATACTGGCGAGAAACTGATTTCCCAAGCCCTCCCCCTGCGATGCGCCCTCTACCAAACCTGCGATATCTACAAACTCGACAGTTGCAGGAACTATTTTTCTACAGTTATCTATTTTGCATAAGATCTCAAGCCTCTCATCGGGCACAGGAACAATTCCGAGGTTAGGCTCAATTGTGGCAAAAGGATAGTTGGCCGCTAATCCGCCCTTCTTTGTTAAAGCAGTAAAAAGTGTCGACTTTCCAACATTGGGCAAGCCAACGATACCTATAGATAAAGCCATTAATCAATCTCCTTCAAACACGCATTTGTATATAATGCCTCAACAAAATGAGGTCTGTTACGAAAATAACTTCGAAGTATCGACCGATACAAGATGCCCCTCTTTGTCTTGGAACATACTCAAAGAGCCGTCCCTGCTGGTATATATGAGGCTAAAGTTTGCTAACTCCTCCTTTGAGTACGGCATTTCGGCAGACGGGGTATATGGTGTTTCTCCCTCTTGAGACT
>CAYFQW010000003.1:0-7335 GCA_964345475.1 uncultured Raoultibacter sp.
GAGATATATATGAATAAAGGAGTAGGGGCATTTATACTCGGCAGCTTGCTAGGTGCAGGCATAGCACTTCTCTATGCACCGCGCAAAGGCGCTGATACACGGGCCATGGTTTCCGAGAAAGTGGGAGAAACCTGGGGTCAAGCACAGGATGTGGGGGCTCAGGCAGCCGCCAATGTTCAGCATCTGTATCAGGAGACGGCAGAAAAAGGCCAGGAAGTTGCAGGAGCTGTCACGCAGAAAGGCCAAGAGGTATATGAGGCTGCAGCACAAAAGGTGCAGTCGGCCGCAAGCGGCGTAAAGCCCGTGTTCACTGAAAAGAACGACGAACTTCGTGAAAAAATCGAAGCTGCTCGTGCGCGTATCGCTTCGCAGGTTGCAAAAAATGTTGAAAGTGCACAGGATTTTGCCGACGACACCATCTCGGTGGTTGCCGAGAAGGTTGAAGACGTTAAAGACGAGGCAAAAGAAGTCTTTGAGAAGGCCTCCGAAGGGGTTGCCGACGCGGTTGAAGATATAAGCGACAAGCTTGACGACTAAAATAAACTCTCTCTAGGCTTTAATATAGAGCGAGTTCGAGGTATATGATAAGCATCGAGCGGAAGTAGAAGGGCACCTCCAGGGGTGCCCTTGAAGGTTACTATGGCAAAGAAGATCGTATCAACAAAACAACTGACCGGAACACGGGTTGTCGGGGGTAAAAAAGGAACACGCCGCATTGGAAAAGTGCGCAGTTTCGTATTTCATCCAAGCGAAAAGAAGGTGGTCGGTTTCATCGTAAAAAGACCCGACCTTCTTTGGATGTTTCGCCGCAAGGATTTGTTTGTATCGATACACGGCTACGAATTTGTCGACGGCAGAATAAGAGTAGGGCAAGAATCTACTGCGACCAATACGGGTGCTTACAAGGATTTAGGCCTTGAACCAGAGAAATGCATCATGTGGATAGGATTACCGCTTATGACGCAGGACGGAGAGAGCTTTGGCTTAGTGGGTGATGTGGAGTTCAACCCGCGGACAGGAGTTGTTGAGGGAGTTAAGAGCCATGAAGGGATGGCTGCGGACGCTCTTCTTGGCACACGGGACGTTCCGGCCGATTTCATCAAAGGCTTTCGAACAGGTAGTGGGATTGCCCTGAGTTCTTCAGACGAGCAGGAAGGCACGTCTGCCACACCTGCACTTGGTTCGATATTAGTATCGGACGAGATAAAAGACTTAACGACTGAAGGAGGAGCAGCAGAGAAGCTGGGTAAGGCAAGCGCCGTTGCGATGGATAAGGCGAGTAAGACTACAGCCAAGGTCTCAAAACAAGCCAGTGTTGCTGCGAAGAAAACGGGAAAAGTCGTGAATAAAGGGGCGTTCGCAACAGGGAAGCAGATTGGTAAAGCAAAAGGCATGTTCTCTACCTTTAAAGAAGAGTACGACAAAGCGCGCCATGATGATTAATTTCAGACTATGAACAAAAAAGAAATTGAAACAGAGAAGGAAAAAGCCTACACCCGGGCAGAGCTTTTCAAGTTTCTTGGGCTGATTTCTTTTTTTGTCCTGACCCTTGTTCTCCTTTATTTTTTGTGGCCCTATATCAAAGGGCTCTTTCAGACGGGAGGGCTTAATCGCGTTTTGGTAGAAGTGCGCAATGCCGGTACGTCAGGCATGTTTATCTTGCTTGGTCTGCAGTTTCTCCAGATAGTCGTGGCCTTTATTCCGGGTGAAGTTGTGCAGATTGCTGCGGGCTTGTTATATGGGGCCTGGCTTGGCGGCCTCATAATACTTATCGGATGTGTAGTGTCGAGCGCCTTTATATATATGGTAGTCCATAAGCTTGGGGCCCCGTTCGTGCAGGCCGTTGTGCCTACAAAAGCCCTTTCAAGGTTTAAAGAATTCGAGGGTTCAGGAAAGCTTAATATCCTCGTTTTTATTCTATTTTTAATTCCGGGTTTGCCAAAAGATGTGTTTACCTACCTTGTCCCGCTCACGGACATGAAAATGAAAGACTTTCTTGTCCTATCGAACCTTGCGCGGGCCCCTGGGATCATCGTCTCTACCTATGCTGCAAATGGTATTATGCAGGGCGACATCATCCAAAGCGCCATTATTTTCGCGATTGGCGCCGCCTTGGCAGTTCTCGGCCTCATATTCCGGGAGAACCTCATGGACATTGTAGGAAAGATAACTCATTTATTTTCTAAAAAAGACAAATAAATTGCGTGCTTTATTGCAAACCAGCAACAAGAGTATGACGAAAAAAGGAGCATCATTATTACATCGCTATGATTGCCTGAGTACGTACAGACGAAAGGGGCAATGATGACCACTGCTCATGGTATTGAGTCGCAGGACGCTTCGAAAGAAGAAATCCTTTTGCCTGAAGAATCTTCTGGTGAAAACCTAGAGGTGCAAGAGCATTCCGTAACAGATCAACAGAAAGTTGGCGTGGACACTATGTCAAATGAAGAGACACATCAGAATCAAGGTCTGGAGCAGGGGCAAATACAAGAAGAATCCCCAGTTCAAACCGAAGCACCCTTGCAAGATCAGGGCCACGTTCCACCTCCCCCACCTTTCTATTCTCAAGAACAACAGTCTTATGAGCAACCACAGCAGGTGTATGATCAACAACAGGCGCAGGTGCAGCAGCCCTACAGCGAAACACAGCAACCTTACGATCAACAGCAGCCGTACGGACAGCCGCAGCAGCCGTATGACCAAGCGCAGCAAGCCTACGGACAGCCGCAGCAGCCGTATGGCCAGCCGCAGGGGCAACAATTTTACGGACAGCAACCACAAGGCTACCAACAGCAAGTCCCCTATTACCAGCAGCAGCCTGTGGCAACCAAAGACCATATAGCAGCAGGCCTACTCGGCATATTCTTGGGATCTCTCGGCATCCATAAGTTTTATTTAGGCTACAACACGCCAGGTTTCATCATGCTTGCCGTTACTGTCTTGGGAAGCATTCTAACTCTCGGAATCGCAGGCGCAGTCGTCGCCGTGATAGGTGTTGTTGAGGGTGTATTGTATCTGACAAAGTCGCAAGGTGATTTCGAACAGGCCTACGTATTTAATAAGCGCGAGTGGTTTTAGAGCCGGTTTTTTGTTTCACGGGTTTATTATGGAAAGAACTAGGCCAAAGCAGCTTTTTCATTAGAATGGGAAAGAGATTATTCTTGCCCGGAATCATCCGTGCAAACAGCGAAGCTACAGGAGGAAACCATGCCTACAATCACACGTGATCAGGTTAGGGTTCCGGTTGATGTGATGCCGGAGTCAAGGGAGCTTTATATTGATAACTACATGAAGGCAACACGCAATACCGGCCGCTTGATGTTATTTGCCTGCGATCAAAAAATAGAACATCTCAACGCAGATTTCTATGGCGAAGGAATCGATATCGCCGACGCCGAGCCCGAGCACCTCTTCCGCATCGCATCCCAAGGTATATGCGGCGTTTTAGCTGGTCAAAGAGGACTTATTGCTCAGTATGCGGCAGACTATCCTGACCTTAACTATCTGGTGAAAATGAACTCGAAGACGAATCTTGTTAAAACAAAGCAAGATGATCCGTACTCACCTCAGCTGTACGATTTTGAGGCAGTTTTGGCTATGCGTGAAGCAGGAGTAAACATAGTCGGTCTGGGTTACACCATATACCTTGGTTCTGAGTATGAATCGGCCATGATGGCAGAAGCAGGAGAGCTCATTGCTGAAGCACACGCCCACGGACTCATAGTCGTTTTGTGGATTTATCCTCGTGGCAAAGCGGTAAGCAACGAAAAGGATCCTGACTTAATCGCAGGAGCAGCTGGTGTAGCACTTTGCCTAGGGGCGGATTTTGTAAAAGTCAATCCTCCTAAACCTGAAACCGGAAGCTCCGCGGAAGCCCTGAAAATTGCATCGATGGCATCAGGTCGCTGTGGCTTAGTATGTGCCGGAGGATCAACCGCCGATGCTGAGGTCTTCCTTACGCAACTTCATGAGCAAATTCACATTGGGGGAGCGTCTGGCAATGCTACAGGGCGCAATATTCACCAACGCTCATTGGAGGAAGCCGTCCGTTTAACTAAGGCAATCTCTGCCATTACCTTGGCAGATGCTTCAGCTGAACATGCACTCGCTATTTTCAAGGGAGAAGAGGATTTTAGCCTCTAAGGAGCCTGTAGGCTGCAATATAAAACTTGAGAGAGTTTCGGAAAAGAACCCCATACGCGGGTTCTTTTTTGGCTTATAGGACAAAAGTGTGTCCAGGCATTTCATAACCCCTTTTTTGTCATGAGGCATATTGTGACAGGTGCAAAAATTTGGAATGAAGAGGAAGGGGATTCATTGTGGTGATCGCAAAGATGGTGCCCGAGGCGAGAGTCGAACTCGCACGTCGCTAGACAACGGTTTTTGAGACCGCCGCGTCTGCCATTCCGCCACTCGGGCACGAGAAAAGATTATATCTTATACGGCGGTGTTCTCCAAGCAGGGGCTGCACATCAACGAAATATTCTTGAATTCCATAGCTTGTGTAGGTATGGTATCAAAAGCGCGGATAGAGGCATGAACCCTGGATAATAAGCCACAGAAATTCCTGGAAGCGAAGGGGCTTCTTCTCTCAGCACCGTTTGCAATAAGCAAGGTATAGCTTTGCGAATAAAGGGATATCGAACCAGAAAGGGCTCGCTTATTATGGTTAATAATAATTACGGCCGGATTGATTTTATGAGCCTACCTAACACGCGTGATCTAGGAGGCCTCAAGACGAAAGAAGGACGTCGCATTAAAGAGAAGAAGCTTCTCAGATCGGGAGCTCTTTTCGAAGCCGACCATCAGGATATAGAAAAACTCTCATCGGATTACTTCCTTTCTAAGGTTATTGATTTACGGACCGTAGAAGAGCGTTTTCAAAAACCCGATCCGATAGGCCTGTTTAGTCGACTTACCTACAGCAGTATTCCCCTTATAGATGGCGCTACGCTTGGTATTACCCGCGAACGAAAAGAGAAATCTACGGAATCCATGTTCGAATTCATGAAAGATCCCATTGCTGAAATGGAAAGGGTGTACGTTAAAGTAGTTCTTAGCGATAGCGGCAAGCAGGGGCTCGGTCGTTTTTTCGACGAGTTGCTTGAGCCTGGGGACGGCGCCGTGTTATGGCATTGTTCTTTAGGGAAAGATCGTGTTGGCATTAGCACCGCTTTGCTTTTATACAGTCTCGAAGTTCCCGAGCAGTCTATTGTTGAGGACTATCTGGCAACCAATAATTTTACGAAATCTTTTACGGAGGATACTGAAAAAAAGCTAGGTGAAATCGATGCAGACCCAGCGCTTGTTGAAGCAATACGAATCTTGAATTCCGCCCGAGCCGGTTTTCTAACAGCAACAGTAGAAGCTATCGAGCTGCATCATGGAAGTCTTGACGCGTATTTATCCGAAGCCTTAGGAGTTGATTCTGAAAAGAAGGAAGCGCTTCAAGAAAAGTTCTTGCGCGACTAACTCCTTTTTAAGTGTTCTATATGGTTTGGTAGGTGCGTTCCAAGGGTATTTTTGATGAGGTATAAGGAATATTTGCTCAAATACAAAGAGTTCAGTTATACTTCGTAGTCGCATGAAAAATGCATGTATGCCAACGTGGCTCAGCTGGTAGAGCAACGCACTCGTAATGCGTAGGTCAGCGGTTCGAATCCGCTCGTTGGCTCCAGAATCTTACAGGTCAGGGATATTTTGTCCTTGACCTTTTTTATTTCAGTCGGACAATAGGAGCATTAACGCATTCGCCGGCCTGTCCACTGAGGAAATTCGGGCATACCTGGGCGAAGGAGAAGAAGCAGGCGAAGAAATGGAAATCGAGGTACTTGAAGATGAAGACTAGAGGAATGGATCCGTGGAAGGGTGTCGAACCAGGAGAGTTTGCCAGCCTCGAGGCATACCACAACCTCCATGTGAACATAGCGAACTACCAGTGGGAGGATGCCGAGGGGAACATTTATCCCTACTCCGAGCTTACTGACGAAGAGCTTACAGAGTGCCGAGACTACGCTATGACACAGCAGGGCATAGATCCTATCTGGTATTACACAGCGTTTTCTATTGGAAGGGAACTGAGGAGAAGAGGGGGGAAGGAATGAACTATTACAGCGACGAAGACGTTGCAAGCGACCTCCAGATGTTCGCAGACAGGCTTGAGGCGGAGTTGAGAAAGCTGGAAAGGGTGGACACTGTTTCCCCGGCCTAATTCGCAGCAGTTTAGAAGGTGATCGAGTTGAGAGATGACATGCTAAAGAAACCAGCTAGCGGTTTGGTAACAGCGCTTCAGGCGTTGTTTGCTTTCAGCCCGCCTTCTTATGTCATTGCATTCATCACGAAAGACGATTTTGATTTATTTTTATGCGTTACGAGAAACTGAGCCACTAAACACTATTTTTGTCACTTTCGCCCTTAAGATGCTCAATAAAAACATAAAATTAATTGTAGATAGTCGCAGGTCACAAAGTAGTACGTTACATGGCTTCTATATCGGGGGAAATTAAACGAACATATTCCTACCTTTGTGTTCATGCGTATGTTACAATCACAAAAAATACACTAATCGCTTAGTTTGGTACGAAAATGTTGGCGTTTTAGTATCGAGGGTGTTATTAGGGGAGTGCTGAAACCATTGCTTTTATCTCGGGATACGGAGGTAGATTCACATGGGGTTCGCGTATACGGCACGTCATCACACCAAATCTGGTTTTATTTCTGTGTTCCTAGGGTTGATTGTTACCCTCCTTTTCACGATAGGCTTACCGAGTCTCGCGTGGGCCGATGACGGGGAGGCTGATGGTTCCGATGAATCGTCTTCAGTAGTTGTTTTGGCGCCCAAAGAGGGCGAAGCAGAAGTAATTGAGCATACCACCACAGGTGGCGGGGATGCAAACCAGCTGGACGATCTGCTCAACCCAGGTGAAACTCCTGACGACCTTGTGTTCGAAAACGATCTCCCATCGTATACCCATACCGAAATAAAAAATACCGAAACGGGTGACGTGGTCAATGAATCAACTACGAGCACCGATACGGGCCAGGAGGTCGTGCTTCCTGAAGATGCCCCCGAACCGTCGGACAAGACCGTTACCGTCTCCGACCCAGTGGGTAATGAGGTCATTACCGTCACGGTAACAACTTCCGTAAATGCTATACAAAAGGCAGTCGAAAAGGCGCTCTCATCTCTCAGCGATGACAGCACTTCGGTCGTCATTAGGGTTTCCACAGGTGACTATGACGGAGATGTGCGCATCGACCAATCGTTCCTTTCAACATTCACCAATTGGGAGAATTTTATTCTATATATCCTTGCGGAAGGCTCCTTCGATG
>CAYFQW010000003.1:7435-27504 GCA_964345475.1 uncultured Raoultibacter sp.
TTCACCAATTGGGAGAATTTTATTCTATATATCCTTGCGGAAGGCTCCTTCGATGAGGCAACGGGCGATAGTCTTATCGACAAGGACAGCATCCATACAGACACATCAAGCGGCGCCAACATAAACGGTAGCCTCTACATCAATGGGGTCAATGTAGTGCTCGCAGGATTGTTCTTCTCGGATAGCGCTACAACGACAGTCGAAGATGCAAGCGCTACGGTGTATGGGACAAAAGAAAACGATACGATTACCGTCGTCGTTAAAGGTGATAGCAAGCTTGCCGTGTATGGTGGCAAGGGAAACGATAGCCTGAGCCTGAGTGGCGCCGGTGAAGCACAGGCAATCGCTGGAAACAGCATCGTCCTTCACGGAGGCGAGGGCGACGATATGCTGAACATCGATGTTTCGATAGCCAACAATGCATCTGGCGTTACTGTTGACGGAGGAGAAGGTGCGGACAGGCTTCACTTCACTGGTACGCTTCAGGCTAAAGGTGAGGGAAGCACCGTAAGTTACGAAAACGGTGTCGCTGCTATTGGCTTAAAAAATAGCGACGGCAACAGCATGACCGTGACAACGGCAAGCATAGAAGGCTTCACCGATGCCCTCAAAAACAAGAATGAAGTCGTTTTAAAAATTGAAGATGCTACAGTTTCTGGAAACGGCCTTTTGCTATTGCTTGAAAAAGCATTGACGAACTACATCATCAATGTGAAGGGGGATGAAGGTTTCGTTACCACGATAGCCGGCCTCCTTACCCTTAAAAATATTACCGTTTCTGGAAACGGCTTTTTGAGCAACCTTCTCATTCAAGCCGGAAAAACTGTTTCGGAGGATGATGAGGGGAACCCTATAAGCGTCAAATATGGTGAGTACGCGGTACAAAATCTTGATGCGGGCAATCTGAATCTCGTTATTGCAGGAAAGCAGATAACACTCCTCGGTACTATCAAAGGCAAGAATATCAGAGTGGAAGCCTACGATGACGATATCACCTTCAAGATCGTTGGCGGCGAGGATGCGTGGATCGATCTTAAAGACCTTGGCATCGATGCAGACTTTGAGTTTGGCTTGAGTATATGCGACCCTTATTCAAACGTGTTCATCCACCTGAAAGAGGGCGGGGCAATTATAGCTTCCGGCGCCGTTGACCTCAGTGCAACCGTCAGCCAGACACATGGCTTCCTTCCCGTTGCAGGCGTCAACTTCGTTACGATAAAAATCGGCAACGCACTCATTATTATCGACGGCACCATAGAAGCGGGAAGCACCTTCAATGCAAAGGCAAAAGTAGATATCAAAGTTGAAACGAGCAACTCGACGCTCGCGTCAGTATTTGTTCCTCTTTCAGTCAACATCGCATTGGCAGAGACCGGAATAAAGCTTGGCAGCACGGGAAGCATTACTTCGGGAGCATCGGCTCAGCTCCTTGCTGAATCAAATGTAGATTTGGCAAGTACGGCAACTTCAGGAAAGCTTCCTATTTCGATAGCATTCAGTCTCGCTAATACAGAGACCTATATTGATGTTCTGGGAGACATCACCTCCAACGCGGGTGGTATCCTTCTTTCGGCATCTGGTATCACTAAAGTTGTCACCAAGGCAAGTGGCAAGGCACCGGAAACAAGCTCCACCACTTCCACTCCCGATACTGACGCTTCAGGAAGTGCCACAGGCACGGGTACCGGCATAGGCGGAAATACGTTCGGCGGATTTGCTTCCGTTTCGGTAGTCATTCAAGATGTTTGGGTGAAGGTACACGGCGATGCCAACCTCACGGCGAGTGGCGATATTACCTTAAAGTCAAAAGCTGATGAGCGGGTAACCACTAAGGCCGTTTCTTCCGATGGTACATCTTCGGAAGCAAAAAGTGGCAAGGGCGGCAATATGAAGCAGGTGACCGATATAGCGTCTGGTCTTCTCGCCAAGCTCAAATCAAGAATTACTGACGGCTCAGCAAAAGACAAGTTGAAGGCCGCAGAGGAGAAACTTGCTTCAAGCGAAGGGCGTAAGATAAGCTCCGAGACGACCAAAAATGGAAGCGTGAGTGCTCCCTCACGAGTTCTTAAGGGAGAAACTTTAACCGTGACGGTAACTCCGATGGACGGCTACAAACTGAAGAGTCTGACTGCCACCTATCTTGCTCCGGGTTCTAGCACGCCTACGACGGTCGATATCGTCAAAGACAGCAACGGTGACTACACCTTGCTTATGCCGGATGCCGATGTAGTGCTTGTTGCTATGTTTGAAAAACTTGCCGAGGAAGAGACTGCTGATTCTGGTTCCTCTTCCCCTTATGGCGATAAAGAAGACGAGAGCGGAAACGCAACAGATGTAGTGGACGATGCAACAGGCGGAAATGACGGCGCTGTCACCACACCGAAAGATCCAGGAGATGCCTATGCGTTGAAGTCGTATGAGGCCGAAGATAAAACTGGCGCCATAGTTCCCGAGGCTTCGCGCTCTGATGCGGGGCAGAACATCGTTGTAGTTGTAAATCCTGCTACGGGCAAACAGCTCAAAGAAGGAAGCCTTGTAGCGAAGTACACCCTCGACGGTCGGGAAATCAGTCATACGATGGTAAAGAACAGCCCGGGACAGTATGTTCTCCTTATGCCTGCTGCCGATGTTTCCTTCGAGGCAGAATTCGAAGATGTTCCGAGCTCCTCTACTGGTTCGTCGATTAAGGCCCCCAGCGGTTCTTCGAAAACGAGCTCTTCACAAGTAACAGGAGCTCTTGCGGTTGCAGTTGCTATCAATAAAAACAATATAGTTATTGATACGACGGGCAACATACGATCGGGCGGAGCACTTGTGCTCGATGCCGATGCGGTAACGCAATCCTCAATTACAGCTGACGGATCACCGGTAACAAGTGAAAGCGCTAAAGATACCGGTACGGGTGAATCTGATGATACTCCTGCGCCGAGCGGCGATGTTGTCAGTGAACAAAAAACGAGTGTCACCTATAAAGATAAGAGTTATGACGCGGTTATTGCCGCGACGGTCGGCGGCAGGGTAAGCAATGCGGACACCAGTGGTTTCAAGTTTACCGTCACCGCAAACCAAGGACACCTGGTAGATACCGTTGTGGCAAGCTACACCAATACTTCTGGTAAAGCAGTAGAAGTAGCCCTGAAGCTCGATGGAAGCGCTTACGTCCTCGACGGCGAACTCACCGATATCGCGGAAGGCTCGACTATCACCATCAAAGCAAAGTTTAAAGCGGATAGCCATGCCATCACCGTAGAGGGTGAAGGAGCCTCTTCGGTAAGCGTTTCCTCGAAGGCCAACACGGGCGACACCGTTACCCTTAAGACGAGCGATATTCCCGCAGGTAAAAAAGTCTCCTTAAGCTCATCGGTGGCAAGCGTGACCTTCACTGACAAAGGTGACGGGGTCTATACCTTCGTCATGGCCGGTGCGGATCTTACTATTACCGTCGTGCATATCGACAAGTCGATAAAGATAGAATTCGACGATACGCTCATTTCTGTTCCCGCTTATGCTGAAGCGGGCGAGACCATCACTATCACCTTAGTAGGCGATGCAAAGACGAACGGAAAAACCTATACCTATACTGTTGCCATATACAGTCCCTTCGGAGTCGAAGACGATGTTGAAGTAGCGGCCGACGGCAGTTTCGAAGTTCCTGATATAGACGGGGAAAATGGTTATTATCTCGAGATTAGCGTTTCGGGCGGCAGTGCGGATAAGGATTACGCCATCGAAGCTGAGGCGACTAAAAATGGGAGCATCACCCCTCCAGCGTATGCAAATGCGGGCGAGAAAATTGAAATTATTGTGAGCCCCGAGGCAGGATATCGTCTCAAAGAAAACTCTCTTACGATTCGCGTTCCTTTGAGTGCTACCGCATCTGGCTCGAAGGTAATTGCTGCAGATGCTGACGGAAAATACTGGTTCACGCTTCCCACCACGATTGATGGAAGCAGCCCTATAAAAGTGAGTGCTGTTTTCGAAAAGGATCCGAACTACAATCCTGAAACAGGAAGCAGTTCAGGAAGCGCTTCAGGCGGAGACGGTTTCGGTTTGGGAGCCGGTTTAGCGGTAGGAATCACGATACACAATAACAATGTCTTTATTAAGAAGGGCAGCATCGAAGCGAATTCACTTTCCGTCACGGCAGATAGTGGAAGCGAAAAGGATAAAAATCTTGCCGCCGCCACCGCCCTCGCTGGATACTCCAAGGGTAAATTCGGATTAGCCGGCGCCATCGCCGTACAGGTGAATACCTTCAAAACCCGTGCGATCGTCGATGAGGCGGCAACAATCAAACTCGGAGATGGCCCGCTGCTCGTTTCTGCAAGCTCGTATGAGTCTATTGAGACAAGCGCCAAGGCCGATGGAAAGGGCTCCGGCGAGCTAGGCGTAGGCGCGGGTATCGCAGTTAATGTTACTGGCATCGATGTTCTGGCCTACATTGGAGACGGAGCGAAAATTAGCCTTGAGGAAGGGAAAGAGCTTGAATCCCTTGAGGTGAAGGCAGTTCATAGTGGGGCAGAAAGCGTCAAGGCAAGCGCGGGTGTTGCTGGCGGAGTTGCAATTGCACCGGTTATCGCACTTATGATATCGGGAGCCTATACCGAGGCATATGTGGGTTCCGGTCCCCAAATCGATGTGAGCAAGGATATTGCCGTCAGCGCAGACAACAGCTCTAGCCGCACGCTTTCATCGGACGCCACCGTAGCTGGTGGATCGGTAGGCGTCGGGGGAGCCTTTGGTATTTCCATAGTAAATGACAGCGCGCGGTCCTATTTGGGACGAAGTGTCAAAGGGCGCAATGTTTCCGTTGAAGCAGTAAGTCGCTCTTCCCTGAAGTCCACCTCGAAGGCGGGAGTTCAAGGTTCCGCATCGAGCGGCTCGGAGTCATCATCAGATTCTGGAGGTTCGGGCAAGTCGGGCGGCTCAGATGAGGGAGGCGATCCTGGTGGGTCGTCTAAAGGAGAAAGCGACGCACAAGCTGACTCTCTCATAGGAAATGGTGCCAAGCTCGCTGATCTTACCGGAAGTAAGAACACCTCTTCCTCTACAACAAACAGCATGAACAGCGATCGCCAAACGGCTGAGACCAGCGAGGGAAACGTTCAGATTGCAGCAGGATTCAGCCTTGCTATCGTTGAAAACCTCTCTTTCGCGAAGATTGCTGATGGCTTAAGCATTACTGCAGTTCCTGTTGAAGAGACGGTCGATGGAGAAACCCTCGCCAAACACGGAGCTGTTACGATTCATTCTACCAATGAGACCGATGTAGATTTGCGGGCCGACGCGAGCGCCACGCAATCTGAGATCGGCGTGGGCGTAGCCGTTGCTATCTCTATTGTGAGCTATACCAATATCGCATATCTCGGTGACTCCTCCGTAAACGCCCAGAGTTTGAGGGTAGAGGCCGGTATGCCTGCCGATCCAGAAGAGAAGAAAGAAGTGGACGGCGAGGAAAGTAGCGAAGACCGCAATATTCTCGAGACCTATGTGAAAGATGCGGTGGCCGATCTTATCAAGCAGATGCTTGAAGTATTCGGACTGAGCGGCGAAGAGCTCGAGAGCTTGAGCAGTAAAATTACCGAGCTTATCGGTGATATTACAGGCGCAGTAACCGAAGCGCTTCTCAAGGGAACCGGTTTAGAAAATCTCATCGGCAATGATATTGCTGAGAAAATAGACAAATGGCTGGCTAGTCTCGATGAGACCGTAACTGACTCTGTCAAAGACAATATGACCGATTTTGCTATCAACCAGGTTCTGTCATTTATTTCCACGAAGTTCGATTTAGGAACAGCAAAAACCGAACCGAAAGCCGATAGCTCCACGAGCTTTAGTGATAAAACTCTCAACGGGCTCAAGAAAATTGCCAACGAGGTATTCTCCGACCTGTTCGATACGGATGGCTTCCTGGATTTCATCAAAGGCAACTGGCAAGAAACGATAGTGAAGAACCTCAAGCAGGCCCTGAAAGAAAGTGGCAAGGTTCTCACTAATGCCGTTCTTGATGGACTTTCCAACTGGCTCGATTTGAAACTGAAGCCAAGCGAAGTTGGTCCGGCACATGATATTACGACGACGGCCGTCTCCGGTGCCGGCGCTACCTCGGTAGGCGTAGCAGGTTCTGTTGCCATCGCAATCATAAACGGTACCACGAAGGCAACTATCGCCCATAGCGACTCTCTTGTAGGCTCGAGCGGTAACCATAACATCCTCGTTGCGGGAGACCTGGTAATCAAGGCGACGTCGAGGCAGGTAGAAAATACTGTTGCCAGCGCTGCGGTAAGCCCCGATGGCAAGCCCGATCGCAATGATGCCGCAGGTGGCGATAGCGATGTTTGCAATGGCAGTACCAATAGCTATGAGGGAAAAGAAGTTGAGAAAGCCCTCGTTATCGGAACAACCACCAACGGGCAAATCACCGACGCGAAAGTTTCAGGGAAGAAATACACTATCACCGTGCGGGCTGACGAAGGTTACATTCTTAGCGGCCTCACTCTGACTCGTAGTGATACGGGAGCTACGCTCGATATCAACATTTCGGGTGTCACCGCAGTTGACGGCGTCTACACCATTAGCTATACCCTTGCAGGCGATGCTCTTGGGAAGGACGCCGTTGCGACGATCATGGCTCTTTTCAGTGCAGATAACAAAGATATCAGTCTAAAGGTAAACGGCGGGAACGGTACAGCGAGTCTGAGCGATTCCGGCGGCAGCGCCATTACGCAAGCCAAACAAGGAGATAAGGTCCAGGTTACCGTTACTCCAGCCGAGGGCTATACGCTCGATAAGATACGCTATACCTATAACGGCATCACCAAAGATGTAGTCACCTATGAAATCCTTGGTGGCAATATACTCAGCTTCTATATGCCTGGGTTTGCGACGGAAGTTACGGTGAGCTTCAAGGTTCTCGCCGAGGGCGAGAGCCCGATGAACACATCGCAAAATACCACGTCAGACGGTAAGTCAGTAGGCGTAGGTGCTTCCTTCGCTATGACCTTATCGAATATGACCGTTGAGGCGTCTATAGGCAAAAATCGCGACATCACCGCCGGAACCCTCGATATTCGTGCAGACGCTCTGCATAATGTGGATACCGTTTCAGCGTCCGGCTCCGATCCTCTTTCCGGAGAAACTGGCTCTGGCTCGAGTTCGAGTTCTGAAGCCTCTTCCGATATAGCAATCGATGCTTCGCTCGCACTCAGCCTTTTGGAAAACACGGTGCGTGCCCTGATTGATACCGGCACCGTCGTCGTGACCACAGGTACCAATTCTATAATCTTGAATTCAGGTGAAGAGACAGTTCTTGATGAATTAGGCGAGGTAGTATACGTCGATGCCGAAGGAAATGTAGTTCCGAAAGGCACCTCTGGGGCAAAAGAGAAAACTCAGACGGTCGTCTACGAGGCTGTGAACTTCTACCTGAGCGCTAATCAGCAGGGTCGTACCCTTACCAAGGCAAGCGGATTTTCGGTAGGAAACTCCACAGCGGTAGGCGCTGCAGTTGCCGTGAATATTGTTGACTCTATAGTAAGCGCTGAGTTCTTGGGGCAGGCAGATCTTGCTGGCGCAGCTAAGTTGCATGCCCTTACCCATAATGAAGACGATGCATTCGGTATCGCCACTGCAATGGGGTCCGACCTCGAGCGGTATCTGTCGAAGTTCCGTAAAGGCGTCGACAGTACTGAAGAGACGGCCAATAAAATCACTAACGGCGATTATTCAGATATAAACAAAGGCGCCGCCGACCAAAATAAAGATAATAAGACGGCGGACACCATTAACGACAAGCTTGACGCAAACGGCAGCTCTTCAGGTGAGTCTAGCGAAAAAGGACTTCCCGTTTCAAGCAATGCTTTAAAGACACAGAATGCTTCAACGGCTTCCACCCCTGACGCAGCTACAAAAACAGGAACCGATACTGCCAATGCTAATGTTGACGGCGGCGTAGGCAACAGCTCATCGAGTTCAGGTGAAACTAAAATCCAGGTAGCTGCGGCGGTTGCAGTAAATGTTACGAACCACAAGGCTATAGCGAGCGTAATAGGGAATATAAAGGCAGCATCCCTGCAGATATTCGCTGATAACGAAGGTAACTTCCGCACGCGGGCAAGCGGGGCGGCAATGAGTCTTGCAAGCTCGTCTAATTCGATTGCTGCTGCTGTTGCCATTTCGGTCAACAATAATGAGGCGAAAGCTTATCTACAAGGCGAAGCGGATACCTCAAAAGGCGCAGGCAGCGCAGATTCTGGACCAATACAAATTCAAGCTAATCTCACCCAAAATATGGATGGCGATTATCGTGGTGCCCTGGCGGCGCAGGCTGTAGCGGGCTCCGTTACGGGCTCGGGGGGGAGTGCTACCGTATCGGGAGCAATAGCTATCGTTGTTTCGAATGCAAAAACTCTCGCTGAAATAGGCGACGATTCGAAGATTATCGGCGGCGATATTTCTGTTGCCGCCAGCGACAAGAGCAAGCTTGCTGCACGTGCCGGAGGAGTCTCCATATCGAAGGGTACGGCAGTGGGTGTTGGCGCTTCTTTTGCACTTATTTATGGCAACAATATCGTTGAGGCCCTCATCGGCAATAATCTGCAAATCAAAGGAAAGAGCCTTACTCTTGCAGCAGAGAAGAAAGCCGTTACTTTTGACGACTTTGTCGCAACGGTGGGCTTGGACACGCTGCTCACTGACTCGAGCAACTTGGATGAAGGATCATACGAGCCGGGTATCATTGACATGAAGAAGGATGATGGTTCAGACAGCTATAAGATTTCCATCAATATCAGCACAGATACCATCATGAACGCTCTCGATCTTTTGAACTTCCTCTCTTCGAACAACTATTACGCAGAGGCTATTGCAGGTTCGATAGTAACGGGTGGGTCGAGTACGGCAAGTGTAGCTGGTTCGATGGCAATGGTTTACTACAATGCCATAACGCGTGCCTCCATCGGCAATGGTGTTACTATTATTGTTGACGACGACGTGCTTATCCGAGCCGCCGATACAGCAACTGCACGTATCATTTCAGGTGCTCTGTCGGTATCCCCGGCAAAAGCAGGTGTGGGATTCACCGTTGCTTCGCTTACCAACAATAGTCTCGTTGAAGCATTGGTAGGCGACGGAGTTGCTATTACGGCAGGCAGCTATACCCAGAGTGCATCGGTCGATAACGACTTTATGGTTATCACGGTTGCCATGGCAGCAACAACGCAAGGTGTTGCTGGCGGCGGTGCAATCAACGTGATAGTAATGGATAATGGAGTAAAGGCAAGCTTTGGTAATGGCAATCTTACTACCACCAAAGGTGATGTCTCTATCAGCGCAAGCAGCACGAGTTATCTTTTGATGCCATCTCTTTCTGTTGCGGTTGCGGGTGGATCCGCGGCAGTTGGCGGAACCATTGCGGTTATCGTATCAAATACTCTCGTGCAAGCCCTTGTTGCTCCTGGTGCTGTAATACAAAGTGCCGGTTCAGTAAGTGTTTCGGCTGCGGCTTCTGAAAAACTTATCAGCGCTCTGGCTTCTGTTTCTGCAGCTCCTTCGGGCTCTGCCGGCGTAGCTGCTGCAGTGAATACGCTTATTAGCAGTGGCGAGGCTTTAACCGAAGTAGGAGACGGTGCGAAAATAGAGGCCCTTGATACTATTTCACTCAGTTCGGGCTATAACGTGTGGATGCTGCTCATCGGGATGGCTGCTTCGGGAGCCTCGACTGCCGGTGTGGGCGGAACAGTTGTTGTCAACGTGTTCGGACAGACTTCGAAAACACGCGTAGGCAAACGTGCTTCGCTGAAGACGAGCCAAGGAAGTATCCTTGTAGAGGCTCGGGGTGAAAATTGGGCCTTGACCGTTGCAATAGCTATGGGATTCGGTGGTACGGCAGGAATTTCCGGAGTTATACCCGTAACGGTGGGGCAAAGCACCATAACTGCACTCGTAGATGAAGAAGCCTCGCTTGATGCAGGCGACTCTATCGCTGTGATAGCCGATGGCGTTTCAAAGGTATACCTGGTTGCTGGAGGTGTTGGCGCAGGAGGCACAGCGGGTGTTGGAGCTACCATATCCACAGCAATTTTGAAGAACACGATTGAAGTCTTAGTGCAGAAAAATGCGGTACTCATCGCACGTGGAGCCTATGTAGTTGGAAAAGAAGAAGAGGCAGGCATTCTTTTACCTGGCGCTTCTCAGCGGCAGCGTGGCATCGTTATTAGCGCGACGGGTGAAGAGGATATCGTCATGGTATCGATATCTGCGGGCGCAGGAGGCACCGCAGGTGTAGCCGGTGTCATTAACACGCTGGTTGTGAGCAATACCGTAAGAGCCATTGTAGACGGGGCGAGCCTGAGCACCTATGGGAATGAGATTTCCTACACTACTGGCAGCGGAAGCGAAGCGAAGACAGTCAAAGCTACCTCCGACGTGCTTGTCCAGGCACGTGACGATGCCTTCCTCTTGAACCTAGCTGGTGGCTTAGGTGTAGGAGGCACCGCTGGAGTGGGTGCAACAGTAGTTGTTCTTGTATTCGATAAAACGGTCGAAGCGCAGCTAGGTGGAGTCATTTCTTCGGCAGGCGATGTGAGCGTACGTGCTGAAGCAGTAGACGATGTTCTTTTGCTTGCACTTGCTTTCGGAGGCGGAGGCACTGTTGGCGTAGCAGGCGATGTGAGCGCCCTTGTATTCCAAAATCAGACGACAGCCGCCCTGTCCGGCAAGATTCTTAAGGCGCACAATGTGTCTGTGGAAGCCATATCGACTAGCAAGCTTTACAATATTGCGGCAACAGTTGCTGGTGGAGGAGCTGCTGCGGTGGCGGCAGTTGCTATCGTGACCTACTTCCAAAGTGTAACGACGGCCTATATTGCTGATAACTCAGAGATAGGCAGCGCCTCAATGCCGATAAGCGGATCGCTCACGCTTCATGCAAGCTCAAACGAATTCATTACCGCCGACGCCACGGGTGGGGCTGTCGGCGGAACTGTTGGTGTAGGCGGCACCCTCGATGTTATCGTCAGCAAAGTGGTAACTTCTGCCTATACCGGATCTGGAGTTAAAATCTATACCGTAGGCGATGTATCGGTCAAGGCGGTAGACGAGTATGAGCTTATCGCGGTTGTAATCGGGGTTGGGGTCTCGGGTACGGTTGGTGTGGCAGTAACCGCATTGGTGAGCGTAAGCCATAATAGCATCTCTGCAGTTATCGGGAAAAACAACATCATACAAGCTGCCAATGTATATGTATATGCTGCATCGAACCGTGATGTAGTTGCGACGGTCGCGGCTATCGGCGGTTCAAGCGTGGCTGGCGTAGGCGCTTCAGTATCGGTTGTAATATCTGGAGCAAAAATGACCCAGGATGCTCATGATACGCTGTATCAAAGCGATGGATCGAGCTCCAGTATGGATCCGAACGCCCAGCTTCAGGGAGCATTTGCGGCGGGCCATAGTTCGGCGCAAGGCTATGCTCCGAGCGACCTCGACACCCTGCTTGAAGGCGATGGTCAGTATACCACTGACGAAGATTACAGCAGTTACGGGCAGGGCAGTATCTACCGCTATGACGGAAGTAGATACGTTGCGGTTACCGATGAATATATTGCCGCAAACCCGAATGTGACCTACTATGAACGCTTTTCGACAGGAACCTATGTTGTCACTTCGAAAAGAAAAAATGAAGCGGAGGCTCTGAAAGAAGATGGTGACGGGCGGGTACAAACCCCTGATGTTGACAAATATGAAGGTGCGGGGGATATCAGTTTTGCTGGAAGCAAAACGGCAGGCCTCGATGATTCAACGACCGCTAAGATAAGCTCTGGTTCGTACATAGTTGTCACGGGTGACATCAAGGTAGAGGCATACGACAAAGTTAGTGCTACTTTAGTAAGCGGTGCCGCTGGCTTTGGAACTGCTGGCGTCGGCGTTGGCGTCTCCCTTGCCTTATTCTACTCCAACGTGAACGCCCTTGTTGAAGCGGGTGCCACGCTTGAAGCTGGAGGAGACATCCTGGTAAGAGCATCTTCCGGCGCTTCTGAAAAGTCTTTGGACGACGCGTATGAAGACTTGGAAGAAAATAAAGAAGCTTCCCAGTCGGTTGGAACCAAAGCGGTAAAAGACCAAGGTGTAAGTATCCCGAACGGTTCTCGAATCATCTTGATATCGGTAGCAGCCGGCGGCGGATTTGTAGGCGTGGGCGTTAGCGTTGCCGTGCTCATGGTATTCACAACGGTTAATGCCGAAATGGCGGGAACGGTCATAGGTGCTCAAAATCTAAATCTTGAAGGCATAATGAACTTCGGTACTGTTCTCACCGCCAATGTGGGCGTGGGCGGCGGATTTGTAGGTGTGACTGCATCTGGAGCAACCGCTTACTTCGCTGGGAGCATTACGACCGCTATCAGCGGAGATGCCCGAATCGTGGGTGTCGGTGCTATAAAGGTGGAGTCATTAGGCGAAAGTGATGCGAGCGTTATAGCCGTAACCCTGGTTGGCGGTGCAGTTGCCGTGAACGCTGGAGTGGCAGTCGCTGTCAACGAAACGAACATCCACACCTTCATCGGCAGTGGCGTCAATATAGAGCCTTCCCAGGGGAAAACCTCTAACATCAATGTTTCAACGACATACACAGCACAAGCAAACGGTGCGATCTTCTCCTTTGCCGCCGGCGGCGTAGATGTTGGGGCATCGGTTGTCGTAGTGATAAACCGCGTGGATGCCAGGACCTATATCGGAACAAGCCCAGCTGCCTACGAGGGTGAAACGGCAGTCGTGCACCCTGGTTCAAGCGGAACACAAAAAGGTTCCATCGTAGCCGATGTAGTCACGGTAACAAGCGACATACGTGGCAATACGACCGTAAGTATTTTCGGGGTTGCCGTTGGCGGAGTTGCCGTAAATGCAGCTGTCGCACTCGGATTCAACTATGCGACGGGGCTTGCGGCAATCCAAGGGGCCAACATCACCGCGAACAGCATCACGGTGCGTGCTTTCATGGATGGCGATACTAAGGTCAGCAGCGTTTCGACTAATGGCGGCGCAGTTGCCGCTGGTGCAACGGTTGCTGTCGGGTACATCAAAACAAACAACAGGGCTCTCATAGACGTATCTAGCGGACGCCTTCTCGTAAACGGCGGGAATATCCTTGTGCAAGCAGGCAGAGAGAACAAGCCCTACAGTTCAGATGTTTCGGTCACCGTTATTACTGGAAGTTTTGGAGCGGCAGCCATAAGCCTCAATGTGGCCATAGCGCTGAACCAATCGGGGAATTATGCCCAAATCCTCGGAGTTGACGGTGAAATTAGGGCGAAAGATATGACAATTGAAGCTCACGGGAATGCCCACGCTTATGCAGTAATCGGCAATGCCGCCGCTGGAGCAATTGAGGCTAACGCATCTGTGGCCTATGCCGATATCAAAAGCGTACAAGAGGCATTAATTGACAGCAAGGCAGACATCATCCTTGGCAGAAATCTAAAAGTTATTTCCCGTCAGAATAAAGATAATGCTTTTGGTAGTAATCTTATTTTGAACTATGGCAATACCACAAATAACAAATCGATCGCCAAGACCACCATGGTGCAGGCCTATATATTCTCGGCCTCAATGGGCCTTGTGTCTGGAGTCTTTAATACGGCCATCGCAAGCGCCAATGCTACAAGCAGGGCAAAGCTCAGCGCTGGCAATTTGACGGTTGCTGGTTCGATACTCGTTTCCAACAATGCCGATTCGAAAGCTTCTGCCGAGATACAGAATCTGAGTGCTGCATATTTTGCCGTTGGCATCATGGCTGCCTACTCCTATGCAGATGGCCTCTTTGAAGCGCTACTCTTAAGCAGTGGAAATATTACGGCGGGAGGAGCAATCAATGTTCTTAATGCCTATTGCGCTGAGGCTAACACGATACTCACCCCAGCACTCGGCGGCATCGATATTAACTATTATGCCGGCAAAGTGAATGTGGCCTATGCGGAGGTCTCTACTACGTCTTATGCTGGCATTGAGGGCAATGGGTTTGTTTCGGGAACTAATATTTTGGTTAAAAATGAAGGGAAAGCTAAGGCGCTTGCTGAAGTAAAAGGTGCCTATTTCTCGGGTAGCTATGTTTCGGTAACGAGCAATACCGCCATCGCAAGGTTAGCCGCGCACCAAGAGGCTTTCATAAAGGACGCTCATCTTATAGCCGATAGCGTGGAGGTGCTTTCTCTTTACAACGTGGTCAATACCCAGTTCGGATATAGTGATGGAAAACCTGTTATCCCCACGCTTGATACTTCCTACGGAGCTATAGCTACCATAGGGGCAAGCTACGGTAATGTATCGGTATACAGCGTGATGGCAAATATTGCGCTTGCCGATTCCGCCTCAACTGTTTTAGCCTATATCGAAGGGGCAACAAGCGACATTTCGGGCAGGCTGGACGTACACACCCTCGCTGCCACCTATGCGGAAACAAAAGTCAGCCAGCCCAGCATAGGAGTCTCTCTTGTCGATGTAAATGTTGCTGTTTTAACTTCGAATGCGGCAGGAAAGTATAAGGCTTATATCGATTCGACCGACTCAGATGGCTCTGGCCTCGTAGCAGGGTCTATCCGCATCGGAGTGGGTCACAATACCTATGCCGTTTCCACAACGGGTCCTTTAGGGGGCAAAGGTGTTACCGTAAGTGGAGCACAGGTAAAGGTAAACCAAGCGAACGCAAACGCCTCTGCCGAAGCAAACGCTTATCTGATAGGTACGGGCCATGTGGCGACTACTACGGGAGATTTGAGTGTACAGGTCAACGGTAGGGCTATTGCTAAAGCGAACATCACTACTGCCCAAGTGACAGTTGCTCTTGTTGATATCGGGGCGAACGAGACAAACGCTCAACTAAAGGTTAATCAAAGCGCCTATTTCGATATGGATGGAAGTGTTGACGTTGCAGGCGATCTAATCGTTCGGGCGAATTTCACAGATAGCGCATCAGGCGCCTTTGCAACAAGTGGCACTCCTTCAGCAAGTGGCGTGAATATCACCTTGGTTTCTGGAACGGGAACGACGGCATATGCATCTTCGGCCCTCATCAATAAAGCTTACTTAAGCGGAACGGGTACAGTGAACGTGGGCGAGTCGGTAACTGTTGAGTCGAAGGCCACTACTGTTGCGACCGCAACAGTAAGCAAACCTTTCAGCGCTAGCCTTGCAAAAGTTACCATTCTTTTGGCGCGTTCTCAAACGAACGACACGATTCTTGCTTATATAGAAGGGGTCAGCTTGTACGCAGGCGAAAGCCTCGATGTTCTTGCAACTGGTCTTAGCACATCTACGGCAACGAGCGCAAGCGGTGGAGGAGCCTCACTGCTTTCGGGCGAAGGCGGTAACGTAGAGGCTCTTATTGGTAGCTCTTCAAGCCCTCAGACGGTGAAGGCCTATATTGGCGAACATGCCATCATTTCTACCGTAGGGGATATCCGAGTTTCAGCCGATAACCAAGGAAGCGCTACGGTGCGTATGACTGCAGGCTGGGATGTAAGTGCTATCGGTATTGCGAAGCAGGTAGTTTCTTCGGCGAGCTATTATTCCACCTTCGCCGGTGTAGACAAGAACTCCTCCTTGGAAAGCCTCAAAGGAAGTATCTACATTTCAGCATATGATAAGGCGACAGCCGATACCTTAGTCGACTCCAACAGCGTAGGCATACTTCTCAGTGCTGATGTGAAGTACGCGAAAAATTACGTCAGCCAAAACACCAGTATTGTTGTCGACAAAAATGCGAGCCTCTGGGCCTATCGAGATATCATCATCTCAGCTGCATCCGATGCGGTGATGCATGCAAAAACAAAAGCAGACGGCGGCGGTATTTTCACGGGTGGAACGCTGAAAGCCTACAATACTTTAGTCCGAGTTTTAACTGTTGATGTAAAAGATAATGCCAGCATAGTTTCAGACGGTTTCAGTGCTTCTGGAAGCACGGGCAAGATAGAGATAAGCGCACATGCGGGCAAAAACGACGATATCCTTACCGAAGCTTCGTCCACTAAGGGTGCGGCGTTCGGCGGCTCGAAAGTTGTGGTAGAGACTGCCTATAACTCAAATGCTGCTGTCACCATCGCTGGCGGAGTCAGTATCACGAACATCTTTGGAGACATTCTGATTGCCGCCTACGCTTCAGCTGGTAGCGTGAAAACTATTGGCGACATCGGCATGTATGCAGTAGGGAGCTCCACAACGGCCGATGCGGAATTCAAGAGGCAGCTAACTTCCAGCTCTACGCTTTCGGCAACGGTGAGCATTGCAAACGGAGCAGCGAGCCGAACCGAAATTACAGGGAAAAACATTACGGTTCTCTCAAAGCTTGATAAGCTATACATTGATGTGTACACGAATGCCCAAACCGGCGGCTTCCTCAACTTTGCCCATGCCTACAGCGACATCAACTTCTACTTAAACCTCGCAGTCACGATCGATAACGCACACCTCAAAGCCTATGATAATCTTACGATATTGGCAGATGGGGTTCCTACTAATCCTGGAACGCATCTCAAGGTCAAGGCAGATACAAAGATTACTGCTTTCGCAGGTCGTGTCGAGTCCTATGCGCGTATATACGGCTCGACTGCCGCGTCGGTGACACTTAAAGACAAGGCAATGATTACTGGAGCGAATGTTCGAATCGATAGGAAGGCTTTCGCTGGAAATATCGATCAGGACGCCTCGGGTACTCGAAGAGCAATTGCAAGCAAGAAGGAAGATGAAACTAATAATCTGGGATACTCTAAGAGCATGAACGTAGCACAGGGTGTTATCTTCCATATTGCCGACGCAGCGGCAGGCATTGCCATCGATGTGTATTACGATGACTACGGCACGCTTAAGGTGAGAAGCGTTGGAACTACCTCTTCCTTTGGTATGGGAGGCTACACGATTAGTGGAGATACCGTCAGCTTCCAAAATATAAGCAACAATCTTCCTGGCACCTTGACTGTTATCGGAAATAGTAGCGGTTTGAAAAATAACATCATCTACGGGCAAGCCCACATTCAGGAATTTGTCTTCACGAATCGCACCGAGAAAAATATCGTATTCGCTGCTATCGACCTCTATAACGAACGCTTCACGAAGTCGGCAGTGAATGCGCTGAATATCGGCGCGAGCAATGTCTACAATGCCAGTTATCTCGATAAAAGCCCAAAAACCACTCCTGCGATATATATGTATTCATGGGGCGCTGGCTCAATAAGCTTTGTCGGTCTTGTTAATAACGAGCGCGGATCTCTTTATATAGAGTGGACAGGGGTAAACGGAACTGGTAATGGAAGCCTGTATACAAAACACATTACCATGGGAAGCGTCGAGCTGGCGCCTTTGTGGGTACACGATCTGCAGGTTGTGAACGCACGCGACATTATGGGCTTGAACGGCGAGCGATTCGGAGCCTTCTTAACCATCCGCGACTCCGAAGACGCCTTCGTTTCCATGAGCGCTACCGGCAAGGTTTATCTTGAGCTTACCCTGTCGGAAATAAAACCAGTTTCAAGCTTGTCGACAGGTAGCCTCAACGATGATGCTTTCACTGAAAGCCTCGATATTGTTCAGATAGTTTCGCTCGGAGACGTAGACATCCTTCTGCCTCAGGCGATGAGGATGGAGTATCTGGAAAGCGCGGGAGCAGCAACTGTTATCCTGCCCGGAACCGTTCAATTTACCACCGATACCATCACACTGGGCGACGTGACGATGTCCCTCTCCGATTTGGGAGATTATTTAATCGGTGGCCAAGGGTCTTCCTATAAGGTATACAGCCTGCCTAATGGCATGCAGATCTACCTCGATGAACATGGTGCCGTGCGTCGTATGGTAGCTCCTGATGGAACCACCTTCGATACGAGTTTGTATGAGGTTAGCGGAAGCGTAGTGGTCTTTAAGGAGTACGGCATAAGCATTAACTTGCACACGGGAGTTCTGACCGCCTTGGAGGAAGGCAATGGCTTCGATTTGTATATCGAATACGATAACAATAAAGGCTGGTACACGCTTAATGGAACGGTTGCCACCAATCAGAAAGTGGAAATCTATCAGCTGGTAACTGATGGTGGAGATACAAGCTACGAAGAAAAAGCTAAATCAGATCTAAGCTATTGGAAAACTGAAAACGGCAAGGAGTACTATTTCTTAACGCTCGACAATCTGAACAATATGACGAACACTGGATACAAGAGCACCTATTATGTGCTGGTGTATGATGAAAATACTCAGTACTTGCGCAGCGTCTATGAGGGCAAGCGCAGTGAGGCAACGGTTGATGGAACTGCTGGAGACGTAGTGCCGTTAACTACCAGCTGGGAAGTGCTCGAATGTTATCCTTCTAACGATGGAGGAGGAATAAAGAAGACTTCCAACACCATAACTACCTCGTATTACTATTCGGGCTACATTAATGGCACTGCCTATAGCGTTGTTATCAGTCAAACCACCACCGTCATAAGAGAATATAAGAAGGACGGGAGCCTAGATAAAACGACTACAACAATAAACGATGACGCTTGGGTCAGGTCAGCTACTATTGACGGAAAGAGCTTTGCTAACGGTCTTGCTATCTCTAGCAGCAGCGATAACAAGAACCTCATCGGTTATGTGCTCTATAAGCCTACGATAAAAATAAGCAGCAAAATTGTGAGCGGAATTACTATCAAATATGATTATATCGAGCTGACGAATGCTACACCAGGGTCTGTCAATCTTGGAAAAATAGGTGATGATGACGAAGATGTCACCGCGCAGGGCTATGAGATTAAAATAGACAAAAATACAAGATGGTGGATTCTTCCCTATGCAGTGTACACGTTCACTGACATTAACCACGCAGCGAACCATCCAACAGACGGTGGGCTCTACGAGCTCGATTCTCCGAAAGTTAAGATAAGCTTCAATATTACTTGGAACCCAATTAAAGTAAGCATCGATTGGGGTGTCAACGCAGTTATTCATTTGGGTGCTGGCGAATCCGTCACGCTAAAATCCTTCCTATATGATGGTTATAGTGTATATCGCATTTCGAAAAATACTGTTATCTCAACAGATGCCACGGTCATCAAAGAGAGTGGTGACACGAAAGTTAGCTACAAGCTGGATGGTAGTTACGCAGCGCTTGTTCAAGGAAGCGCAACATTGTCCTACGATAAATATGCTGACGAGCTTTCGTTTGGAGGTCCACAGCATCTCATCCAGCTTTCCGACTATGTGGCACGGAGTGTTTGGGGAGATTACTATTATCACAATGGCAGCACCTGGGTTCCAGCTTCAAGCACGATGGATGCTGATGGTACGCTGATTATTTCCTACGACGGAGGAACACTTCTTACTATTCACGTGAAAGACGGAATCACGTATCATACGGCCTACTCGGTTCTCGGGCGTGCCTTGACGACGAGCCCCTTTGTTCGTGTTGGCTCCGATGGATCAGTATATTGGTTTGTCGATGTTCTTGATACGGTCAAAAGGCAAGAAGTTGAGGGAACCTCATATCTCGTATCCCTCATCGAAGGTTCTTCGGTTCGCCTCGAAATGAGAGACCCGCAAGGCAGCCTCCTCGATGGTGACGGTTTGAAGGGCCGCCCGGAAGATATAGATATACGGGCAAACGCAGGAGATATCGTTCTCGTGACAGCAAGCACCGGCACGATAGGTACCCCAGACGATTTCCTCGAGATGTCGGCTGCGGGCACTATCGTATTCCTCGATCTTGAAGGTGCTACAGTGCTTCGAACCGATACCTATCTCTATATTCCTGATACTAGTTCAGGGTATACAGGTACTGATCTCACACTCGATCCGAATACGAAGATACTTGGGGCTGAGTTGATTATCGGTATCGAAAATGGCTCTCTTTATGCAGGTATCGCAACAGTTGAAGATGGAAAACTTCAGGCAGAGACCGGTGTTGACGAAGTTGCCGGTCGCTTAGATGGCGATCCCTACTTCGTAGCTCATGACAGAGCGACTGTCGATTGCGACATCGTGCTTGTCGATCTTACAAGCACGCGAAGTGATGTCCTGTTCAATGCCGGTGGCAGCATCACCCTCGCCGACCT
>CAYFQW010000003.1:27604-97406 GCA_964345475.1 uncultured Raoultibacter sp.
GCACGCGAAGTGATGTCCTGTTCAATGCCGGTGGCAGCATCACCCTCGCCGACCTTGTCAGTGCTGACAGCGACATCCAGTTCGGCGCCGGTGGCAGCATCACCCTCGCCGACCTCTCAAGCACCGATAGCGATATCAAGTTCAATGCTGGCAGTAATATCGTACTCTTTAACCTCTCAAGTGCCGATAGCGATGTCCTGTTCAATGCAGGCGACAACATTGAATTCAGTCACCTGGGCAGCGTTGGTAGCACCATAAGCCAAACCTCCGGCGGATCGATTCGCTTCGATAGCGTCATTGCCAAACAGAGCGATATCAGCTTGTCGGCAGAAAAAAGCATCATGATGCTTGATGGCATCGAGTGCGGCGAATACGGAACGCGCGCATTTATTAAGTTTGCCGAAACCGATACCGATGCCAACTCGAGCTTGACGCTTTCGTCAAAAGAAACGCTCGGTGAAGCTGGAAACGCACTCATTATCGACATTCCTGCGGCGCTTACACTAGAGTTGCCTCTGGCAGGAGATATTCATGTCGATGCTCTGCGACTTATCTTGGGAATGGTTGACACCGATGACAACACTAAGTATGTCGAGCTCGCCGTGGGGGATGCCCCGATTCTTGCGGTGGACTTGGTAACCCATCCGGATAATCCGATGATAAACGAGTTTGTAGGGCTCAACCCCGACTACCGCGACGAAGAGAAGGAAGGCGACCACCTCTCTGAAATCGATAGACAGATACTGCAAATGGCCCTAGAACAGCAGAGTATCGACGAGATTCTTACATGGATTATGTCTCGCGCCGATCGCGATGAATGGCTCCAAGCGCTTTCGAAGACCATTCTCGCTTCTCTCCTCGGTGAAGAAGAGGGATTGCCCGCCGATTGGATTGCCGGGTTCTTAAGCAACAGCGATGTCCTTGCTCTGCTTTCGGATGACGATATTCTTGCACTGGCCAAGGCTGCGGCAGAACTCGACGACGAACAGCTTGCGGAAGTAAGCGATGCAGAAGAGCTTGTTTCCTATCTTGACCCAACAGTGCTGGATTATATTTTCGCAGGGCTCAGTGACGAGCAGAAGCAATACGCCGGTCTCGAGGAGGACGCAACTACTATCACTGCAGAAGAGCTCTTAGCTCTTATAGAACATGAGCAGGGTGGTATCAGTCTTATCGATATCCTCAGCTATCTTCTTGGAATAGATCCTTTGACCGGTGAGCTTATTGGCGGAGGAGACCCTGACTACGACACGCTTTTCGATACTCTTCCTGCGCAGCTGAAGGCATTCCTTGCTGAGCTGATGCTTCGTGGAGACGAAGAAAGCTTTAAAGAAGCTATTCTCGATGCGATTGCAAATGACGCCGACGCTGTTTATGACAGAATCTTCGGCCTCGGTGGCATAATCAGCGAGATTGACCCTGAAGCTGAAGCGGACGAACGAGAGAAGGCTCCTGGAGCAGGTGGCTACGTACTTTCTTATGAGGACGCGCGGGCAATTCTCGAGAAGCTCTTAAGCTTGCAGCTGACCGCGGTCCAACAAGTTGATTCAGAGGGAGAGCCTATTCTTGACCTTGACGGCAATCCTCTCTGGACGAACGGCCCCGCGTGCTTCACCAGCCTGGGAACTTTATTAGGGAGGTTGTTGACATCTGAGAAGATAGAGGCTCTCTACCTGGCTGCTCTTGAGGCCGCCAAGTATCCTCAAGAAGAAGTAGATAAGGGTATCGAAGACCCTGCGCCGCGCGAGTTCACGGTTCATATTGGAACGTCGACAGGGGTTGCTACTATCTATAATGATGGCAGCATCAACATAACTCAAGACAAGGGCAATCTGACAATTAATAGCATTACCTCCGAGCGAGGTAGCGTCAACATCCTTAATCATGAAGGAAGCATTCTCGCCCAGTATGAGAGTGGAATCCATGACGGGCATCATATCCTTGCTCGCGATATACACCTCAAAGCCGCCCAAGATGTAGGTACGGCAGTGGCTCCTCTCAAGCTCGAACAACGCGAGAATGGGCCTGTCGTGGTGGTCGGTGTTGATGAGGATATATACCTGGATCCAGATTATATTGAGAAGTTGGAAAACGGGATAGACAAGTTTGATGCGGCTTCTGCCGACAAGGTCTACGTGCTTCGCCAAATCCAGCAACTCGATGACGAAGGCAATGCAATGTACGACGAGCAGGGCAGAGCTCTTTATACATGGGTCCTCGACGTTCTTATCCGCTACGACTGGATTCGCGTTGACGATCCCGATCCTGAAGAGCGCCTCACCTTGACAGTTGAAGCCGGTGGAGATGCCTTCTTCGAAGAGCTTACCGGAAGCGTTCGAGGCTCCATTACCGCGGGTGGCGACGCAGGCTACACCGTTTTAGACGGAGAAGTAGGAAGCATCGATGACCCGCTGGTGCTTGACATCGGTGGAACGATGACTATCAATTCGCGTGATGATATCAGCGTATTCGACAAGGGCGATCTTATTCTTATTGCAAACAGCGCAAACGGCCAGGTGAATGTGGAGGCTATCGGGAACATTGACCTTTCGAACACCAACGGACAAGACCTCATCATCGGCCCGGTAGTTGCTGGTGGAAACGCACGTATCGAAGCCGACGGAAATCTTCTCGAAGGCGATGCGTACGGAGCCGAAGCACAGGTTACGGCCGTGAGCATAGAGCTTATCGCCAAGGGCACGATAGGTACGGAAGATGACCCCTTCGAGGTTGACACCGACGCCGACAAGGGCGGTACGCTCACTGCCATAGGCGAGAGCATCGTTCTTACTGAAATAAGTGGCAATATGCTGGTTGACCACATAGAGTCTCTCGTGGGCGATATCGTCCTCCTTGCCCCACAGGGCAGTATTCTTGAAGTAGGAGATGCAGGCAAAGACCTTGAAGATGCGGCTGAGGCCCAGAAAGAAGCGAATAACGCCCAGAGCGATGCCGATAAGGCTGCCGATCAAGCTGCAATCCTCGACGAGTATGCGAAGAGACTTGAGGAGCTCCATCGCTTAGCCGAAGAGGCCCGCATGGCGGCGGAAGAGGCTTTAGAGAACGCGAAGCTTGAGCGCGACCAGCTCCTTGCCGATAAACTGCAGGCGGAAGACGAGGCAAAGAACATACAAGATGCCCTCGACAACAATCAGGCGCGTATAGAGGCAATTGAGAATATCTTGAGGCAGATTGAAGAAATAGAAGCCGATGAGACCTTGACTCCTGCCGAGCGTGAGGCCCTCATTGCTACTCTTCTCGGGACAGACACTGTTGATGAGCTCACGACAGAGCTCGATACCCTGGATGCCCTCAGGCCCGATCTTGAAGCAGACCTTAAGGATGCCCTAGACGTCATCGATGCGCTCGACGGTACGCTGACCAAGATGGAAGTTGCAATCCTTGATTTGCAGACCGTATTCGATGAGGCCCTCCAGGCCGAAGAAGATGCGCGAATCCTTGCCGAGGCGGCGCGCAAGCTCGCCGACGACAAACTTGCTGAAGCCTTGCTTAAGCAAAACGAGGCGAACCTTCTTCAGGCTTATGCGGATGCCCTTCTAGCCAATGACTCTACGAATACACCGAGCGTCATCACGCCGGGAAGCTTGAACATGACCGCTCAAGGCAGCATCGGTGAGCATGGGCGGCCGTTCAGCCTTGGGGTAGAGGGGACTGTTGACGCACGGGCTCCAGAAGGCATTCATATCGCTGGATACGGTGACCTCAATCTTGGAATCATCGAAACTTTTGAAGATATCTATATGGCGGCTCTAGGAAATATCAATACGAGCGGAACACCTCTCATTGGAGAGTCCGCAGACATCAACTCGCTTGGTGGAGATATCGGCTCGGAGGCAAACCCCTTCTTGCTCGCAGTTAAGAGGCTGTCTGCTTATGCCACGGGTAATATCTTCGCGCACAATATGGGCTCGCTTGAAATTGGGTCGATACAGGCAGGCGGCCTTGTCGACCTCGAAGTCGACGGTGGAATATCTGCAGAGCCGGGAACGAACCCGAATATTATCGCCTCCGAGCTCAACTTGAAGGAGGCAGGAAATGTAGGAACAACTCTCGATCCCCTGCGGGTGGATGTCGACCTGATTTCGGTATGGGCCAAAGATATCTTCCTCCACTTCCTCACCGACACGACTATCCACCAAATCGACGGTAAGGATATCGGAATTGCTGCTGATGGAAATGTATGGGGCGATGGGGATCTGCCGCTCTCTCTGTATCACATCGTGGGAGACAGCCTCAGGCTTTCGGCCTTCGGAAATATCGGGAAGCCTGCCGAACCGCTCCGTGTTTATATACGGGGCACGCTAGATACCGATTCGGAATATGGCGAAGTGCATGTAGTTAACGGATACAGGGAGCCATCGGTAGAACCAACAGAGTCTGATGCCGAGAGTAGCAAGGTTCTTACCGCTACGAGAATTGCACAAACTGGAGACAGCACACTGTTTATAGGCTGGTTCTTCTTCATGAGCTTGATTGTCGGCCTAGGCATATTGGTTTTGAGCGGAAGGCGCAAGCAAAGAATATAGTCAAAGGAGACGAGATTCTCTCCCCTCTGACAGCAGTTCTTGGGAATCGAGACGCTTAGGTTGATTCATGAGGATATGCCGACCATTTGTGTCGGCATATCCATTTTTAAAGGAAGTGAAATCCTTTGTGAAAGTTTCCCCAAGGGAATTCATATCGACCCAGGAATGTATAAGCCCAACATGCTTTTCTGCGCAACAAGCGAAATCTCAAAATCTTACCTTTACGTAAGATTTTATCCTGCTATACTAATTCTTACATATCGGGAAGATTATTTGATATGAAGGTCAATTCTTCCCCAAGAACAAGAATTGGGGTAAACGATGCCAGGCAATCCTAATATGCATACTTCGAAACCAGTAAGAATATTTCAAGCGGAAGAGCTGGGCAAGATTATTCGTGTCCGTAGAAAAGAACTAGGGTATACCCAAGAATACGTAGCAGCAGTAATGGGCGTCAGCCCGAGACTGCTAGGGGAAATCGAGCGGGGCAAAAAAACGGTCGGCATTCAAAAGGTGCTCGATTATGCAACAAACATGGGCATAGATATCTCAATTGCAGTGAGAGGGGAGCTATGACAGATACTCTTTTTATTTTTCGAGAGTACTGTGGGGACGAACAGCTGATTGGCTTTATCACCTCTAATCCTGGACCTGTCTTTTCTTATGACTCCGAGTATTTAAAAAATTCTAACGCGAAGCCTATCTCCCAATCACTACCCCTTAAGCAAGGAGAGTTTACCCAAAAAGAAACCCGATCGTTTTTCGAGGGCTTGCTCCCAGAGGGTGAGCTGAGGACGTTGTTTGCTGATACGCTTCATGTAGAGCCTGAGGCGTATACAAAATTGATTTCTCAACTAAATAATGAGTCAACTGGGGCCCTGATATTCAGCAAAGAGAAAGCCCGACCTCTTAGCAATCAATCTTATCTGCCCCTTGAGTCCAGAACTTTGAATGAGTTCGCAAAACAGCCAAAGAAGGTCACGTTGGAGCTTGGCATGAGGACCAGGTTGTCCTTGGCGGGAGCCCAAGCAAAAATTGGGCTCTATCATGAGGGCAATGATCTCTCAGCAGGCTGGTTTATCCCAATAGGTGGAGCCCCCTCAACGCATATACTGAAAGCTTCAGATGGTACTTTTCCAATGCAGACAATCAACGAAGCGTTTTGTTTGCGAGTTGCGGCTCTTTGCGGACTAAATGTTTGTGAAAGTAGTCTTATCGCGGTGAAAGACTCCTCTGACCCCATTCTGATAATAGAGCGTTTTGATCGTGTGCGAGCGGAACGGTCGAGAAGAGAGGATGGACACATCGTTCCCTTCCGTCTTCATCAAGAAGACTTTTGTCAGGCAAGCAGCTTGCCTTCGATGTATAAATACGAACCAACCGATGGCTATTATCTGTCACGAGTAGCGCACGTCATTGGGAAGGCTTCGTTCAATCCCTTAGAAGATCGATTGAAGTTTTTTCAAGGGATCCTCTTCGACTATCTTATTGGCAATTGCGACAATCATCTCAAGAATTATTCTCTACTGTGGACAGAAGATTGGTCGAGTTGCTCACTCTCTCCTTTTTATGATAAAACTTGTACAACTATGTACCCGGTATTAGCTAGGGAGATGGGTATTTCTCTTAGTCCGAGTCGTGTCATCGATAAGGTTATAGAAAGCGACATTAAGGCTTCTGGGAAACAGATAGGGATTTCTGAATCAATGAGCTGGTCTCTTTATCAAAAGCTTCGTAATTCTTTCTCGAAGGCTCTTATGCAAGCAGAGCTAGAGATAAGCAATCAAGGCTTTCCTGAGGTTAAGGAGCTTGCCGAGTTTATTTATCTCGATGCGGAAAAACGATTAACGTAGGCTAGAAAATGATCAGCGACTATCACGCCGTGGTGCCACGAGACTTCGACCTGAGGCTTTGAAAGAGGGACTTGCCTCGGGCATGATTTGGCTGTCTTGTGCCTGAAAACTGGTATGCTGGTCTTTACCTTAGAAACCATTTCTCTGAGCAGCCTTCCCAGTCTACGAAAGGGCAGCAATGACTGAATATAAGCAAAAAAAACGCGAGTTGAGAAAGCACATGCTGGCCCTACGGTCCGAAATTCCGATTGAGGAACGTGAAAAGGCCGATCGTCAGATAGGTATACAAACGCAGCTTCTTCCAGAGTATGAGAACGCGCGCACGGTTTTTGTCTATGTGAGTGTTGGTGACGAGGTCGACACGCATGCTTTAATAGAAGATGCATGGTCTCGAAAAAAGCGTGTTTGCGTTCCTCGCTGCGAGTCTCTGGGAGTTATGCATGCCTTCGAAATCCGTAGCATGGACGACTTAAAGGCTGGTGCGTATGGCATTCCTGAACCAAAAGACACGTGCGTTTTCGTTGCCCAAAACGAGATAGATTTGAATATCGTGCCTTGTGTGTGTTGTAGCGAGGAGGGGTATCGCCTCGGTTATGGCGGTGGCTTTTACGACCGATGGCTTGAAAGCAGCCAAGCTCCCTCTGTTCTGCGGTGCTTCGATGAGCTGATTATTCCAACCGTTCCACGAGAGGAACACGACCGAAGGGTTGGTATATTGATAAGCGAAACAAGGTGTCGTCGCCTTCCAAAAGAATAAGCAGCACAGCAGCTAGACAGCACCAAAAAACAAAACTTGCAGAAGACCTAAAGCAAGAATGTGCAGCGGATAATAGAAGTAAAAGAAGTATTTTAAAGGACGTCCCCGTCGGCCCTTATAGCCCAAAAGCAAGGCTGTGGTAACTACAAGGCCTATCGATAGATACAAGATGTCGGGAAGAGACGTGTATGGGCCGAAATCTAAAGAAGAGGCAAGAACGGCAGGCCCCATGACGAGGACCGGTATGAGCAGGGGCACGATCTTGCTGGCATACCTACCCTTGAGAACATAAAAAAGAAATATCATAACAATGCCTATGGAGCCCCAGTCAAATATCATGCTACCAAAAACTGCAGCAAGAAATACTAAGAAGAATAGAAGCTTGTTTTCTAGGCGGTCATAGCAGTACAAGACTCCAAGCCCTACAAGCAAAGTGAACAAGACGTTGCCCTCTCCTCCCAGGAATACGTAATAGGGGATTTGGGAAATCAGGGCAAACACGAAGAGCCGGAGCGCATATTTCTTTAGGCTTGAAGTATGTCGATAGCCTTCAACGACTAGGAAGGCCATGATAGGAAAGGTAAGGCCACCAAGGCTAAAGCATACGGTATATAGCCCAAAGGGGAGATGTGCCGCGAATATATGAGAGGCATGGTTACAAGTCATCCCAATAATCGCAACAATCTTTAGCGTGAAAGAGCTCACATTTTTAGAGGAGGAGCTTAGTTGGCCGCGCGCAGTGGTGTCCAAAGGGTTTCAAACCTTTCATTGATACAAGGATGACGAAGTAGCAAGGTGTGAAGCATTTCTATTATAACCGCGGCACACCGGCTCTGAAGAACTATAATGTATGCGAGGTATGTGGCCGTCTTTTCGTTGAAAGCCTATGCTAGAAAAAATACGTAACACATCTCAGAAGTACAAGGGCCTTTTCGTGTCCCTGTCCTTTCTTCTTTGTCTATTTATTTTTACGATAACATACAATGATTCCTTGGAAAGCATGACAATCCAGTCGATTGTGTTGGCTGCATTGGCGGTAATTCTGTTATATTTCTATCATCCCAAGGGCCTTGCGTGGAAGTTTAACGAAAAAGATTCCTCAGTAAGACTCGTCGTAGTTTTTTTGATCGTACTCGCATTTTTTGTGAGCGTGCTTGCCCTCGTACAGGCGGGGAAGAAGGACGTATATCAGCTTGAGGGTTGGCCCTATCTTCTTGTCCTGCTCGTTGCAATGTGTATGGGTACGAGCGTGTTTGAAGAAGCTTTGTTTCGAGGGGTTTTGTATCAAGCTCTTACTGACCATTTGTCAGGCATACGGCACCACATCCTTATAGCGGCCGTTATTTCTTCCTGCATCTTCGGTGTGCTACATGTAGGAGCTGTAAGCGGAGGGAGTAACTCCATAAAATCCGCCCAAATAGCTCTGAGGTTTGTCCAGGCATCAAGCTTCGGCTTTTGCATGGCAACACTGTATGAAGAATACGGAAGCATTTGGATGTCGTCACTCGTACATTTTCTATACAACCTTCTTACTATGGCGCCTCTCGTAGTATTTCTTCGTGATATTCCGGGCAGCTATTGTACGGGTCAATTGGACGATCTTGTGTTTCTTGCTGTCAGCTTTCTTCTTATCGTTCCGCCTCTTATAGGCTCTGTACGCATTTTAAGGCGAAAAAACGACCGTCCCCTCAATAACCTATCAGACTCCGAACGCAAGAGGCTTTGAGCCCCGATAATAAAAGCGGCATCACGGCAGACGCGTGCCTTTCTATAAACTCATACTCTCGTGAGGATGAGTTTGGGAAGATTTCGTACGGAGAGTCATATACTTTCAGAACGGCACCCGTTACAATTCGTGAAGCGCCGCAGCAGCAAAGGGTAGACCTATGTGCTTGTGGCACCCCCACCATAGAGAGGAGTTTTATGTCTGACATGACCGCCGATCAAATAAAGAGCAAGCGTATTCTTTATTTGGCCTTATCTACACTCACCCTGTTGTTCCTAGGGCTGATTTACGCATTCTCGATGTTTGTTGCACCCATGTGTTCGACGTTTGGGCTCGAAAAAAGCGATGTGGCACTTACGTTTAACATTATGATGATTGTGTTTTGCCTCGGTGCAATTTTTGGCTCTCAGATAGAGAAGAAGATCGGAGTACCGAAAACTCTCATTGCTGCAGCAGTCATATTCTTATGCAGCTTTGTCGGTACGGCTTTGTTTGGTAACGGAAACATCGCAGCAATATATGTGTTTTACGGTATTTTAGGTGGCCTCGCAGTAGGTATGGGCTACAACTCAGTTATCGCCACAACGAATGTTTGGTTTCCTGACAAGGTAGGTTTCTCATCCGGTGTTCTCATGATGGGCTTTGGCTTAGGCTCGTTAATTTTAGGCACCCTGTCAGTGAAGCTCGTAGCTACACTTGGCTTGCAGGTAGTTTTTTCTGGAATTGGCATAATTACCTGCATCGTGGTTATTGTGCTTGCGTCCATTCTGAGGCGTCCCCCATCAAATATTGTTGAGATTATGGCTCCTGAAAAAGCTGTTGTCGGAGGATACGATCCTGGTGATGAGGACATGCCTCTTAAAAGCTCTACTTTTTACGTATATTGGGTTTGGGCCATCATTGTTATAGCAATAGGCTTGGCTACCATTGGTAATGCTGCATCTGATGCCCAAATGGTTGGTCTTGATGTTGGTTTCGCAACCCTGCTTGTTGGTTTGGTTTCAGCATGCAACGGTCTCGCTCGCGTAATCATTGGAGTAATTTATGATAAAACCAATGTGAAGATTACGATGCTCGTAGACGGCCTTATTGCGGTATTTGCTTGTGCTTGCATCATTGGCGCCTTTACGACAGGCATTTCAGCTCTCTATGTCGTCGGTGCACTAAGCTGTGGTTTTTGCTACGGAGGAGTTCCTGTCGTTGCTTCCGCCTTTGCACGTCAACGCTATGGGGCAAAGAATTATCCTTTGAACCTGTCGCTTGCAAACCTTGCTATTACCTTTGGTTCCCTTGTCAACATCGTTGTTCAGTTTGCTGTGGGAGGCGCTGACAATCGTCTCGCCGTATTTATGGTTATGGGAACGCTCGCAGTCCTTGCCACCATCAATGTCCTGCCCTTCTCGAAGAAGTGGAACAGCGATATGAAGATGCTGGAGGCTCGTAAACAACAGATGAACGCGTAGCAGCTGCTTTCTCTGGAAACGACGTAAGGCAAATCCGTGCAAGCTTGTGTGCGGCTTCGCCTCCACATTGGTAACAGTATGAAGCCCAATCTTACGCTCGATCGAGAATCGGCGAGGGGATTGGGCTTCATGGTTTTTTGTGCCGGGCAAACAACTGCAGGAAGATGGAAATCAAAACATATATCTTGCGCAGCTTAGGCCGAATGCCTACCATAACCAGGTATCTTATTTGTCGCAAGGGGCACAGGATTTGAAAAGCCATGCTCTTTGCCTGTGATGATTCGAGAGTGGCAGCTTTCATGGAAGCACTTATAAACGCAATAGGCACACCGCTGGGCTACCTTATGTACTGGTGCTACGAGCTTCTTAAAAACTATGGCGCTGCTATCTTGCTGTTCACCCTCCTTACGAAGGTCATTCTTTTTCCTCTATCGCTTGTAGCTCAAAAAAATTCAATCAAAATGGTTAAGATGCAGCCTGAGCTTGCAGACATTCGAGTACGCAATGGCAGCAATGGCGAACTTGTTATGCAAGAAACGAAGGAGCTCTATAAAAAAGAAGGCTACAGTACCATCAAAGGGATCCTGCCGCTTTTAGTGCAGATACCGCTCATTCTCGGTCTTATCGATGTGATATATAAACCGATGCAGCATTTGCTTCACATTGAGAAGCCTTTTATAGCGGCCTTTATAGAAAAAACTGCGGAAGTTTTGGGGGTTCATGCCGACAGTCTCGGGTATGGTGCGCAGTTGCGTGTGGTAGAGGCGGTCCAAAGCAATCCTGCTGTTTTTAGCCAATCCGATCTGCTGGATCCTGGGCTTCTTGCCGAAACAGTTCGGCAGATTACGAGCATGGATCTATCTTTTCTTGGGATTAACCTTGCGGCCATACCTTCGTTTGGAGACTTGACCATCATCGTTCCTCTGGCTTCTGGCTTGAGCGCCTTGGCTCTTTCTCTCGTCCAGAACAAATATAACGTGCTTCAAGCGGAGACGGGTTTTTTGAGCAAGTGGGGCATGGCGATATTCCTTGTGCTGTTTTCAGGCTATTTTGCCCTTATCCTTCCCTGCGGACTCGGTGTATATTGGACGGCAGGCAACCTTCTTTCCATCCCCGTGCTAGCGCTTTGTAATGTAATATACAGCCCTAAGAAGTATATAGACTACGCCAACCGCGTCATGCCCATCAAGCTTACAAGAAAAGAGAAGGCTGCAAAAAAGGCTTCCGACAAGGCACTTGCTCGTCGAGCGAAGCTTGATAGTAAGCGGTTTTATGCACAGGGCAATAAAAAGAATTTAGTGGTGTATTCGGAAGGAAGGGGCTATTGGAAGTATTTTTCCGCCATCATACACTATCTTATGGCTCAGTCCGACATGGTGGTTCACTACGTTACAAATGATCCGGACGATCCTATATTCGATCAAGACAACCCTCGGATTGCTCCCTACTATATAGGGCCTAAGGCACTTATTTCCTTCATGATGAAGATGGATGCCGATATAATTTTAATGACAACTCCCGATCTCGATCTGTTCCATGTCAAGCGTTCTCTGGTTCGTAAAGATACGGAATATATCTACCTCGATCACGGCATGACCTCCTATCAACTCACGCTGCGAAAAGGAGCTCTCGACGCCTTTGATACGATATTTGTATATGGGCCGAACCATATTGAAGAGGTTAGGGAAACCGAGAAGCTCTATGGCCTTGCTCAAAAAACACTGGTGAAAACAGGGTATGGGCTGCTTGACGACTTGCTCGAGAAGGTGCAGGAGTTGAAGTCTACTGATGGAGAGCTGCCCCAAATCCTTATCGCACCCTCATGGCAGGAGGGCAATATTCTCGATCTTTGCATTGATGAGGTTCTTGGCAACTTGCTTGGTCAGGGTTTTCGCCTTATCGTCCGGCCACATCCAGAGTATGTCAAACGCTACCCGGCCCGTATGAACACTTTCATGAATCGATACGAACGGGCATGTACGTATCCGGATGAAAAGGGAGGTACGCTTGAAATAGAGACCGACTTTTCTTCGAATGAGACCGTATACTCTTCCGACCTGGTAATTACGGACTGGTCAAGCATAGCCCAAGAGTTTTCCTATGCCACCAAGCGGCCCTCGCTTTTCATTAATACGCCCATGAAGGTAATGAATCCTGAATACGATCTTCTGCCTCTCGTTCCCCTCGATATCTCTCTTCGCGACGAATTGGGAGTTTCCCTTAATCTTGAAGATCTTGGCGATATCCAAACGCAGGTAAACGAACTCTTACGGCAGTCTGAAACTTATCGTGAGCATATTAGTAAAGTCTTGGCCCAAAATATGTACGACATTGGCAATGCAGCCCAAGGGGCGGGTGACTATCTTATAGGTCGCGTGAAAGAGATAGAGTATTTGAGACGAGCTGGAAAAGACCCCGCTCAATATGCACCTCCAGCACAGTTAAAAGCATCCAAGGAGCGCGTAGCAAATACAGGGAAGGCGAGAGGGAAGGTGTTTTCAAGCCCTAGTTTCATCCTCATCGTCTTGGCCAGCTTTGTGACCATGTCGCTTGTTCCGAGCGATTACGCCTGGGCCTATATCGATCCTGCAACCACTACCTACATCATCCAAATTGCTGCAGCAATAGTTATTACGCTGGGCGTATCACTCAGCGTATTTATATACCGCTTTCAAATGTTTATGACAAACCTTAAAGTATCGCTCTACACTCTTATGCGCAGCTTGCATAAAAAAGAGACAGGGCCTGAAGCCTCAAAGGGCCAGGCAATTGAAGTACGGCGATGCACTGATGGATTGCAGGATGCTGAAACGCAGCAACCCCCTACCGAGCAACAGTCTGCCGACGCCTATCAACTTGCCGAAGAGCAGCTGGGTGGCGTGTACGGGCAGGTCGAACTGGATGAGGAAGAGGCGCTTGCGTCTGGGCTGCTGTCTTTTCCTATCCCCATGTCCCAACATTATCCTAAGGTGGGCGGTCTCGATTGGGTGAGCACGGCCGAAATTTCCGATAGGGAGGACGTGCATGGAGAAGGCGAAGGTAAGGAGAGGGTTTCACCTGAGGGTAAGCATCCCGTAAAGCGCCTACTCTCTTGGCTCGGCTCCGATACGCGCTCTTGGAAGGAGAGGGCACTTATTGCCTTTGTCCTGAGTCTTGCATGTTCAGTGACGTTTATCGTATTCAGCATGTTTGATTCTGTTATTCAAAATGTTGCAAAAATTAATTTTTCATTCGCAGAAATCGTAGGACCCGTGACGATAGCAGGACTTGTTGCTTGCATCCTGGTTTTCGCATTCCTCATGCTCTTCCGCGGGCGGGTTTTCAATGGCCTTATCTGCTTATTAACGGCTCTTTTGATAGGCGGCTATCTGCAGAGTACATTTTTAAATGCAAGCATAGGAAGTCTTACAGGAAAACCATTGACATGGGAAGAGCTTGGTCTTGGTTCGGTAGCGCTTAACGCTGTACTTTGGGTGGCAATTTTTATTGTCGTATTTTATTTGGGCTTTACAAAAAAGGAAAAACTAAAGCGATTCTCGAAGAAGTTTATGTTATATGTTCCTGCACTGATAGTAGCTGTTCAACTCGTTGCCTTGCTGGCAATAGTGCCACCGACAGAAAAATGGGCCGAGAACCAAAGCAGCGGCACCGTGACAAGGCTTACTTCGGAAGGCCTTTTCGAGATATCTGCCAACGAAAATGTAATTATTATTATTCTCGACATGTTGGACGAGGAATTCATCGAAGGAATTCTTGAAGAAGATCCAAGTTTTTTCGACGGCCTCGACGGCTTTACGAGGTTCAGCAATAATTTGTCGGTATACAACTCCACCTTCCCTTCTATCGCGCATATGATGTCGGGCCTTCCCTTTGATCCCACGATAAGCAGTGAAGAATATCTTAAAAAAGCGTATGGGCAAGGATATTTTGTCGAAGACATCAAAGAACAGGGTTTTACCTGCACCCTGTATACGGAAGAAATGTACGCATATGCGGACGGTGCTCAATTCGAAGGAGTAGCAGAAAACCTCGGAGAGGTAAGCTATGAGATGAACACGAAGGATATTTTCGAGCTCATGACGCGCTTCTCGCTTCTTAAAAGTGTGCCCCTGGCCTTTAAAGGGGATTTTTCTGTTCACCCTGATGACTTTCGCCGACTTGACGCCTCAAGTGTTGTAGACGGAAAAGTTCCTTTTGCCGCAGACGATCCCAAGTTTTATGAGGATCTCAAAGAACAAAAGCTGCAGCTTGTCGACGAGCCGGGACGTTTTATTTACTACCACTTGAATGGCTCCCATTATCCTTTCCATATGGATGCCGATGCGCAATACTCCGAAGAAGAGACCTCGGGTGTTGAGCAGACCAAGGGATGCTTCCATATTTTGGAAGAGTATTTTAACCAAATGAAGGAGGCGGGCGTATACGAAGATGCGACGATTATCATAACCGGCGACCACCCGACCCACCTCTTATACAAACAGCTCGAAAAACCTATGCTGGTCGGTCTATTTGTAAAGCCGTCTGGCTCAGCAGGAGAGGCGCTGCAGACAAGCAATGCTCCTGTCTCCCTTGAGAATATCCGCGCAAGCTGTGTAAATGCAGCGGGCGGAGATGGGGCGGCCTGGGGTAAAGGCTACTTTGAGGTAGGGGAGGACGAGCAGGTGGAGAGGGATTATTTTAACCGCTACACCGATGGAGATACCCGCGAGCATCACGTCGCCCATTATTCGATACGGGGCGACGCTCAAGATTGGGACAACTGGGAGCTCGTAGAGCTTATACCTTACGATTCGAAGTATTGGTTTTAAGAGACGGATAGCTTGTTCGGTACCTTAGCTTTTTTCCAGGGCAGGCTTATTTCCCTCACTCGGTTTAATAGTTTTGATGCGAAAGATAAAATAGTAGTACTTGAAGGCAATGACAGCGACAATGAAGATGCGCGCATATATGTTGTCGAGAAGGATAAAAGCGATTATAAGCATTGTAGAGGCGAAACTACAAAGCCCAACCTTTGTTTTAAGGGGCATAGCACGCTCTGTAATAAAGTCTTCAAGATGAGTTTTATACAACTTCGACGAGACAAACCAGTCGTTAATACGCTTTGAGCTTTTGGCGAAAAAGAAAGCCGAAAGTAAGAGAAAAGGCGTAGTGGGAAGAACGGGCACTAGTGCACCGACGGCACCTATTGCAAAAAATAGAAGTCCGAGTCCGGCAAACAAAATCTTAAGAGGGCTCATTGATTCAATCCTTTCATGGTAATCTATAAATAGTTTACAATAGTAAACAATTATAAGTACATGGTCTTTCTGTGATGTGCCTAATGAGGGAGGGAACGGAAAGTAGCGTCAGCGCGTGCTCTACTGCCTACGCGCACGGGTTTCCATCGTCACGTGGTGTACGGAGCATGCATTTCGCGCTACAATAGACACAGCGCATCAGACTAAGTAAGGTTTTGGGGAACGCCCCGACAGCATGCATCCGACAGTTATATGCTGCCTCGGCCCTTCGCCCAAAGCAGGAGGAGCCATGTCTTTACGTGCAGCTTACATTCTTCCACACCCACCCTTGGCTATTCCCGAAGTAGGTCGTGGTGAGGAGAAGGCCATTTCAGATACGATAGAGTCGTTCGAAAAGGTGGGGCGTGCAATCGCACGTCATAAGCCGGAAAGCATCATCTTTATAAGCCCCCATACGGCCTATTACAAGGATTGGATATTAATTGCAGGCGGTGATGTTGCTGAAGGCAATATGTCCCAATTTCGGGCACCGCATGCATCCTGCAGACTCAGGTATGATGATTGCTTGCGCAGCCGCATTATCGAAGAGTCCATCGAAGAGGATATCCCTGCTGGAACTATCGGCCATTCTGCCCAAGCCCTTGACCACGGCCTTTTAGTGCCACTGTATTTTATCTCGAAATATTTACCACCCGAATCATATGGCTCAGTATCAATCGGTGGTTCAGTGCTGGATCGCCCCACACTCGAATTGTTTGGAAGATGCATAGCGCGGGCCATCCATACGACCAAGCGCAGGGCAATACTTATTGCGAGTGGTGATCTTTCTCACAGGCTTAAAGAAAACGGTCCCTATGGGTACGTGCCCGAAGGACCTGAATTCGACCGGGCGTTTTGTGATGTCGTCGAGTCTGGAGACATCGCTGGCTTTAGAAAGATTGACCCTGTTCTTTCCGAGGAAGCGGCTGAGTGCGGCTTGTCGGGTTTCATTATGATGCAAGGGGCGCTACAGGAAGCAGCTGAGCTAGAGGGCGCAAGTTTTTCCTCAGAGCTCTTGTCGTATGAAGGAACCTTTGGTGTTGGATACGGCATTGCGACGTACGAAAGGGAATAGACGGTACGGTAGAACATAATAGCCATGAGCTCGAAGTGGTCGATGTAGAAGGAAATGCATTCGGCAGGGGCGTAAGCGAGCAATATAAGAGAGAGCTCCTCATGTAGAAGACACAAGCAAATACGCTCCATCTGAAACATTCAATACCTAGTGTAAGGCAGGCCTTATGAAGCAAACTGAAGATCCTCTGGTATTACTTGCCCGAGAAACGATAGAAAACTTAGCGCATAAGGTTCCCCTGCCAAAACCCCGAGCTTTACCTGAGAATCTTCCAGAGAAGGCTGGCTGTTTTGTCTCTATTCATACGGCTTCTACCGATGAGCTTCGAGGTTGTATCGGAACAATAGGCCCTACACTTCCAAGCCTGGCAGAGGAAGTCATCAACAATGCCGTGTCGGCTTCTTCAGAAGATCCTCGTTTTCCTCCTATCAGAGCCGATGAGCTTCATGATATACATATTAATGTTGACGTGCTCTATCCTGCAGAGCCGGCAAACCTTGAGATGCTTGATCCAAAAAACTACGGCGTGATTGTGTCCAAGGGATATAAAAAAGGCTTGCTCTTGCCCGACCTCGAAGGAGTAGATAGTGTTGAGGAGCAGTTGGCTATAGCCTGTAGAAAGGCGGGGATAGACCCTGCAGGCAGCTACAAGATTGAGCGCTTTAGGGTGGACAGGCATGCGTAAGTCAAATTTGCTGGCTTGAACCCGCTGAGCGATGTTGTAAGGAGGCGCATAATGGTGCAGTGTGGAGTTTGCCCCCATGCTTGCAAGGTACATCCTGAGTCCCTTGGAGTGTGCGGTGCGCGAAGTGCAGAGGATGGTCGCAGCGTGAGCCTGAACTACGGAAAGGCGACCGCACTTGCATTGGATCCTATAGAGAAAAAGCCTCTAATGCACTTTCATCCGGGTAGTATGATTCTGTCTTACGGAAGTTATGGTTGTAATCTCAGTTGTCCCTTTTGCCAAAATAGTGATATCGCACGTATGAGGGGTTGGTCTCCCGAGGGGTGTAGGGATATCTCACCAGATAAGCTTGTAGAAAAAGCCCTTCAGCTGCAAGACCGGGGAAATATTGGGATTGCCTTTACGTACAACGAGCCTCTCGTTTCTCCGGAGTATGTACGAGACACGGCGAAGATTGCAAGGAAAAAAGGGCTTGTGAATGTAGTAGTCACGAATGGCTACACAAACGAAACAACCCTTACCGACCTCTTGCCGTATATTGATGCCTTCAATATCGACCTGAAGAGGTACTCGGAAGAGGCGTACAAAAAGCTTGGAGCACCTGGAGGCCTCAAGACAGTAAAGCGCTCGATTGAGCTCGTTGCCAAATCAAAAGCCCATCTTGAAGTGACTACCTTGGTGGTTCCAGGTTTTTCTGATAATCCAGATAACTTTGAAGAGCAATGCTCCTGGTTGGCATCGCTCGACCCGCAGATCCCCTTGCACATCTCGCGCTTTTTCGCCGCGTATAAAATGAAAGACACACCGCCAACAAAGATAAAACTCATGCAGGAATTCGGCCGCATAGCTCGTACGCACCTCACGCATGTGCATGCAGGGAATATGGGCTAGCGAGTATTTCGCTTCTGGGCTTTCCTATAACTCAAAACATGTGAGATAGCCATGAGGGGGTTGTGTAGGAGCATGCGTGGGCCACTGTAGCGCATCACCTGTCGAATCCGTTCCCTCATTTCTGGCTTGTAGCAGTGGGTTGTGCAATTTGAGCAGAAATTTTTCGTCTCCTTATAAGGGCAGCGTTCAATACGTGACAAGGCATACTCAAATAAGGAGGAGCACTCATCGCAAAGCTCGTTACGAGGCCGCTTAGCCTCACTAGAATGCTGTCCCCGACAATATATTTCGATCATCTTACGCATAGTGTCAATTTCTTTTTGCGTTTGATGTTCGATGTCTCTTTTCTTCGGCGAGGCATGCTGCTTCGTTTTTTTCGCCGTTGCCCGCTCTGCCCCCTGTTCTGTCTCCTGCCCTGCTTCCGGCTTTGTCATCTGCTGTGTTTTCAGCTCAAGGTCCTTGCGTTCATCCTCGCTTATAGGCTTGAGTGTATGTTGTATCTCGGCCACTAGCATCCTTTCATGTTCGAGGCTGTCAGATCGTTTATTTAACTCTTGCGGTCGCTTTCCATAGAAAGCACCTCATCCGCAATTGACATAGTGGAGCGTCGATGGGAGACGAACACAACGGTTCTATCCTCAGCCTCATGTTTTAAAGAGTTGAGAATGGTGCCTTCGTTGAGGCTGTCAAGATTGCTGGTGGGCTCATCGAGCAACAAGAAAGGGGCATCGTGAAGGAAGGCGCGAGCAAGACCGATGCGCTGTTTTTCTCCTCCAGAAAGAGAATCACCCAGTTCTCCGACAGAGCTTTCATAAGCCTTAGGCAGGGTCATGACAAAGTCATGGAGCGAAGCCTTTTTCGCCGCGCGTACTACCTCTTCGTGGGATGCGTCCAATTTTGCAATTTTAATATTATTTTCGATGCTGTCGTTAAAAAGCTGGGTTTCCTGCGTCATAAAACTTTCGTTATCCCTCAAAGACGAAGTATTGATCGTCCGTACATCGGTTTGGGAGAGCTTTATGTTGCCAGCGTCCACGTCCCAAAAACGCATAAGCAAACGAAGAAGAGTGGATTTCCCTGAACCGCTTTTCCCTACAATGCCAAGTGTTTTCCCATGCTTGATATCGAGATTGAAATCCTTAAGGATGGCTTCTGAAGGAGAGTCGATGGCAGAGGGGTCCTGCTGAGAGTCGAACAGAGGACTTGTATGGTAGCTGAAAGAAACATGCTCACAAGCCGCCCCCGCAAACTCAATGTCTAAGCCGTCTTCAATATCATGGGTGAGGGGCTCTTCGTCGAGGATGCTCAGAACACGATTGCCTGCTGCGAAAGTATGCACGAGATTATTGGCCAGGTTTGATATGGCAAGCACCGGACCGAAAGAACTAATCATCAATGCAAAGGCAAGAATAGCCCCTCCTACATCAAGCAGGCCAAGCGAACTGAGCCAAAGCCCGCAGCTAAGGATAGCGAGCGAGAAAAGCATGATGAGAGCTCCAGCGAGGGCGCTGGACAGCCCTTCGGTTTTTTTGAGTGAGGATTGAGTCTTCCCTAAACCTTTCGTCCGCCTTTGAATACCATCCAGCCTCGAAGGGCCCTGATTGTATTGGAGTATTTCACGAATCCCGCGCAGGCTGTCGAGGACATAGCTCGAAAGATTTCCTGATTCCTCTCGGTAGGCAGTACCGGATGCCTTTCCTGCTTTAGAGGTGAAGAAAGGAAGAACAAGGCCTATTGTTACATAGGCGAGAAGGGCGATAAGGGCGAGCAAAGGATGGATAAACAGAAAGACGCCCAGTAAGACAAGGGAGGTGAGCGTCGCAATAGCCACGGGCGAAATGGTGTGGGCATAAAAGACCTCAAGAAGCTCGATATCTGAAGTGAGGACCGTAATCAGGTTTCCCTTATCCTTCGTTTCCATTTTTGCGGGGGAGAGACGCCTCAACGCCTTAAACACTTTGTCGCGGATGAGTGCAAGGAGTTTGAAGGCGATATAGTGGTTACAAAGCTGTTCGCCATAACGAAGAAGCCCGCGTGATATGGCACAGAGAGCGATAAGGATGAAGGCCGGGGTAAGCGCGATGCCAAAAGAGTGGCCTGCAAGCCCTAAGAGGGCTGCCATTCCAATAACAGGGATGGCAATCGCAGCCAAAAAACCGAGCACGCCGAGGAATATAGCAAGGAGCATATAGGCAAGAAGGGGTCGTACCAAACCGATCAACCTGCGTACTATTTCAAAATTACTTCTACGCATGATGCACTCCTTTCCAAGTCTGCTTGCTTTGGGTAATTTGTTCAAGCTCCCTTTGTTGAGAGAACATGGTCGCGTAGCTGCCTTGCTTTGCCAGAAGCTCTTCGTGGGTGCCTTGTTCTACGAGCTTTCCCGTATCGAGCATGTAGATAATATCGGCGGGCACCACGTTGGCAAGTCTGTGGGAAATAAAAAGAACCGTCTTAGTTTTGCCAAGCTCCCAGATAATGGAGGTGATATCATTTTCGCTTTCAACATCGATATTCGAAGTAGCCTCGTCGAAAATATAAAAGGGGCTTTCATGCAGAAGTGCGCGTGCAAGGGCAAGCCTCTGTCGCTGTCCACCTGATAAATTGGAAGCTTGCTCGTTAAGACGCGTGTCGAGACCTTCCTGCTCATGTAAAAAATCGGCAAGCTTCACAAGCTCCAATGTTTCCCATAGCCTTGCTTCGTCTTCTTCTTCACCAGGAGCTAGGTCTAAGCCCATAACTAAATTTTCCCTCACGGTCCCAGCGAAAAGATAGCTGCTGTGGCCGATATAGGTGATGGATCGGGCCAGATTACGTCTTGAGAAGTCAGTAAGAGGCGTATTGTCGATTTGAATTGATCCCGTATATCCCGTTAGTTGTCCTGCAAGAAGAGCAGCAATGGTGCTTTTGCCCGAGCCGGATTTTCCGACGAGGGCACTAATGCCGGGACGCAGCTCGATAGACACATCGTCGAGCACGATGCGCTCCTTGTCATACAAATACGTGAGGTTTTCGAACTTGATAGTGCTCTGGGTCAAAATCTGTTCTATCTCGCCGTCTTTGGGGTTAGGCAAATCAAGAAGCTTGAAGATTTTCCCGCTTGCAGCAATACCGTTCATGGCAACATGGAAAAAAGAACCAAGTTGACGCAAGGGGATGAAAAATTCACTTGCCAATAAAATAACTGCGAAACAGCCGCTGAGACCAACAGCTCCCTTGGCGAATCCGAGAAGGACGAAGATGATGCCGACGGCAGAGCCCCCGTAAGCGATGATGTCCATAACGGTAATAGAGTTGAGCTGCATGGTAAGAACCTTCATGGTTATTACCCTAAAACGTTCGGCCTGGGCATTCATCTCTGTATTCTTGATTTCATCAGCCTGGTAGACCTTTAAGGTGGTGAGGCCTTGGATGTTTTCGAGGAAGCCTGATCCGAGGTCAGTATAGATCCCCCAGTATTGCCCCAGCAGCTTTTTAGCAATACGCTGAACAATTACGATGGAAAGAGGGATAAGGGGAACACAGAGAAGAAGCGCAAGTGCAGAAGGAAAATGTACAAAACTGAGTGCCACAAAAAGGGTTATTGGTGCTAAAAGGCTGTAGAAGAATTGCGGCAGATATTTCGAAAAGTATATTTCGAGCTGATCGACACCTTCGGTCGATATTTGGAGCACTTCAGACGTGCTTATTTTCTCATGGTAGGCGCTCCCCAGATCGAGGGTTTTCTGATGTATAGTCTCCCGAAGCTTCAGCTTAATCTCGGCAGAAGCAAGAAACTCAAATCTTGCAGAAAGATAGCTGCAAGCGAAGCGGATGAATATTGCCACAAGAAGAACGATGAGTATCTCTGTCAGGAGCCCGCTTGAAGCCGTCCCTTCAATGAAAGCTACGAGAAGATTTCCCAGGGAAAAAATAATAAAGATATTACAAATAAGTACCAACCACTGGCTTAAGACAATGCCGACAATATATCTGAACGATCCTTTGGCAAGACCAAGTAGGCGCCTGTCCAACATCATTGCAGAATTCCTCCTAAGTATTCCAATAACGAGCCGCGTCTCCGCATTCATGACGGTACGTAAGCTTTCTGGCACAGTTTGCTGCGGATGCCAGAAAGTAGGTGTCTCTATGGCGGGGAAGCAAGCTTTTTGCTGCGGCACGTAAGACTTTTAGGTCTGAGTGTTCTGAGACAGCAGCGGGTTCCTAAGTATTTGAGGGACGACACAAGACCGTCCCTCAAATAGTTAACCTATTATAACAATTAATGACTCAGATGAAGTGACTTTTCGGAAAAGATACAATTAAGTGAGATCCAGCTTCGTATGTAAAAGACGCGGGGCGTGGGTAAGACAAAGCACGCCAGCAAGGCAAGGTACGCCAGCAAGGCAAAATGCATCGATCTTGCTGTTACTGGGTGCGAATTCTTTCCCAGAATAATTTTTTACGTCATCAGATTTATTCGCTCCGCAAAGCCTCGACCGGATCTTTGCGTGAAGCAGCACTCGAAGGGATCAGTCCGGCTATAAAAGAAAGGAACACACTGATAGCAATGAGGATGAAGGCGGCCTTCAGGGGGAGTTTCGCTAAGTTTGCAACCCCGAACATAGTATAGAGAATAGCATTTACCGGGATGATGGCAAGCGCGGTCAAACCAACACCGATAAGTCCAGCAACAAAGCCGATGATAATAGTTTCGGCATTGAACACGCGGCCCACATCGCCTTTGCTTGCGCCGATAGAGCGGAGGATGCCTATTTCTTTTTTTCTTTCGAGAACGGATATGTAGGTGATAATTCCTATCATAATAGAAGAAACAACGAGTGAAATAGCTACGAAGGCTACCAGGACATAACTTATCATGTTGACGATGTCGGTGACCGACGACATCAGTGTTCCCACGATGTCGGTATACACAATGACCTTGTCCTCTTGTCCCTCGGTCTCCATGCGATCATTGTAGGCGTCGAGAATATCAACAATATGACCTTTGCTTACAAAGTCTTTTGGATATATGTTGATGCTTGCGGGTTTAGAAAGCTCTGCATAGCCGAGTTTTGTAAGGTTTGAATCATAGCTGGTTTCGCTTTGGCGCATCATCGATGTCATGAGCTCTTGAAGTTCTTTTTCGTCCAAGTTGAATTGAAAAGCTTCCTTAAAGGCTTCTTCGTCGATATTCATAGCACCTGCCATATTAGCGCTGAGCTGGTCGAGCGTGGTGGACATGGCAGATGAGATTTGCTCTTGCATGCTGTAGGCGAAAGAACTCATAAAGTTCTGCATGCTTTCTTGCATATATCCCTGCAGGTTCTGCTGGACTTGATCGACAAGGTTTGAATCGTCGCTCCACTGACTTGCGGCTGCTTGAATCTGATCCTGAACCTCTTGGCTGGCAAAATAATCAGAGGCCGCCTGAGAAAACCTTTCTGGATCGCTTATTATGCTGGGATCAACCGCCGTAAGATCTTGTATGTACGCGAGAAAGCCCGACATGATGCTTGATATGAGAGTGTTGACCTGTTCACTTGGATCCTCGATTTCAACACCGCTTACAAGATCTTCTATACTGAATTCTGAAGGCGCTTCGATGCTTGAAGCATCGAAGCTGAGGTTAGAAAGCCCAGAAGCGTCCACTTGGATGGCACTGGGATCAAAAGAGAAGGCAGCAGTGATGGCATCCCCATCGATCGTGAACATCGATTCGAAGTTAAGATGGTTTGAGTCAGGATTTTCTCGTTCATCAGTAAAGCTGCGTCCCGAAAAAACATTAACATCAGGGTTGGCAAGTTGCTCTTTCACAATTTGGGTCTTGCCAGCCTCGGCGATAAGGTGCTCTTCTAGGTCGGATAGATAACATAGGCCAGGAAGGAGTGACGAGGCCGATGAATCGGGGTTTGGGGCGACAATCCCCACTATCTTTATCGTCTCAGCCTGGTCGACAAGGCCTCTCATGAAGTCAGTATCGCCGCTCTTATCTTTCCAGACATCGTATTCTTCATCTTCTTCATACAGATCTGCGGGGTTGAGGAGTTTGAATTCCAAACCAAGAATATCCTCAGGGGATAAATCCATCTCCTCGAGGGAAACGTCGACATTTTCATTGCTTGCAAACCTGGAGACCATCTCGTCGAGCTCGTCAGGATCGCGTAGGCCCATGGTGTATAAGGCAAGATCGCTCACACCCCCAGCTTGATTGAGGACTAAAACAAGCTCATCGTAGTTCTCTGGCCAATGACCGGCTACTACATCGTATTGTCCAGACAGTAAGCTGGGATTGTCGAGCATTTTAGTAAAGATATTGCTTTGACTTCCACTCGTCATCATTGCCGCATACTGTCCGATTGCGCCCGAAAGCGCGCTATTGCCCGAAAGCGCACTAAAGGCGGTGTTGGGGTTGATCTGGCGAACCGATTTTTCTGTGTTGCTATCGTAGATGAGGGGTGTAACGCCATATCCATAGCTTACGAGGTTGGCGTATTCCTGAATGCCGCTCTCTCCTCCGTCGATATACTCCTTTAGAGAGGCGAGATCGTTTGATTCTATACGGGAAAACATGCTGCTGAGCATTTTTGATTCTTTGAGGACTGGCTCATCGGAACTCCCAGGCTTATCGGGGCTCAAACCTTCGAAAGGACCGTCTTCCAAAGATGCATCGTCTTCGCTGTTCGCATCTTTTTCACTTGCTTCCATCGAACCCGTTACCATCGAGGCCATATCGAAGCCGGTACTTTCGATGGACAAGGGGTAGACGGTGAGGGTTTCCTCTTCAACATTCTTGATATAGTCATTCACGCCGTTTGCAAGAGCCAAGATGGCCGCAATGCCGATGATGCCTATCGACCCAGCGAAGGCCGTCATGAGCGTACGTCCTTTTTTGGTCATGAGGTTGTTGAAAGAGAGAGAAAGAGCCGTCAAAAAAGACATTGAGGTGTATCTGGTGGACTTTTTGTCCGCGTGGTCTTCTTCGATATTTGGCTCATAGTGATTTGAGTCGTCTTGTATGACGCCATCGCGCAGCTTCACCGTACGCGTGGCATATGTTTCAGCTAGCTCGGGGTTATGGGTGACCATAATGACGAGCCTATCCTGTGCAATTTCGCTGAGAAGACCCATGATCTGGAGGCTCGTTGCGGAATCAAGCGCTCCTGTGGGCTCGTCTGCCAAAAGTATCTCAGGATCATTTATGAGCGCGCGTGCGACAGCGACTCTTTGCATTTGTCCACCGGAAAGCTGGCTGGGTCGCTTGTTTACATGCTCGCCTAAGCCGACTGCCTCGAGCGCCTCCTTTGCTTTGCGCTTGCGCTCTGACCGTGAAACACCGGAGAGTGTAAGTGCAAGCTCAACGTTGGTCAGGACCGTTTGATGGGGAATGAGGTTGTAGCTTTGAAAGACAAAACCGATACGGTTGTTCCTGTAGGCATCCCAGTCTTTGTCCTTGTATTTCTTTGTCGAAATGCCATCAATAATGAGATCGCCTGAGTCGTAGTGGTCAAGACCGCCTACGATATTGAGCATCGTCGTCTTCCCCGAGCCTGAAGGCCCGAGGATGGCGACGAATTCATTGTCTCTAAAAGATATTGAAACCTCGTCAAGCGCGGTCTGTGTAAAATCAGCCGTCGCGTATGATTTACTGATACCGACCAATTGCAGCATAAAAATACCTCTCAGGGCTCGATCTGAATTTCCATTCTAGTTCCTCGGCCTCATCGATAGGCGAGAAAGATGAAATTTCATATAAAGGAACCGACTTGTTTCCCTGCCGTTATAGAGAGGAGCTGCAGGCTCTCGTTCTACTGAACAAATACCTCAGTTTCGACCACAAGCTCGTTCTTGATTTTGCCTACAAGCTTTTGGAGGGCATCAATACCATGAGGGCGAATATCCGCACCGATAAGTATGTACATAAGGGACTCGCCAACCTTAAGCTCGCCTTCATTGAGCCATACCTTCACATAGTAAATCCCTGGCCAGGTAAGAGCTTCTTGGACGGCCTCGTCAAGACCGGCCTCGTCATAGGAGAATTCGATGCTTGCCACTTCGCCAAGGCCGGTAACCCCTTCACGTACTTCTTGTTTTGGTGTCGTGCGCACAACGCCATTATGCGTGAGATACATTCCACACTGGGGCGCAGAAGGATCTGCTTTTGCTTCTTTAAGTAATTGATCGATAGAGGGTTCTTGCTTTGCCATGATATCTCCTCACTATGGATTTGGTTTTATCTATCCTATACCACTTACATATCGGGTTCTAGTTAGACATTAAAAAAGTTTAGTCTGCTACGAAGGTCAGGTTTTCACGCAGCCTTTCATGGGCAATCTTTGATTCCTCTTCTGTGGCGAGGGGTGTATAAGGTAGGATGGTTGAAAACATCTGGGCCTTGAGAGGCACCGTACGAAGGCAGATGCACAAGCAGATATGAAAGCACTATGCGTGGACATCGTAAGATAGTGGAGAAATACATGACTCTTTCCGCACAAAACCTAAGTAGAAAACCGAACGAAGATAGTATGGATGAACTTGAAAGGATTCTTCCTCGAACTGCCGAGCTGCGCAATGGCCGGCTTTTTATTGGAGGGGTCGACATGGTTGAATTGGCCCACGAGCAGGGTACTGCCCTGTACGTCTACGACGAAGACGACCTTCGTTGGCGTATGAGGAGCTATCGGGAGGCCTTCTCTCGGCGCTATGAGCGATCGGAAATAATTTTCGCAGGCAAGGCCTTTATCAACAAAGCTCTTCTCCTTGTAATAGAAGACGAGGGCTTGAGCCTTGACGTTTCGGGCGGTGGTGAGCTCGCCTTTGCTGCTGCAGCAAAGTTCCCTATGGAAAAGGTGTATGTACACGGGAACAACAAAACACCACGCGAACTTGAAGAAGCTATCGGCGCAGGAGTTGGGCGTATCGTTATCGATTCCTTAGAGGAGCTCGCCAGGGTCTCTGAAATTGCGTCAAAGCACAAAAAAGTACAAGAGATATATGTGCGCATCACTCCAGGAGTAGAGGCTGATACTCACGCTTATATTCAAACAGGATGCGAGGATTCTAAGTTTGGCTTCAATCTGCAAAACGGCCAGGCTGACGAAGCTGTGGCGAAGGTGCTCGGCACTCCTCACGTTCGTTTAGCAGGTTTCCATATGCATATTGGATCACAGATATTCTTACTCGATTCGTACCAGACTGCCATACATGCAATGGTGTGCTTCATGGCGCGTGTTAAGACTGAGCACAAGTATATTGTCGAGGAACTTGATGTGGGAGGGGGTCTCGGGGTTGCCTATACGGCTGGAGATAGGCCTTCAAGCATAGATGAGTTTGCTGAAACGGTCACATCTGCGCTGTATGAGAGTTGCGCCGAGTTTGACTTCGAGCTTCCCCGTCTTCTCTGCGAGCCGGGTCGCAGCCTAGCTGCAAATGCCGGTGTGACGCTGTACACCATAGGTACTATTAAAAAGCTCCCTGGAGTGCGTACCTACGTTTCGATTGATGGGGGAATGTCTGACAATATCAGGCCGGCGCTCTATGAGGCAAAGTATGAGGCTCTTATTGCGAACAAGGCGGGTCAAGCCAGGACTGAAACTGTAACACTGAGCGGCAAGCATTGTGAAAGCGGCGATAAGATAATCATTGATGCGGCTTTGCAGGAACCTGAAGTTGGAGACGTGGTATGTGTTTTTGCCACAGGGGCATATGGTCACACGATGGCAAGCAATTACAATGGACAGCCACGCCCCGCTATTGTTTTCGTTAAGGACGGCGCAAGCCGAGTGGTAACTCGTCGGGAGACCTACGAGGATCTACTTATCCGCGAATTAGTATAAAAGACAAGATACGTCTCGAGTGATAGAAGGAGAGAGCTATGGCAATACAACTGGGATTGATTGGTACTGGAACGGTTGGCGGCGGTTGCATAGAAATACTGAAAAGCCAAAAGGATGATTTTTTACGCCATTACGGCATTGACATTGAGTTGAAAATAGTATGCTCGAGAAACCCGGAGCAGGCTGCCCAGCACGGAGTTGAAGATATATTTACACTGGAGTACCAAGATGTCATAAACGACCCTGAAGTTGATATAGTCGTCGAGGTAATCGGCGGTACGACTATCGCAAAAGACATAGTCGAGGGAGCCTTGAAGGCAGGAAAGAATGTAGTTACTGCCAACAAAGCACTCATGGCAACTTTCGGAGACGAATTGATGTCCCTCGCTCGCAAACAAGAAAAAGAGCTGTTCTACGAAGCGAGCGTCGGAGGCGGTATTCCTATCATTGGCCCGCTGAAGCACTCTTTGCACGCGAACCGTATCAGCTCGGTCATGGGTATTGTTAACGGCACAACAAACTATATGCTCAGCCGGATGTCGGAAGATGGCCTCAGCTATGACGATGCACTTAAAGAGGCTCAAGAAAAAGGCTTTGCTGAGGCAGATCCTACAGCTGATGTGGACGGCTTCGACGCGGCAGCCAAAATTGCCCTCTTGGCATCAATTGCTTTCAACACCAAAGTTAAGCTTGAGGATGTGCCAACTGAAGGCATCCGAAATATCACTCCTTTAGATCTTGCGGCAGCCCACGATATGGGTTATAGCGTGAAGCTCTTGGCCCATGCGCATCGGGATAAAGATGGTATTGACGAGGGCATCGACGTTCGCGTTCATCCGACGATGCTTCCTATCGACCATCAGCTTTCAGCGGTACACGGTGTTTTCAATGCAATATATGTAGTTGGAGATGCCGTAGGCGAAACCATGTTTTTCGGGAAAGGGGCAGGTGCAGGCCCTGCGGCTAGTGCCATCATGGGTGATGTTCTCGAGTGCGCACGACACGTGCAGGCAGGTATTAAGCCTCTCGATATACCCTCTGCAAGCGAAGAGCCATCTTTTATTCCTCTCGATGAACTGAAGACCAAGTACTATATCCGCTTTACAGTACTTGACCGCGTAGGAGTGCTCGCTACGATGACGGGAATATTTGCTAAGCATAATGTTTCGGTTTACTCGATGGTACAGCGAGGGAAGCAAACCGAAGGAAACAAGGTCGACCTTGTGTATGTGACCCATACGGCGCGCGAGGCAGATATCCGCGCTGTGCTTGAGGAACTCGGGAGGCTCGAAGGTGTTTTGAAAGACGAGCCGACCTTTATTCGGGTGCAGGATTAGAGTTGAGCAATACAAAACATACTATTGAAGAAATACACCATAGGAGACATACGTGAGCTTTAAAGAGTTTGATAAGGAGTTACGGCAAAAGAATCGAAGGACAGAGATTGAACACACAAGGGTGAGTGGAGCGATATTTGATTGCGATGGAACATTGCTCGATTCACTTGATGTGTGGTTGGCCACACAAAATGAACTAGGCCGAAGGGCTGGCGTTAGCATAACAGCTGAGGAATCAAGCCTTCTGTGCACGTACACCATTCCTGAGGTAGGTGCATACTTCCACACGCGCTATGGTCTGGGCGGTTCTTCGGAAGATGTTATCGATTCAATAGATGAGCTTATGGCACTGAGCTATTCGGAAAAAGTGCGACCTCGAAGGGGAGCCCTCGAGTTTGTGCAGGGCTTGTACGAGTTGGGCATCCCTTGTTCGGTCGCCTCATCCACCCCTCAAAACCTACTCGAAATCGCTCTTGAGGCGACAGGTTTCTCTCCCTTCTTGTCAGCAATAGTTTCGGTCGATAGGGTTGGTGTCTCTAAGAGATCACCTGATGTGTATGATTTTTCATGTGAACTTATGGATACGGAAAAGAAAAGAACCTGGGTGTTTGAGGATGCGCTCTATGCACTTGAGACTCTAATATCTGCCGACTATTACACAGTCGGGATATATTGCGATGATACGACAGCAAAACAGGATGAGCTGCAGATTGCAGATATCTTTATTAAAGAGTTTACCGAGCTTGACGCAAAAACCTTTGTGCAGGATCCATTTTTCTATACACAAGGGGTTTGAGATCTTTGCGTCTCTGCAAATTGGAATTAATCGGTGCGCTTGATTCGCCTACGTCTGTGTTGTAAATGCCGAGAGGACTTGTTGTGCCTCTGAGCGAGAATTAGCCAAGAAGCCTACTTTCGTGTGGTTAAAAGAACCGTTTTAAAGTACAATTTACTTTGAGTGTCATTATTTAAACAAGAGATGCCGCTTATACCCCAGAGGAGTGGTGCAGATGAACGAACAAGCAGGAAACCCACCCAATCCAAACCCCGAAGGCGCAAGCCAAGATGCAAATCTACCAGACTATACTCAAGGTTTTGATTCTCCTATAGTGCCATCGCAAGGGGAGTCTGCGACACCAGCATTCACCGAGTCTTACACCGAGGCGTATCCTACACCTGTCCAGGAGCAGGTGCCGGTAGATGAACAGTCGTTCGCAGCGGACGCCCCGCTGCCCCCTCCAACACAAGGAACGGAGGTCCCTCCGGTGGTAGGGCAGCCAGTGTCACCCTACGGCCAACAAGATCAAACGTATCAGCCTGGAGGTCAATATGAACAGGTGCCCCAGGGCCAGCAAGTAGGGGGATACCAGCAAACAACTCAATACCAACAGGCGCCCCAATACCAGCAAACAACTCAATACCAGCAAGCCGGCCAGTACCAGCAGGCAGACCAGTACCAGCAAGCGCCCTACGGACAGCAGGCGCCCATGCCCCAACCTCCGTATGCGAACCAAGGTGTCAGCACATCACCGGGCAACGGCAAGGCAATAGGCGCTTTGATATGCGGTATTCTAGCCATAGTCTTTTCATTTACGGTGCTCCCCTCAATAATCCTTGGAATAGTCGCTATCGTGCTAGCAAGCAAACATGTCAAGTCTCTTGGTAAGGACGGCAAAGCTACTGCTGGCAAGATATGCGGTATTGCCGGTCTCGTTTTCTCCATTCTCGCTCTCATCGCATATGTATCTACGGGCTTATTTATTACCAAGGTTGTTACCGAAGAAGTTGGCAAGAACAGCAGCTTCATGGAAGAGCTTTATTCTGACTCTAAAAAAAGCACAAGCCCAAGCCCAAGCATTTCCGATTCCATATCCTCCGTTACTAATGAGGCTCAGCTAGAAACCGCATTGGAAGAGACTCTTGCAAGAATGGCAAGTCCTGACGAGGCAACCATTAAAGAAATAGCTGAAGAATATGATGAGTACTTTACCCTAGGATTCGGCATGAGCATGGAAGAAGCTGGCATTGACTCAATTAAGATCGTAGAGGATGTGCTCGACACATTAGAGTTTGAAATTGATGCAACGTATGATGATTCCGACGGAACTGGCGTAGGGTATGCATATTCCTACATGGTAAACATTTATGAAGTGTATCTGACAACATATGATTCGTTGGATGATACCGCTGACCTTACTGCAGCAGATATTGGTGCAGCATTTAACTCGGCTTTTGCGAAAGCCGAGCAAACAGAAGGTTATGTTTTGTTGCAGTTTGAGAAGATAGGTGGCGTATGGCAGGTAGTTGAGAGCTCCTATGAAGAAGAGGCGGAGTATGTGTATGGCACCTATTAGGGAATGAGATCTTAGTCCCAGGGGTCTTTTTCCCAGAAGGGCTCCTTGATGACTCGGTCTGACCAGGGATCATAGCCGTCATCATCTTCACCTGCGGCACGAGCAAAACTCTCGTGCCGCTTATTTTTTTCTGAGTCTTTTCCTGCAGGCTTGGTGCCGTTCTTGTGCAATGGGGCGTTTTTTCTGTCTTGATCGGATTTCTTATCCATAGTGAGGCCTCGAATATCGCGTGGTTTGTTAATCGAAATCAGATTTGAGCTCATTCGGGCGATCGAGCGAGCTTAAATCATAAGGCGTTGATTGGTAGACATAATAATTGAGCCAATTAGTGTAAAGAAGCTGGGCATGGGCTCGCCAGGTTGCTCGTGGCTTCTTCGAAGGATCGTCTTGCGGATAATATGAGTTTGGAACGGCAATGTTCAGGCCTTTGTCTACATCACGTCGATACTCAAGGTCCAGGGTGTCATCATCGTATTCGGGGTGTCCGAATACGAAGAAGTGCCGGCTATCGGTACTCTTCGCCAAATAAACTCCCGCAGTCTCAGACGTGGCAATAAGCTCGAGGGAGGGATGGCGTTCAATGTCTTCAGCGCGTACTTCCGTATACCGCGAGTGTGGGGCACAGAAGATATCATCAAAGCCCCTCACTAAAGGAGAGCTGGGTTTCACGACTTCGTGTTCGAAGACACCGAAAAGCTTTTCATCAAGAGGGTATTTGGGAATCCCATAATGATGATACAGGCCTGCTTGTGCTCCCCAGCATATATGGAAGGTACTGTACACCTTAGTCTTAGACCATTCCATAATCGCGCAGAGCTCTTCCCAATAGTCAACTTCCTCAAATTCGAGTTGCTCGACAGGGGCCCCCGTAATTATCAGACCGTCAAAGCGCTTATCTTTTATTGCCTCAAAGCTTGTGTAGAACGACTCAAGATGTTCTGCAGACACATTTTTCGCCTCATGGCTAACCGTCTGCAACAGCTCCACCTCTATTTGGAGAGGAGTGTTTGAAAGCTTACGCAATATCTGAGTTTCTGTGGTGATTTTAGTTGGCATAAGGTTGAGAAGCAAAATGCGCAGAGGACGTATATCCTGACGCATTGCGCGAAACTCAGTCATAACGAAAATATTTTCACTTTCGAGAATGCTGGTTGCAGGCAAGGAATCGGGTATCCTGATTGGCATAGTGAAATGTCCTTTCGTAAAGATTTTAAGCACAAGAACAAAGAATACCAGAGATACGGATATAATGCTCAGAGAGTTGCCTGATTAGGCAGTGTCTTGTTGTTTGTATACATTGAGTAGAACTAGCAAGCTATCTTTCTTAAGGAACGTCCATTCCTCACGGCCCTTGAGAGAAAAACTTAAAGTCGGGTTTGTGCACCTACCCTTGCTTTACATGCTTTGAGCTGGGTTTAGTTTAAAGCAAAGAAACATATGAAACCAAAGGAGGCTTTCTTATGGAAACGTCAATCGATACAATTTGTGTCCAAGGTGGTTATCGCCCGAAAAATGGAGAACCCCGCCAAGTCCCTATCATTCAGAGTACGACCTTTAAGTTTGACTCAAGTGAATTTATGGGGAAGCTCTTCGACTTGGAAGAATCAGGGTACTTTTATTCGCGCTTGCAAAACCCCACCAACGATATGGTTGCCGCGAAAATTTGTGAGCTCGAAGGGGGAACAGCGGCAATGCTGACATCTTCCGGGCAAGCGGCAAGTTTTTATTCCATATTCAATATTGCCTCATGCGGAGATCATATCGTGGCGTCTTCTGCACTCTACGGGGGAACATTTAATCTCTTTGCCATCACGATGAAACGAATGGGCATTGAATTCACTTTCGTAGAGCCAACCTGCTCCGATGAGGAGCTCGATGCTGCGTTTAGGCCTGAGACAAAGGCGGTGTTTGGGGAAACAATCGCCAATCCAGCCCTTGTTGTGCTCGATATCGAACGTTTTGCTGATGCCGCCCATAGGCACGGCGTCCCCTTAATTGTCGACAACACTTTCCCAACCCCCGTTAACTGCAGGCCTTTCGAGTGGGGGGCAGATATCATTGTGCACTCGACCACAAAGTACATGGACGGACATGGCGGTGCTGTTGGTGGATGCATTGTCGATTCAGGGCGCTTTGACTGGACAGCAGAGCCAGGCAAATATCCCGGGCTCACCGAAAAAGACGAGTCGTACCACGGAGTGGTTTATACTGAGCAGTTTGGTTTGGAGGGCGCTTTTATTACTAAAGCAACTGCCCAACTTATGCGTGACTTCGGCTCAATACAATCGCCTCAAAATGCCTTTCTCCTTAATTTCGGGCTTGAGAGCCTTCATGTGCGTGTAGCCCAACATGGCAAAAATGCGCTTGCTTTAGCAAGGTATCTTAAAGATCATCCGAAGGTAGCCTGGGTTCGCTTTCCCTCCCTGGAAGGAGACGCCTCCTATGAGCTAGCCCAAAAGTATCTTCCAAAAGGATCTTGCGGAGTTGTCAGCTTCGGACTGGCGGGAGGAAGGCCTGCCGCCGAGAAGTTTATGAGTGAGCTCAAGCTAGCACAAATAGCCACGCATGTTGCGGATGCCCGTACCTGCGTCTTACATCCAGCAAACGCAACGCATCGGCAGATGAATGACGCGCAATTAGAGCAAGCCGGGATTTCTCCTGATCTTATCAGGTTCTCATGCGGTATCGAAGGAACAGAAGACATCATTGCCGATGTTGAACAGGCTTTTCGTGCTGTTTAAGGTCGAGCGATTTGGTATGATGCGATACGAAGGTAGAGGGCGATCTCATGCTTGGTGTGTTTGGCATAGAATTGCCCTCAGAGTGCGGCGTGATGGTACTTCGCCGCAGGTTTCAATGGTGAATGGTATTGAAACCGGGCAGCTGTTTCCTTTGGTTATGGGAGCTTAGAGGTGGCGACAAAAGATAAAACCCTGCTTAAGCTTATTAGGAAGGCCCGACTTGGTAACAAGGAGGCCTTCAATCAGCTTATTCAGCGAAAGTCGCGAAAAATCCTATTTCTATCAATACGTTTGATGGGGAATAAGCATGATGGGGAGGATGCAGCGCAGGAAGCTGTCATAACTCTGGCCAAAAAGATAGGTACTTTAAAAAAAGCTGAACTTTTTGATGCATGGATGTACAGGCTTGTTTACAATACGTGCATGGATGAAAAAAGGAAGTTGGCAAAAAAGCTCTACGAATCAGATGAATTTGAGTCAGCTGCGGACAGTCTTGCAGATAGGGATCGCGAAAGAATACCTGAGCAGAGCCTAGAAGATGCAAGCGACAAAGAGTTTGTCATGGCTGCGCTCGATAAGTTGTCCGATCGATATCGTATGTGTATGATCCTATACTATTACGAGGATATGAGCTATGCGGAAATAGCAGAAATAATCAGTGCCAATGAGCAAATTGTTGCAAACACTCTCAATCGCGCTCGCCAAAAAATGCGTGATATCCTTGCCAATTCTCCGAATGCCCCTCAGTCTGTGCTGGCAACCTTCAGATTAGACGAGGCGTCGCAAGAGCAGGATGCGACCCATTCCCAAGACGTAGAGATGCAGGATTCCGATGCCTTGTATGAAACGGCTAGCAAGGGAGGCGCCTTCATCCCCGCTGCATTTTTTGCCCAGGCAATTGCTGCTAATGAAGCTTCAGTAGTTTCAGAAGCTGCTCTTTCCCGGATGGTTGCGGTAGCGCAGGGCGTGGTGATGCCGAAGGGCCTTTTCCGTGCTTATGTATCAGATGGAACAACAGCGAAAAAAGTGGCTGGCGGCCTGAGTCTTATCCTTGTCAGCGGTCTTGGCTTGTATGCCTATGTAGCGACAAAACCCGAAACCGACCTTTCGAACCAACAACCCATGGTAGCTTCTCCCTCTGCAGAGGGAGAGCCCGAAGAAAAAGTTTTAGACGAGGAATACGAAGTGAGCGTGGTAGGCCTTCCCGAAGGGGCAAACTATCGTATCTATGAAGAAGGCGAGGAGTCGGTTGATGCGCAGCCAGATATGGCCGGGTATAGCGAAGTGACTTCGACCGAGGAGGCCGGCAAGCGCTACGTTCTCTATCAGAACAGCAGCGATGAGCTCGACTATGTCATGATTATTGAGAGTGAATAAAAGGCACCGAAACACAGAATTTAAGCCTCGGTGTTTTCTTGGCTCTAGAATTAAAACGGGCATAGACGTGAAATCGCTATGGATTCCTGTACAAAACAGCCCCTTAGACAGCCTTTTTGTTGACTTTAGAGACGCGAGCCCGATACAATGCAAAGGTTCGCTTTCAAAAGCCCCGTGTGGCAAGTAGTGTTGAAGCCATCGAATGAGGGAGTCCAGACCTTCAGAGATGTTGTCAGTGTAGGAAACTGACTTTTCAATAAGCTTGCAACTTTTGAAAAACGAAATTAGCTTCGTACTGGAGGAAAGAACGTGAAAACGTATTACGCAAAAGCCCAAGAAGTGGAGCGTGAATGGCTTCTTATCGATGCAGAAGACCAAGTTCTCGGACGTCTCGCATCTAAGGCTGCACATATTTTAAAAGGCAAGCATAAGCCCATTTATACCCCGCATGTAGACACTGGCGATTTTATCGTTATCATCAACGCGGATAAAATCCGTGTTACGGGCTCGACTGCCGATCAAAAGGAATACTACAACCATAGTGGCTATCCTGGAGGATTGAAGGTCGAAAGCTTCAATAAGGCTATGGCCAAACACCCCGAGCGAGTCATCGAGCACGCAGTGAAGGGTATGCTCCCTAAGAATAAACTCGGTCGTGCCATGGGCAAGAAGTTGAAGGTCTATGCAGGCTCTGAGCATCCGCATATGGCTCAAAAGCCCCGCGAAATCAAGATGGAGGATAACTAATGGCAGGTGAAGCTTTGTATTACGGCACTGGCCGTAGAAAGAACGCCATTGCTCGCGTTCGTCTTGTTCCCGGTTCTGGCAAAGTAACGGTTAATGGCCGTGAAGGACAAGAGTATTTTGGGCGTGAAGCCTTGGTCGATTACGCAAAGGCTCCGTTCAAGGTAACTGACACCATCGATCACTTCGATGTAGTCGCAACCCTTAACGGTGGTGGCATTTCTGGCCAGGCAGGCGCTTTGCGCCACGGTATTGCCCGTGCCCTGCTCGAAGCCGGAGATTATCGCGGCGAACTTAAGAGGGCAGGTTTTCTTACCCGCGACGCACGTATGGTTGAGCGCAAGAAATACGGCCTGAAAAAAGCACGCAAGCGTCCTCAGTTCAGCAAGAGGTAATGATACGCAAGACCGTTTTACGCTCGATTGTCCTTTTGGACAAGATATGCCAACAAATTGCTGCTTCGGATTGTATCCGGAGCAGCAATCTTTGTTTTTGGGTTTAAATTTGAGGAGCCCTGCTACGGGAGAGCCATCTTTGGGGCCGAAGCGTCCTACTTTGAAAGGACTATCTTTGGGATAGGCCCAACGACCTCAAGAGTCGTCTCCTCAATCCAGGCAATCGGGTCTTCCAAAGAGGCGAGGGTGGGATGGACAGAAGCGAGCTTTGGACTATAATCCTGCAAGGGATATACAGCGAAGCTTTCCCCGTCATAGTGATTGACAAGCGGCGACCATACGAGGTTTTCGATATGCACGCCCGTCTCGTCTTTCACGAAGGTGCAATTAAGCATCCCTCCCAGTTCGACCTCGGGAGGCGCTATTTCGTGCCTGCTCAAAAAGTTACCAAGCGAGTAGGCTACGAGGCATTGATTGCCCGATACGCCTTCGACCCAGGCCAGCGGACCGATGACATGAGGGTGGGAGCCGAGCACCAGGTCTGCCCCAGCATCTGCAATGAGCTGTGCGTAATACAGCTGCGTATCGTCTATGCCCATGAAAAGCTCTGTGCCCCAATGCATGGAGACAATAACGACGTCGCTTTCTTCCTTAGCACGCGCAATATCAGACACAATGCGATCTTCGTGCGTATAGTTGATGGCATAAGCAGGAATGTCTTCTTCAGCATAGCCATTCACCCCATAGGTGTAATTCAGCAGGGCAAATACCATGCCATTCTTCTCAATAGTTTTTATAGTGGAGGCGTCCTCTTCGCTTACGGCAGTTCCCGTAAAAAGCACTGGCTTCTGCTTCCACAGTTCAGCAGAGTGGGTGAGGGCACTGAGCCCCCAGTCGTAGCTGTGGTTGGTGGCAGATGCAATCATGTTGAAGCCGGTATCATACACGGCATCAACCATGGCATCACTCGTGTTGAAGGAGGGGTATCCGCGTAGTCCGATATCGTCCCCGCCCGCATGTGTCTCAAAGCTGATGTAGGCAAGGTCGGAGCGCTCGATATAAGGTTTAATAGGTGCAAAAATCGGAGAATAGTCATACTCGTCATCATTGAGCTCTCCCGCGCAGGCATCAGCATAGGTGCCGATTTGTATTTCAGGCAAATTGTCGCCTACGGCAATAAAGGAAACTCGTCGCTCGTCCGTATTTTCGTTGCCGTCAGTACTGTTTACGTTCTGTTCTGACAGTTCGGGGGTAGGAGATGCAGCGGTTTGCAGGAGAAAGGTTCCGAGGATGGCCAATACGACAACACCGATGAGGGCGGCGACGAGGGGAAAGGGATTTTTGACACTGAGCTTTTCAGCTTTGCGGTACCTCGGTTTCTGCCGTCTATCCATCGCGCACCCTCCAACGTCCGCTATTATGTTAGAGCCCCAGGGGCTTTTCTCTATGAATATCGCTATCAGCCATGAGGCTGGGCTGCCCAACAGAGCTGTCTATTCCATATGCTGAGATACAGTATGCCCGAGATCAGTATAAAGAATGCATGGAAGATCCTCTATCATCTTTTATCCTAATTTTGTCTACGCTGACGGAATTTGCCCTTTGTGTACCCTGCGGAAACTGTTTTACTGGACGCTGACACATGATAAAGTATTGCAATTCGTAGAGTAGGCAGTGTGACGAAGCGAAAAACCTTGAAATCGAAGCAGGGAGCGTGGTAGAGCGTGTCGAAAATATCTGAGCTGTATGGGTCAATGGTCTTCAATGAGCATACGATGCAAGAGCGTCTGCCTTCCGCTACGTACAGGACATTGCTGCTCACTATTCGCGATGGGAAAAAGCTTGATTTAGATGTCGCTAACGTTGTTGCCCATGCAATGAAAGAATGGGCCATCGAAAAAGGTGCCACGCATTTTACACATTGGTTCCAGCCACTTTCTGGTATCACCTCCGAAAAGCATGACAGCTTCCTTGATCCGTGCGACGATGGCCGCGCCATCATGAGTTTTTCCGGCAAGGAGCTCATACAAGGCGAGCCCGATGCCTCAAGCTTCCCTTCGGGCGGGCTGCGTGCAACTTTTGAGGCGCGAGGCTACACTGCGTGGGATCCTACGAGTTATGCCTTCATAAAAGATGAGGTTTTATGCATACCGACGGCTTTCTGTAGCTATACCGGCGAGGCCCTCGATAAAAAAACACCTCTCCTGCGATCAATGGTGGCTTTGGAGGCGCAGGCCAAGCGTGCTTTATCTTGCTTTGGGGAAATGCCGAGTCGCGTTATTCCTACCGTTGGGGCCGAACAAGAATACTTCCTTATTTCTGAGAAAGAGTACGGGAAGCGTCAAGACCTTCTCCTTACCGGCCGCACTTTGTTTGGGTACCCTCCTTGCAAGGGACAGGAGCTCGAGGAGCATTATTTTGGGGCAATCCGCCCTTCAGTAAATGAATTTATGAAGACGCTCGACGATGAGTTGTGGGCTTTAGGCATACCGGCCAAGACAAAGCATAATGAGGTGGCCCCGGCTCAACATGAACTCGCCCCCATTTATACAAATGCGAATCGGGCCATCGACACTAATCTATTAACAATGGAGAAGATGAAGCTTTTGGCTTCGCGCTTTGGCCTTGTTTGCCTACAGCATGAAAAACCTTTTGCGGGCATTAACGGCTCGGGTAAACACAATAACTGGTCGCTTTCTGCCGAAGGGGTAAACCTCTTTGATCCTGGTGATACCCCTATGGACAACTTGCGCTTCCTTGTTTTCTTGACAAGCGTCATTCAGGCTGTTGATGATTATCAAGAGCTCTTGAGGGCAAGCGTGGCCTCTGCCGGGAACGATCATCGCTTAGGTGGAGACGAAGCCCCGCCGGCTATCGTCTCGATTTTTCTCGGTGAAGAGCTTGATGGCATTGTTGATGCTCTTATAACGAGGCATGAGGACGAGTACGACAAGATAGAAAAAGTTGTTATGGACTTAGGCGTAGCCGAGCTGCCAAGCCTTCTTAAGGACAACACCGACCGCAACCGGACGAGCCCCTTCGCTTTCACCGGTAATAAGTTCGAGTTTCGTATGCCAGGCGCAAGTATTAACCTTTCCGACAGCACCATGATTCTTAATACTGCTGTGGCAAAAAGCCTTAAAGAATTTGCCGATGCGATGGAGGGCCGTAAGGGCAAAGACTTCCATGCTGCAGCCGTTGAGTATGTGAGAGGCTCTCTCAGGGCGCATAAGCGCATCCTGTTCAATGGGAACGGTTATTCGGAAGAGTGGAAGAAAGAAGCTGAGCGCCGTGGCCTCGTGGAACTCAAGAATACTGCAGAAGCCCTTCCTAGTTTTATTGATGAAAAGAGCATTGAGCTATTCGAAATGTTCGGCGTGCTCTCCCGAAACGAGGTTGTGAGCCGCTACGAGGTAAAGCTTGAGAAGTACAACAAAACTCTCAACATCGAAGCGCGGGTCATGAAGCGTATGGCTCGTCGTACCCTGCTTCCTGCAATTAATTCCTATGCAGCAGAACTGGCGCAGAACATTGCGAGTATACGCGAGATTATGCCTAATGCGCCACTTGAGCATCAGGAAAAGCAGCTTGAAAAATTGCTCGCTGACATCGATATGGCCAGCGGGCAACTTGAACTGCTCGACGAAACCCATCTTCGGGTGCGCGTCATCAAAGACGAGCAGGAGAGGGCAAACGAGTATGCTGCGCACGTAATCCCCTTAATGAATGAGCTTCGAAGCTCTATTGACGGTCTCGAGCGACTTACGGATAAAAAGCATTGGCCAATGCCGACGTATAACGATATTTTGTTCTACACGTAGATACGGAGTGGGAGACTGGTGTGCATGTCTCCTTTGCTACAGCGCAAAACTTGGCATCTCACCTTTTACTTGCCCCCGCTTTAAGCGTATGGAGTACAATACCTTACAGTTTGTATATGAGAGAGAGGACAATCGATGGCGAATCTAAAGGAAGTTGAATATATATGGAAGAACGGAGGGCTTGTTCCTTGGGGGGATGCGACAACGCACGTTCTCTCACATTCACTCCATTACGGGTCAGCGGTATTCGAAGGTATTCGTTGCTACAAAGATCCTGATTCGGATAAAAGCTATATTTTCCGTCTGTATGAGCACATGGAGCGCTTGCATCACAGTTGTAAAATCGCGCTCATCGATCTTCCTTATACTGTCGAGGAGCTCTGTGATGCCGCGCTCGAACTTGTTTCAGCAAACAAGCTCTCCTCTTGCTACCTTCGGCCTTTGGTGTATCGTGGCTATGGAACCATGGGAGTAGATCCCACGGGCGCCCCTGTTGATGTAGTTATCGCTGCATGGCCCTGGGATTCATACTTGGGAGAAGGTGCCCTGGAGAATGGTGTGGCTGTCGGTGTATCATCTTGGCGCCAGCGCTCCGTTAACGCAATTCCGCCAGCTATGAAATCATCTGCTTCGTATATGAACTCCATTCTCGCTAAATTAGAGGCCAAATCCCATGGATATGCCGAAGCTATCATGCTTAATGAGCAGGGTATGGTATGCGAGGGTACGGGAGAAAACCTTTTCATCGTCCGCGACGGCGTTATTTCTACGCCACCTTTGTCAGACGGGGTGCTTGAGGGAATCACCCGCGATAGCATTCTCTGCCTTGCTTACGACCTCGATATCCCCTGCATTGTCGAAAGCCTTACCCGTACCGACCTCTATATTGCAGATGAGATATTTATGACAGGCTCCGCTGCAGAAGTAACGCCTATCGGAAGTGTTGATGGACGCGAAATTGGAAAACCCGGAGAGATAACCAAGGAGCTGCAACATCGATTCTTCGAGGCAGCCTACGGGCATATTGAAGAGTACGAAGATTGGCTCACCAAGACGAGCTAAGGTTAAGGGGTACCGCATGAAAAAGATATCCTGTTATGACTCCACCCTGCGCGACGGCGAGCAAAGTGAGGGAATCTCGCTTTCGCTTGAGGATAAGCTGCGCATCGTGGTGCGCCTCGACGAGCTCGGCATCGATTATATCGAGGGCGGATATCCAGCATCGAACCCTAAAGACATTGCATTTTTCCGTGAAGTACAAAAGCTTGATCTCAAGCACAGTGTTGTGACGGCCTTCGGATCAACCTGTCGCAAAGGGGTGGCAGCAGAGAACGATACGGGCCTTGCAGACCTGCTTAATTCAAAAGCGCAGGTAATTGCGCTGGTTGGAAAGGTTTGGGATAAACAGGTTATTCATGCCCTACAAACCGATCTTGACGAAAACTTAAGAATGATATCTGATTCGGTGGCCTACCTCAAATCGAAGGGAGTGCTGGTTATTTTTGATGCCGAGCATTTTTTCGATGGGTACGCATCCAACGCCGATTATGCCCTTGCCTGCGTGAGGGCTGCTTCTGAGGCAGGGGCGGACTCCATTGATCTCTGCGAGACAAATGGAGGAGCCTTGCCCTTTGATGTTGAGCGTATTGCCCGGAGGGTACTAGAGGAATTTCCCGAGCAGGAGTTTGGTATCCACTGCCACAACGATTCAGGCTGTGCCGTGGCCAACACGCTTGCCGCCGTACAGGCAGGCGTCAGTCAGGTGCAAGGCACCGTGAACGGGTATGGAGAGCGGGTTGGCAACGCTGATCTTCTTACCGTCATTGCAAACCTTGAACTGAAAATGGGACATTTCTGTATTGGAGAAGAGAACCTGCGCCAGCTGACAGATGTATCCCGTTTTGTTGCAGAAACCTGCAACAGGGGCGTACGCCGCCATCATCCCTATACGGGAGCTTCAGCCTTCGCACACAAAGGTGGGCTGCATGCAAGCGCTATCGCCCGTTTTCCCGAGGCCTACGAACATGTAGACCCCAGCACAGTGGGAAATAGCGCGCGGATGCTCGTTTCCGAGCTCGCTGGTAAAGCCTCCCTCATCTCCAAAGCTGACAGCCTTGGGATAGACTTACAGGTTCATCCCGATAAGATTCAGGGAATACTCGATGACATCAAGCACCGCGAAAGTCTTGGCTACAGCTATGAGGTGGCCGATGGCTCCTTGGCAATCTTGCTCCAGTCCCACCTAGACAGCTTCACTCCCCACTTTACTCTTGAAAGCTTTCGGGTTATCGTTGATGATAGGGAAGATACGGGAGCTCACGCCAAGGACGCCATGAGTGAGGCGACTATCAAGATCCACGTTGGCGAAGAAAGGTTTGTGGCAACGGGGGAAGGAACAGGCCCTGTTGGAGCGCTTGACTCTGCGTTGCGTATGGCAATTACGACTTTCTATCCTGAAGTGGCTGATATCGAACTTGTCGACTTTAAGGTTCGTATCCTTGACGAAAATGTTGGAACAGGTGCCATCACACGCGTCGTGATTACGTCTCGCGACAAAAAAGGAACCTGGGGGACTATCGGGCTTTCAGAAAACATTATCGAGGCTTCGTGGAATGCACTTGTTGACTCGATAGACTACGGCTTAATGAGGTTAGGAAGATAATGGAATCACTACGCACACCAGAAGTGGAGGATCTGCTGACGGTATTTGCAAAGTTAGATAAACAAGATGAAATCTATCAATTGATAGAGGATGTTTTTACTATTCGCGAAATTAAAGAGATATCCCAACGCCTTGCAGTAGCCCAGATGCTTGCGGAAGGCCAATCCTATGCACTCATCGAGCAAAACACAGGAGCCTCAGCAACAACGATAGCCCGAGTTTCAAAATGCTTGAGCTACGGGTCGGGTGGTTACGCGCGCGCTCTTAAAATTCTCGAAAAAGAACAATAAGCCAGGCAATACGTGGAGGAATAGGGATGAAGCGTCTTTTAGTGGTAGTTGATTTCCAGAATGATTTCGTAAAGGGCCCTCTCGGGTTCGAGGGCGCCCAAGCGCTCGAAGATAGGATAGTCGAAAAAATCAAAGAATATAGAGAAGGCGAGGACGAAATCGTCTTCACCTTTGATACCCATGATCGCGATTATCTTGAAACTATGGAGGGGGCATGGCTCCCGATCGAGCATTGTATAGAGGGTACTGAAGGCTGGAAGCCTTATGGCAAGGTCGCTTCCATGATACTCGACGCAGATCAGGTATTCGAGAAGCCTAGTTTCGGCTCCGTTGATTTTATGAAATTCCTTACACGTAGACAAGAAGCGGCAACGGAGGCAGGGGTTCTTCCCTTTTCGAGTATAGAGTTCGTAGGGCTTGTTTCAAACATATGCATTCTTTCAAATGCTATTCTGGCAAAGACCGCCTGCCCCGAAGTACCTGTTATTGTTGACGCACGCTGCACTGATGCTGCTGATAAGGAGATACAGGAAAAGGCCTTCGACGTGCTTCAAGGGGTACATGTTGAGGTGCGTAACCGCGTGTAGGCCTATGCGGCTCAGTGTAGCCGGAGCGTGCGGCCCAGGTCAGGCGGAGCGGCTGCCTGCTTGAGGCGCTCCACAGCGCGTTGTCTTTCGCCGCGCTCCACTCTCCGTCTAGGTTGTCTTTCGCCTCGCTCCACCACTCAGCGTACCTCGTTTCTTCTGATTGCGCTCCACCCTCAGCGTGCCGCGCCCCACCCCTTATTGCACTCCGTCCCTCAGCGCTGCCCATCTTTGCTCCTGTACGAAAGATTCCAAAACGAGCTGACACCGTGTACCTATAGGCTCGGTGTTTTCTTCAATAAACTGTGGAATATCATCGATAGCCAAGGTGAATACTTCGATACACTCAGTGGCTTCCAGGGAGGGCTCTCCCTGCTTCTCAACGTATGCGTACGCAACGAGTACGTTCTCTTCTGTCATACCCGTGGAGGAGTATCCTGCCTGGGAAAGGGGGAAACACCGGGCTTGACCTTTATTGTTCAGCACTCGATACCCTGTTTCCTCGAGCAATTCTCTTTCGATGCAGGACGTAATGTCCTCTCCCTCCTCAAGGAGTCCAGCTGGAAAAGAAATACACCAACTGTTCAAGGGATAGCGAAACTCCCGTATCATCACGAGCTCATCTTTTTCGGTTCGGGGGACAATGCAGACGGCGTCTGGGCTTGACGCCTCACCTCGGAACGTGCTGCCTGCCTCAAGTTCGCAACGATAGTCCTCAAAGCCCTTTCGGGAAATACTTTCATAGCAAACACGCCCTCCCTCGGGAAGTTCGTAATGGAGGATATATTTTTTAAGCCATCCATCGCATACGTGCTCTACGTGAACAAGTTTAGGGGAGGTTTGTTGTTTGCCCATAGTGTTCCTATGCCTCTTTCTGTAGATATGCAACAGGCTCCTTTTTCGCCGGGTTTCGGCCTAAAAAGGAGCCTGTTTTCCTCCCCCGCACAGGGAAGGAGCTGATGGCTGCTGTTTTGCCTAAGACTGCAGTATCTCACATGGCTGCTGTCTTGCAAACGTCTGCAATATCGCAATTAACCCTCTATATCAATACTGGTCGCCTCTTCAACCTCAGGAGTGACCTCTACTTTCGGTACACAAATATCTAAAACGCCATCTTTAAATGTCGCTTTGATTTCATTTTTAACGACGTCTTCTCCTACGAAGAAACTCCGGCTGCAGGTGCCCGAGAATCGTTCCTTGCGAATATATGTCCCGTCGTCACTTCGGTCTTCGAGCGCTTCATTTTTCGAGGCGCTAATAGTCAAATATCCATCTTTTATGTCTGCCTTCACATCTTCTTTTCGATAGCCGGGGAGGTCTACGCTGAGCTCATAAGATGTCTCGGTCTCTTTGATATCAGTCTTCATAAGGAGAGAGGCTGGTTTTGGCATGGCCGACGCTACATTGGAGAGGACATCGAATGGATCCGTCATCAGCTCGATTAGGCTACGATTTCTTCTACTTGGTACTAACATGGTAACCTCGCTTTCTCGTAAACTGTTCATGCGTTTTCGTATGAAGCATATGCTGCTATATAAGGTATATGCTCTCTCTTATTCCTTGTCAAGAAAGCCGGCTCGAACAGTAACCTGTCTGTAACCGACCGTGCGAAAAGTTGTTTATAGTGGTTTTCGAAAGAGCCTAGGCGAGGGAAATACAAGACAAGCCCCGAAAACATATGACGGTTTCGGGGCTTGCGATGAAGAAATGGTTCAGCCTGTATAAGGGCTCGTATACAGGTCTGTACAAAGGCTTGTATAGAGGCCGCACAGAGGCTGTGTAGAAGCCCGGCGCTAAAAGCCAAGACAGCTCCTTGGCTTTAGAAAGCTTTGAACTGAGCTTTCGGCAAGAAACAGATAGGACATTTTTCAAAGTCTTCGCCCTTGTGGATGTATCCGCAAATGGCACACAGGTAGAAGGTGTCATCATCGGGGGCATCAAGGTCGTTATATGCCTCAAGATACAGCTCTGCATGAACCGATTCTGCAAGTTTTGCACGGGTGAACACCTGGACAGCTTCGTTATCGCCCTCTTCTTGAGCCTTCTTTATGAAAGAAGGATACATGTCGGAAGTCTCATACATTTCACCGTAGGCACCATTGATAAGGTTGATGTCGCTTGTCTCAACTGGGGGGGCTTCGACGACAGGTCTCTCAAACGAAGGATCCCTCTGTTCAACCAACTTGCATTCTAGCCCGATATGGATCTGCTCGGCGGCAGAGGTAACGCGGAAGAGTCGTGCAATTTGAGGGAAGTTCTGCTTGTCGGCAGCCTCTGCAAAGGCCTCATACTTAGCGCTTGCCCCCGTCTCTCCAGCGATTGCAGCCTTCAAATTTTCTAGGGTTGTGCCAACCTCGGTCGTGGAAGTGCTAATAACATTAAAGTTGCTCGCATTCTCAGGACTCGGTCTGTCTGGACGTACTTTCATACGAAACTCCTTTTCGTCTTAGGTGAATTGTGTAATATTCAATCTGCTCTTCTCTTCATGCCACTAACAAAATCAAGGGAAAAAGAGAGAACAGCTTCCCTTATATTAAGAGCCAATACTTGTTCGTGCAAGCCTTCTTTTTCTTGCCGCGGATTTATCATACTATTTGTGAAGAAAATGGAACAAGCAGCCCAGACCGATTAAAGTGAAAAAGGAGCATTCGGAGATACTAAAGGTCTCAGGAAGTAGGGGCTGGAAGCCTAAGAAGGCGGGGCAAAAAGCCCTAGAGCACAGGATGACATTGTCGGATTCAGTCAGGTGACGGCATCGCATAGGAGGAATCGATATGGAATATATTAACGTATGGAAAACCTACCAAGAGGACGAACTTGAAAGAATAGAGGCTCTTGCAGATGGCTACAAGGAGTTTATCTCCCAATGCAAAACCGAACGGGAATGCACGAGCTTTGCCATTTCTGAAGCAGAGGCTGCGGGGTATTCCAGCCTCGAACGAGCCATTTCCGAAGGATCCTCGCTCAAACCTGGCGACAAAGTATGGAGCCATTCTCACGGAAAGGCCTTGATCCTTATACATGTGGGTGAGGAACGTTTTGAGTCGGGATTAAACATCCTCGGCGCACATCTTGATTCGCCTCGTCTTGATGTCAAGCAAAACCCTGTGTATGAAGCAAGCGACTTTGCCTTGCTCGATACTCATTATTATGGGGGAGTGAAGCATTATCAGTGGGTCACTACACCTTTGGCTATCCATGGCGTCGTAGTGAAGGGAGACGGAGAAATAGTTGAGGTCAATATCGGAGACGATCCTTCCGATCCCGTATTCTGCGTCACCGACCTCTTGCCACATCTTGCAGCTAAGCAAATGGAGAAAAAAGGACGCGAGCTTATAGAGGGAGAGAACCTCGACCTTCTGGTAGGAAGTCGTCCTTTGATGCTCGATACAGAGGACTCGGCAGAAGGCGAAGAAAAAGAAACGGCTCTGCATGAGGTGAATAAACCAAGAAGCATTGATGAGATAGCTGAGAAAGAGCCTGTCAAGGCCATGCTCTTGAAACTGCTGTATGAAAAATATGGCATAGAGCAAAGAGACTTTCTCTCAGCTGAGCTTGAAATCGTACCTGCTGGGCCTGCGCGCGACTGTGGCTTTGACCGGTCTATGATTATCGGCTACGGACAGGACGATCGTGTATGTGCCTACCCTTCCTTGCGGGCACAGCTTGCAGTTGAAAAACCACAAAAGACCACCGTATGCATTCTTGTCGACAAAGAAGAGATAGGCAGCGTAGGCGCTACAGGCATGACATCGCGATTTTTTGAAAACACCATTGCTGAAGTGATGGAACTTACGGGAGAGGGCTCGTCTTTAGCCTTGCGCCGTGCCCTCGCGGCCTCGAATATGCTCTCTTCCGACGTGAGCGCTGGGTTCGATCCCTTATACCCTGAAGTGTTTGAGAAGAAAAACTCGGCATATGTGGGCAAGGGGCTTGTATTCAATAAATACACGGGCGCCCGCGGTAAAAGCGGCAGCAATGACGCCTCGGCCGAATACGTGCATAAGGTGCGGTCGATAATGGAGAAGAACAAGGTGGCTTTCCACACAGCCGAGCTTGGGCGGGTCGATGCGGGAGGTGGTGGAACTATTGCCTATATCCCTGCCGAGTACGGAATGAACGTTATTGACTCAGGTGTAGCTGTTCTTTCCATGCACTCACCTTGGGAGGTTTCCTCAAAGGCAGATATTTATGAAGCCTATAAGGGTTACAAAGCCTTCTTGCAGGATGCGTAGTACAATAGGCACTCATTACAAGAAAGCTTGTCAGATGTTTTTCGGTGAAGAGTTTCAGGGGTTTATTACAGCTGACGGTGACCGTTATAAGACAGATTATTAATAAAATCTAAGATGTTTAAGGAGAGTATTCATGGCCCATTATTTTGACGAACCATCACGTACGTTTAACGAATATCTATTAATTCCTGGATATTCATCAGCAGAGTGCATCCCGTCGAAAGTGAGTCTGAAAACTCCTTTAACAAAATTTAAAAAAGGGGAAGAGCCAGCTATCTCTATTAGCATCCCTCTAGTTTCTGCCATTATGCAATCAGTGTCTGACGATGGCATGGCCATAGCGCTGGCAACAGAAGGCGGCCTTTCCTTTATTTACGGATCGCAGTCCATCGAGAGCCAGCTCGCCATGGTTGCCCGGGTGAAAGCATACAAGGCAGGCTTCGTTACAAGCGATGCCAACCTCTCGCCGGACATGACCCTGGCTGATGTGCTTGAGCTCAAAGAAAAGTTTGGACATTCGACCATGCCGGTCACCCATGACGGCTCCGCTCATGGACGGCTTCTCGGGGTAGTTACGGGCCGTGATTACCGTATCTCACGTATGGACACCAACGAAAAAGTGACTGCCTTTATGACGCCGCGAGAAGATATGATAGTGGCTCAAAAGGATACGACGCTTAAAGCTGCAAACGATATGATCTGGGAGCATAAGCTCAACTCTATCCCCGTTATTGATGAAAACGAGTGCTTGGTCAACATGGTGTTTCGCAAAGATTACGACTCCCATAAATCCAACCCTCTTGAAATGCTCGATTCTCAGAAACGATATATGGTAGGAGCTGGAATCAACACTCGCGACTACGCTGAGCGAGTGCCAGCCTTAGTTGGTGCAGGCGCTGACGTTTTGTGCATTGATAGTTCAGAGGGTTTTTCAGCCTGGCAGCAGGAAACGCTTGACTGGGTGCGCAGCCATTATGGTGACTCAGTTAAGATAGGCGCTGGAAATGTTGTCGACAAAGAGGGCTTCCTCTTTTTAGCCGAAGCTGGCGCAGACTTCGTCAAGGTTGGTATAGGTGGCGGTTCTATCTGTATAACACGTGAGCAAAAAGGGATCGGGCGCGGTCAAGCAACGGCCCTTATCGAGGTGGCCCAGGCAAGGGACGCCTATTTTGAGGAAACAGGGGTGTACGTACCCATTTGTTCCGACGGAGGCATAGTGTACGACCACCATATGACACTCGCCCTTGCGATGGGGGCTGATTTCATCATGCTAGGTCGCTACTTTGCCCGGTTCGATGAGAGTCCGACGAATAAAGTGAACATCAACGGTAGTTACATGAAAGAATACTGGGGCGAAGGCTCTGCACGTGCTCGTAATTGGCAGCGCTACGATCTTGGCGGCGAGAAGACGGGGCTCAGTTTTGAAGAGGGTGTTGATTCTTACGTTCCTTATGCAGGGGCGCTGAAGGCCAATGTCGATTTAACGCTTTCCAAAGTAAAATCAACCATGTGCAACTGCGGGGCTCTCACCATTGCCGAACTGCAAGAAAAAGCGAAGCTTACGGTCATAAGCTCTACGTCTATTGTAGAAGGCGGAGCACACGACGTGCTGCTGAAAGACAAGACGCCCTATGTGGGAAGTGGCATTCGGTAAGCTTACAAACGGTAGGTTTGCAAAAACTAAAAAGATGAAAGAGACACCATGAAAGAATACAATCCTCACGAGATTGAACCGCGTTGGCAAAAAATCTGGGAAGAGCAGTCTCTCTATAAAGTCGAAGAGGATGCATCTAAGCCGAAAAAATATATCCTCGAAATGTTTCCCTATCCCTCAGGAGACATTCATATGGGGCATGTTCGCAACTATACAATTGGAGATGTAATTGCGCGCTATTCGAACATGCGCGGATTCGACGTCTTGCACCCCATGGGCTGGGACGCTTTCGGCCTTCCTGCAGAGAACGCAGCAATAAAAAGCAAAAGCCATCCAGCGACCTGGACGTATTCAAATATTGAAACGCAGAAGGCTTCCTGCAAGCGCATGGGTTTTTCATACGACTGGGATCGCACGGTGGTAACCTGCGATCCTGAATATTACCGCTGGGGCCAATGGATATTTTTGAAAATGTGGGAAAAAGATCTGGTGGAGCGTAAATGCTCACCCGTGAACTGGTGTCCTTCATGTGAAACGGTGCTAGCTAACGAGCAGGTTATCGGCGATGAATGCTGGCGTTGTCATAGCGTGGTTGAAAAACGTGAGTTCGAGCAATGGTATTTTAAGATAACCGAGTATGCACAAGAGCTCCTGGACGACCTTGATACGCTCGATGGGTGGCCCGATCGGGTCAAACAGATGCAAGCTAACTGGATAGGACGCTCTGAGGGAGCGAACGTCGAGTTCATCCTCTGTGATAAAGATGGCAAGAAGCCAGACGAGCCCCGCGAGGATGAAAAAATCACGGTATTTACTACACGGCCTGACACCTTATTTGGTTGTAGCTTCTTTTTGCTTGCGCCAGAATATCCAGGCCTAGCTGATATGGTGAAAGGCACTCCGCATGAGCAGGAAGTGCTTGAACTCATTGCGGCAGCTGAAAAGCTTAGTTCTGTCGAGCGTTCCCAAGGCGATTTCGAAAAACATGGAGCATGTACGGGGCGGTATGTAATAAACCCCATCAATGGAGAAAAAGTTCCCGTATGGGTAGCCGACTATATCGTTGCCGATTATGGAACAGGTGCAGTCATGGCTGTGCCTTGCGGAGATCAGCGCGATTTCGAATTTGCACAAAAATATAACTTGGATATTATTCCGATAATCCTTCCTGAGGACGACCCTCTTTATCCTGATTTAGCGGGCGTAAAAGAGCGCGTTAAAACAAGGGTCGATTGGGATCACGCCTTCGAGGCAGAGGGAATCATGGTGCAATCGGGGCCCTACACAGGCATGGTTGGCGGAAAAGACTCGCCTGCGTCGCAGGCTATCATCGCCGATCTCGAGAGCGCGGGGGCCGGGGAGCCGGCAGTCAACTTCCGCCTGCGCGATTGGTTAATCTCCCGCCAGCGTTATTGGGGCAATCCGATACCGGTAATCTATTGCGACGACTGCGGCATGGTGCCTGTGCCCTTTGAAGATTTGCCCGTAGTTTTGCCCTTGGACATTGATATAAACAAAGGTGAGACTCTTGCCGACCACAAGGAATTTTACGAGTGTACATGTCCGACCTGTGGCAAGCCTGCTCATCGCGAAACAGACACTATGGATACCTTCACCTGCTCATCCTGGTATTTTGCACGCTACACCGATCCTCGCAACAGCAAAGAGCCCTTTTCCCCAAGCAAAGGAAAGCGCTGGATGCCGGTCGACCAATATATCGGCGGTATCGAGCATGCTATCCTGCACCTTCTGTATTCACGTTTTTTTGTGAAGGTGCTTCGTGACGAAGGCATGCTTGACTGTGGTGAGCCCTTTGAAAATCTCTTAACTCAGGGTATGGTCAGGCTTCATGGCGAGACGATGTCGAAATCTAAGGGCAACACGGTGGCGCCTGAAGACATGATTGCCGAATATGGTGCAGATGCTATCCGTACCTTCATCCTTTTTATGGCTCCACCGGATAAAGATTTAGAGTGGGAAGAGGATGGCCTCGCAGGGATGTATCGCTTCCTTAATCGGGTTTGGCGCCAAGTCCACGACCTCGTAGGCCAAGCAGGAGAAAAGACGCTGTATCAAGAAGGAGCTAGTTCGGAACAGGCAAACCAGGCCTTCAAATTCATGCTTCGCGAGCGTCATCGTGTGGTGAGCAAGGTCATCGACGATCTCAACAGAAATAATTTCAATACGGCACTTTCTGCCATGATGGAGCTTTCGAACGCGATCGGTGATTTCCTGCGAAAAACCTCGTTCGAGGAACGTGCTGAAAATTCCCAATATGGCGATACCGCTCGTGAGGTTGCAGAAGTGCTGGTAAGTTTACTTGCCCCCATAGCTCCACATTGGGCAGAAGAGCTCTGGCAGTCAGTGCTCGGCCATAGCGAATCGGTACACAAGCAGCCCTGGCCCGAGTTTGATGCAGCCTTGGCACAGGCCGATGAAAAAGAGCTGGCAGTACAGCTTAACGGAAAAATAAAAGCACATATTATGGTTGCCTCTGACGAGAGCGAAGCCGACATACAAAATAAGGCCTTAGAAGCACTTGCGGCAGCAATCGAGGGGAAGACGATAATAAAAACCATTGTGGTTCCTGAGAGGCTCGTTAATATTGTCGTGAGATAGATGCAGGGTTTTTCTCGATTGTCTCTTATTTTTTAGGGATTTCTGTGAGGATGGTCGACCCCTGTTAGTATTGGCTGCATGAATAGAAAGAAAAAGAGAGGGTTTTTTATCACCCTTGGAAGGGCTATCATAGCGCTTCTGTGCTTCTTGGTGCTTGTGGTGGGAGCAACGAACTTCTATGTCCTTACAGCAGGCGGAGAAAATATAGTCGAACCCGAGGAGGCAGGCATGCAGAAGGCTGACTGCATCCTCGTGCTTGGTGCTTCAGTGTTACCCGACGGCAGTCCTTCTACCATCTTGCAGGAACGCCTTGACTGCGCCATTGAGCTTTATTTTGCTGGTGCGGCACCGAAAATTATCATGAGTGGCGACCATGGCGAAGCAAACTACAACGAAGTCGAGAATATGAAAGCTTACGCGGTTTCCCAGGGGGTACCGAGCGAGGATATCTTCTGCGACCATGCCGGATTTTCCACCTATGAAAGTATGTATCGCGCCCAAAGCATCTTCGGAGTTGAAAGCATGATAGTCGTTACTCAGCGATACCACTTGTACCGGGCGGTATACACCGCAAACGGGCTCGGCATTGACGCAGTGGGAGTGGCAAGCGATAAGCACAGATTCGAACAGCAGTGGTATTTTAGTCTGAGAGAGATACCAGCCCGTACGAAAGACTTCCTCCAGGTCTTACTTGAAATTCCCCCTTCCTTCGACGGAGAGTATATAAACCTCGATCAGTCAGGCGATGTAACAGAGTCGTTGTAATGCGGTATACTCCCACCCGCTGCGCTGCCTGCCGGTCTCCGGGCTCCGTAACAGAGTCGTTGTAATGCCGCATACCCAACCCATCCACCCCCATTCAAGATGTAAAATGCAGGCGAGCATACTAACATATCACCCGGCTCCCGGGTTTCTTCTTAACACCCTTTTTGCTTGATAAAGCATTGATTTACTAGGTCGGAGAGGCTATATTAGGACGAGGGAAATTTGGAAGGGAAGAGTATGAAGAAAATTTCAGTTAGTAAGAAGAGTCGCATTGCAATCGTAGTTTTGTGCGTCTTTACCCTTGTTGCCGCCCTTGCGGCATGTACGCCAGCCAAACAAGAAAACGAAGGGTATAGACCGAACACCCCCGTTGTGAAAAAAGGTAGCGCATCCGAAGAGCCCGATGCGTATGGCGTAATCGCATCCGATGCATGGGCAGAGGCATACCCTGACGTCTATGCAAGCTTTGAGAAAAATGCGGAAAATGCACCAGGCGCGGATAAGCATGATTACCTTGAGTACTATCCCGCAATCAATACCCTGTATGCGGGTTATGGCTTTTCAAAAGGGTATGACGAGCCAGCAAGTCATTGGTATGCGCTTGAAAGCATCTTGGCCACACCTCGAATAAGCGATGCAACGTTAGCAAATTGCATAACCTGTAAGAGCCCTCAGTTCACGGCTTTAGTTAACGAAAACGGCGAATCGGAGTATTCGAAGCCCTTCATGGACACTATAGCCGATATCGATGAGCCCATAGGCTGTTATAACTGCCACGAGAATGAGCCTCCGAACCTCATAGTGGGCAACCAGTTTTTCCTGACGGCTCTCGGTGACGATGTGTCTGAAGTCCCTGTACAGGCTCAGGTTTGTGGCCAATGCCATAACGAGTACCATTTCAATACTGAAACAAAGGCGACTACGCTTCCGTACGATGGCCTTGCGTCAATGAACCCCGATGACGCCTTGGCATTTTACGATTCGATTGACTTTGTTGACTGGGTGTATCCAGGAACGGGAACCCCCATGCTTAAGGCCCAGCATCCTGAATTCGAGACCTTCTACGGAGGAGACGATCCTTCCCACATGGCCCTGATCGGTTACTCTTGTGCCGATTGCCACATGGGCGTCAAGACATCTGAGGGTGGCGATCCCTATACGTCACACTATTGGATTAGCCCCCTGGAAAATGAAGAGCTTCTCAACAATGACTGTAACTTCTGCCACGAAGATTTAGTCAAGCAGGTTGGCGAGTGGCAAGACAGGTCAGAGTCGCGCGTTCAGTCGATAAGCCTGAAGCTTGAAGATATGGTTCAGCAGATGGTTGCTCAGGTCGAGAGTGGCGAGCTTGAGGGTGATGAACTGGCCGAGCTGCAAAAGCTCCACCGCAGTGCTCAATGGTACTGGGATTATGTGATGGTAGAAAACAGTGAGGGCGCTCACAACCCCTCATTTTCGGATAGATATTTGGACAAGGCAGAAGATTTGGTTGACCAGGCTTTAGCACTTCTGTAAGAATAAAAAACCATGCTTGCTAGACCCTCCTTGAGTTCAGCCCAGGGAGGGTCTTTTTGCAGTGCGCCAGGAATGCGCACGTTCTAACGGGTGAAAGTCCCGAGTGCGCCCTAATAGCGGGAAACCTGAGAGAGGCGCTAGAGGAAATACTGGAAGACCGCTTCTCAATCCAACAGTGTAAGCAGGCAGTATCTTGAAGAAATTATGGGCAAAAACCCTTCCTTTTTGAATAAAAGAAGAAAAAATGTTTTTACTGTAATCGCCTGACTTAGGTAGTTCAAACGACAGGTTTCATCGCTATTATAAGTCCGTAATAGATTTGCTATCTGATAGCGATATACGCACAAACTGGATGCAAATTTGTAGAAACAACCTATTTAGAAAGGGGGTAGCATGAGCGAAGAAACCAAAACGGAAGCTATCACTGAAGAAGAAAATGCTGAGGTGGCCAACGACGAGACTCCGCAAGCAGCTTCTCCAAAAAAGAAAAAGAAGTGGCCTATAGTTACGGGTATTCTTGCCGTTGTTCTTGTTGCAGCTGGTGCTGGCTTCTGGGTTTGGCATGAGCAGCCAAGCTTCTGTAACGCCATCTGCCACACACCGATGGACGAGTATGTAGTGCAGTATGATCAGGAATATGGTGTAGCTGGCTTCGACAAATGGGGCAATGAAGTTGAGAATACATCTTCTATGCTCGCTGTTTCGCACAAGGAAGAAAATGGTGACACGTGCCTTTCCTGTCATGTCCCAACGATTGGCGAGCAGGTTTCTGAAGGGCTGCATTGGATTACGGGGAATTATATTTATCCCCTCGAGGAACGTAACTCCGAAAACCTTACGGAGGCTCGTGGAATCCCTCGTGATGAGTTCTGCTTAAACGAAGCATGTCATAATTACGATCGTGCAACCTTGAAAATTGCTACAGATGAGATGTTTGACAGGAATCCGCACACTCCGCAACATGGCGAGCTGCAGTGCACGGATTGTCACAAAGCCCATCGTGCATCAGTAAACACCTGTACGGGATGTCATACCGATGCACCTGTTCCTGAGGGATGGCTGACCGTCGATCAAGAACGTGCGCTTTCGTAAAACACTTGAATGAAGGTACGTATAAGCACGAGTTTGCGACAGCAGGATACGTACGATAGAAAGAGGGAGTCCGCTTAGGTGGGCTCCTTTTCTCATCGAGTCCAAGTTTTGGAAGGGGCTGCAAGGGAGAAATCCATCTGAGCGTGCTCATATGGATTTCTCCCCTCAACACATATACGCGTTGGGGCATCAAAAAATGATGCAAGCCTAGACTCTATGGTAGTTTTGAGGCTTACTCTGGATTACTCATGCCCATTCAATTACGGGGATAAAAGTGGTCTACAATGGTTGAGTTTTGGTAAGGAGGCATCAGATGAACACTAAAACAAAAAGACGACTCGTAGTGGTCTCAGGCATTATCATTCTTCTGTTAATCGTCACCCTGGCTTTGGTAGGAGGAAACAGCTCCGCAAAGGCTTTGTCTATTGCTGAAGTGCTCGACGGTGATTACCAAGATCAAAAGATTCAAGTATCAGGAAACGTGGTGGATAACTCCTTCGAAACTAATGAGGGCGTTTTGACTTTTGCTATCTATGACCCCGAAGGCGATCCATCTAAACAGCTTAAAGTAAGCTATGAGGGAGGAGTGTCCTCGTCTTTCGGCAACGATGTTGTTGCGATATGCACCGGTAAAATAGGCGAAGATCAGATCTTGTATATTAGCGAGCTTGTTACTAAGTGCCCCTCGAAATACGAAAATGCCACCGATGCATTAGGGGTCGAACAGCTTTTGTCTTATGGTGACGAAGTAATCGACAAGCCGGTGAAGGTATTTGGCCTTGTAGCTGAAGGTAGCCTGAAGGCGGCAGGGCAGGGTGACCGCTTTATCCTTATAGATGAACAGTCTTCCGATGAGCTTCCCGTGGAGTTTGACGGAGCGCTTCCCGATGACGTAACGGAGGGGAGCAGAGTGGTCCTCACGGGATCCTTAACAAGCCAATTGAAGTTTGCTGCAACAGATGTCGCTTTGGAAGGTTAATATATGCCAATATACGGTCTCGTCGGACTCTTAATTGCTTTTGCGAGCGTTTCAGTTTCTATTGTTTGTTTCCTGGTCGGTCATTTTGTAGTAAAAAAACATGAGAGCATGGCTGAAACCCTAACCTGGGGTGCACATATTGCAGTTGTGCTGGGGATGCTTGCGCTGACATTCTGCTGCGGCCTTCTCGTATTCTGCTTCATGACGGGGGACACCTCGATACAGTATGTGGTGCAGAACATGTCTAACTCTTCAAGCAATATCGCCTGGCTGTATAAGCTTGCTGGCTTATGGGGAGGCAGGGAAGGCTCTCTTCTTTTCTGGGCCTGGCTCATTTCGGTTTTTAATGCAGGCATCGCTTTCAGGAATATGAAGAAGCTTGAAAAACTTGACAACATGGCCATCCTCGTTGCCCAGATAGTACTCATCGCCTTTGTCGGGGTATTGCTCTTTTCGGAAAGCAACATGCCTTTCCAATTTATGCCTGACCACTATTTTGGAGAGACGGGGCAATTGCAAGGGGCTGCCGCCCTTTGGGGCATGAACGCACTGCTTGAACATTGGGCTATGGCCGTCCATCCTCCCACCCTGTTCATAGGCTATGCAGGTATGGTCATTCCCTTTGCTTATGCAATTGCGGCCTTGATAGTCAATGACCCGTCAAAGCGCTGGGTTCAGAAATCTTCACGCATAACTATATTCTCTTGGCTGATGCTCGGTATTGGCATCGGCCTCGGTTCGGTCTGGGCTTACGTAGTATTGGGATGGGGAGGCTATTGGGGTTGGGATCCCGTTGAAAACGCCAGCCTTCTGCCCTGGCTCGTGGGGCTCGCCCTTATCCACAGTTTCACGGTGTACGAACAGAGGGGTGCGTTCAAGCGTTGGTCGATAATGTGTGCTTGCATTTCTTTTGCTTTTGTCATACTCGGAACATTCATTACACGTTCGGGGCTTATCGAGTCTGTCCATGCTTTCGTGGGTGACCCGGTGTCCCTTATCCTCTTCCTCGCCCTCATTGTCGCATCTGTTCTTGCTGGCATTATAGGCCTGGTAATACGCTGGAAAAACTTTGGTTCGGATACCGAGGGTGGAGACGACTTTGAAAGCCTGATGTCTAAAGAAGCAGCCTACTATATCAACAACCTCATAATGATGGTCTCCGCTTTTCTTTTGGCCTATCTCACGATTTCCTCAGCGCTTCCGAGCTGGCTTCCTTTTGGAGGAGAAGTGCTTTCAGCGGGAACATATAACGCCATTGCGCGCCCCTTAGGCATTCTCTACCTCTTACTCCTGGCGGTGTGCCCACTTCTTTCATGGGGAAAGACGGAGCGGGGAAAGTTTTTTAAAAAAGCCCTTATTCCAAGTATTGCTGCACTTGTCCTCTTTGTAGTTCTTCTCGTGTACTTCGCCAGCTATTTGGTCCCCGGATATTTTGAAGTGTTGGAGTCAGGCTCGACGCAGGCGCTCGGCATCGCAGACGAGGGTCCCGCCTGGTATTACAATGGCTTGGCAGTTGTGGGCTTTTTGGTTGCGAGCCTGCTGTTCTTCAACTCTCTCTTTATGATAGTGAGAGGGATTGGCCGCTATTCTAAAGCCCAGGGCAAGAACATGTTTGTCGCCACCTTCCAGGCGTTCAAGAATCGCGCTTCCGTCTATGGAGGATTCTTGTCCCACCTGGCCATGGCCATCATCTTAGTTGGCCTTATCGGATCTTCAATGTATGTGACTGAGAAAGTCGGGTATATGGGATACGATATCGAGACCGATACGGCGACAAGCGATTTTGTCATTAAGGATTACACGCTCAAGTATAAAGACAACTCAGTTGAAATGGCCGACAACCAACGCGATATTTTCTACACCGTTCGCTTCGATGTGTATAAAGATGGAGAATTCCTCGAAACGCTTGCACCATCGGTACAGCTTGTAACCACCACCACTCAGCAGCAGTTGCATGCAGCAGTCATTAGCATGCCCACAGAAGATTTGTTCGTTGTTTATCGTGGCATTTCGCAAGATGGAGCCTTCTCTTTGGATGTCCGTGTCAACCCCTTGATTTCGTTCGTGTGGGTAGGCTTTGTCCTTCTCATAGTAGGAGTTCTTATTTCTACTATCGGAAGGCGTAACACCTCAAGCAAAAGCTCTCAGTTTGAAAAGGCTCCAGACTTGGTCTCAGATGCTGGCTGAGATACGAAGGAAGGTCCTCGACGTGGATACGGCAATCACAACAAAAGGCCTAACCAAAATATTCGGTAGGCGCAAAGCGGTTGACGGCATCGACCTAGACTTGCCGCCGGCGGCCTTTCTTTCCATATTCGGTCCCAACGGCGCCGGCAAAACAAGCCTCTTGCGTATTTTGGCAACACTCTCCCGACCCAGCTCGGGGTCTATCGAAGTATTCGGTATGGACATGCATGAGCATGCTGATGCTATCCGTGAAAGGATAGGCTTAATCTCCCATAACTCAATGCTTTATCCCGACCTAACTGCTGAGGAGAACCTTCTGTTTGCCGCTCAACTCTACGGAGTGGAAGACCCCCGGGCACGGGTGCTTGAAATGCTCGACGCTGTCGAGCTTAAGCATCGGAGGCTCGATCGTGTGCGTACCTTTTCTCGGGGTATGACCCAGCGCCTCAGTATTGCCCGTGCACTTATTCACGACCCTGATCTCGTGCTTTTAGATGAGCCGTATTCGGGGCTTGATCCTCATGCCGTAGAGATATTTGATGAGCTTATCGCGCAGGTAAAAGATGATCGTACGTTTGTGATGGTAAGCCATGACCTGCATAAAGGTTTCTCGATGGCGAGCCATGTCCTTGTTATGTCTCAGGGCAGGTCCGTTTTGTACAAGGAAAAGGAAGAGTTGGAGTTTGAGGAATTCGCCCAGCTATATGGGAAAACTGTTGGCCTGGGGGTGTCTTGATGACGAGGGAAGCAAACGAGGCGCGCAGACACCCAACGACAGAAAGCTTGGCGGACGCGGACAGTCAGCTCGAGGCACATATGCCAATGAGGACAAAAAGCTCGCCAAAGCACGTCAGTATAAAAAAACCAAGCACCTTCCAAAGCTATCTGATTTTGTTGAAAAAAGATATTCGGCAAGAGTTCCACACAAAGGAAATGATTACCTCTATGGGTATCTACGCTTTCCTGGTGCTCGTTGTTTTCGGAGCGGCTCTTGCGCAGACAGGCAGCGCTTTCGATGTTCTGCAGATGAGCGGGGGACTGCTTTGGGTGTTAATAGTGTTCACCTCGCTCTTAGGCTTGAATCGCTCGTTTTCACATGAAAAAGAACAAGGGTGTCTTGAAGGTATATTGATGGTCCCTCTCGACCGTTCTGTTATATTTCTCTCGAAGGCAACTTCTAATCTCTTATTTTTATTGGCGGTTGAGCTCATTACCCTTCCCTTCTTCTATTTTTTCTTCTTAAGCACCACAACACCTGCCGAGACCTTTTGGTATAGCGTGATACCCCTTTTAGTGGGCACGATAGGCATGGCAGGTATAGGAACCCTGCTATCGACCATTACGATTAACACACGCGGCAAAGACGTTATGCTTGCCGTGCTTTTTATCCCCCTGATATATCCTTTGTTGTATGCTTGCGTAACAGCAACCACGGTAGCAATTGTAGGGAGCGAGTTTTTCTTCGACACCTTCCTTGTACCGGTAGCTATGGCTGCCGTGTACGATGTGGTCATGATTCTTCTGAGCTGGGTTTTGTACGATTATGTTATCAGTGCCTGATGAAAGAGCGTTTCTCAGATAGAAGCGCGAAGGCATTGAGGATAAGGAGTGTTATGGATGTTGTAGACGACATTCCAAAAAAGAAAATCAAGATACCTCAAGTAGGGGGCTTCTGGGATAAAATAGCCCCTTGGGTCTTGATTCTTGGGGCTTTGCTTACTACTGCAGGGTTCATCCTGGCCTTTACCGTGGCCCATCTTGTGCCTGGCGCATCCGTCGACGGCTTCGAGCTTATTGGCGAAGAAGTGGTGTCTAGCAAGCTTCTCTTATCACAAAAAATATTCTACTTTCATGTAGCGGTAGCCTTCACCTCAATGATAGCCATAGGTTTTCTCGCGTATTATGGGATTCGTTTTCTTATGACGAGGGAGCCTCGTTTTGACACCTGCGCAAAAATATCTGCGGAAGTCGGCCTGGTATTCATTTTGGCGACTATGGCAACGGGTGAGATGTGGGAAGCATACGAATGGCAGGTCTGGTGGACCTGGGAGCCTCGGCTTACCACCTACTTGATACTCATGCTGCTTGTTATCGCCTACTTCATTTTGCGAAATGCCATAGACGAACCAGAACGCCGGGCAACATATGCAGCGGTATTCGGCATCATTACCTTCGTGGATGTGCCCATTTCCTTCATGATAACGCGTCTTATTCCCTCAAGTATCCATCCCGTAGTACTTCGAAGCGATTCAGGGCTTTCTCCCGATATGTTGCTGCCATTCTTATTGAGCATGATAGGAATGTGCATGGTGGCATATGGCTTATACCGACTTCGGTTTCGCCAGCTTATGCTTGCCGAACGTGTAGAGATATTGAAAGAAAAACTTGAAGAAGAGAATATAAGGAGATAGGCTATGAATTCTGTACTTGCTGAGATCTACTCGACTGTTCTCGAGGCAGCTCCTTTTGTCATTGCTGCGTATGCCCTTATCTGGCTTATCCTTCTGGGATATGTTGTGATTGTTACGATGGGTCTCAAAAAAACAGAGAGGCAAATGAAAGTTCTTGAAGAAGCCATGAGTGAACTGGAGGGGCGTATATGAAGGCCTTGATACCCGCGGCCGGGATGGGCACAAGGTTTCTGCCCGCCACCAAGGCCCAAGCGAAAGAAATGCTGCCTGTTGTCAATAAGCCGGTTATCCAGTATGTAGTTGAAGAAGGCCTGGCTTCCGCGGCGGATGAAGTTGTAATTATCAATAGCCGTGACAAAACTTCAATCGAGGAGCATTTTAGCCCTCAACCCAACCTGGTCAAAGCACTCCGCGCAAACGGCAAACATGCCTTCGCCGATGCGGTCGAGTATGCGGGAAGCCTCAATGTCAGCTACGTTTATCAGGACGAACCCCTCGGCCTCGGTCACGCTATTCATTGCGCACATGAAAAAATTAAAAGAGAGCCTTTCTTCGTCCTCTTAGGCGACGTGCTCGTTCCGGATAACGAGATGCTTCCTCGCATGAAGGAGGTGTCCGACGAACACGGAGGTGCAAATGTCATTGCCGTTGTTCCCGTGCCCGATGAAGAGGTGTCCCGGTTTGGGGTGATTGCTGGTGCTGAAGTATCCGATAAGGTATGGAAGGTCGACTCGTTAATCGAGAAGCCAGCGCTTGAAGACGCCCCTTCGAATCTGGCTGTTTTCGGGCGCTACCTCTTAAGTCCGCGCGTTATGGAGCTTTTAGCTGACATGAAGCCCGGTTCGGGAGGAGAGATCCAGCTGACTGATGCCCTTGATGCTGTTCTTGAAGAAGAGGAAATGTATGCGCTTGTGATTGATGAGAAAGACGGCTTCGACACAGGTACGGTAGAAAGCTGGCTTGAGACCAACAACATATTGTACAAACGGTTTCACGAGTAAGCTGCCAGCAGAACCCGAAAGCTGAAATCCGGCAGTTGGAAACTGTTTTTCTGACACATCGTTCTTAAGGGAACCCCGTGGAGTATGCTTATACAAGAAGAGGCATGAGGTGAAAAAAGAAGAGGCCCGGGGAGAAGGGAGCTCCATCGGGCCTACAAGGAGGGGATTACGATGCTATTGCATCGCGACTGCTTTATAAGGGGAAAAGCAGTGCAAACTCAAGGAGGGGATTTCTTGGCTTGCAAAAAGTATTATAAATCCCAGCGTTGCAGATGGTATGTATGTCAAATGTACGTCTTGTGAAATGGTGAATATGAGGGCGAACGGTAAAAAATGTTCACTATGTACCCAAAAAATCTGTGTAAAAATGGGGAAGATGTGTGGAAGTGTTGCTATGTTCCCAGACTTAGCCTTGGAGCAGCTTGAAAAGGAGTAATTAGGTGCCCGATATTTCATTGCGATTCAACCAAGACATGCTCGTTTTGTCGACCCCCGTCGAAGCTAGCCTTGCACGGCAGGGTGTATCAGTAGAGGAAAATCGTGAGTTTTTCAGCTTAATCGAAGCAGAAATCCTACAGGATTTTTACCACTTGCAGCAAGTAGCTGGCGTACAGTGTCTCGTGAGTAACACGGCAGGTATTACACGCGCGCGTCTCAGACACCATCATTTAGACGAGCGGGATGAAGAGTTGGCGCTCGCATCCTTGCGGATCCTCGCCAGCATGAAGCCACAGCACAGCCTCATTGAGATAGGCCCCTGCGGCTTGCCCCTCGATCCTTCAAGCACCACGTCCCTGCGACAAAGCAGGGATGAGTACGCACGGGCCGCCTCCATCTTCGGCATTGAAGGCTACGACGCTTTCTTTCTGAACGATATGCGTGATACTGTCGATATGAAATGCGCGTTGATGGGCCTGCGTAAAGTAAGTGATAAGCCGATATTCGCTTCGCTGAACCTCAGTGGTTTAGAAGAGAGCCTTGCGGCCTCTGGCGAACCTAACCAAGGTGCTGTGAGTCTCGAGGCGAGTAACGATTCCTTTAAAAAGATATCTGACACCTTGTCCGCTGCTTTCGCCATGATGGAAGAGTATGGCGCCGATGTGCTTGGTTTTGCAAGTTCGGCCTCTCTCGACCAGGTTCTTTCCTACCTTGAGCCGTGCAAGCAAGCATCCGATCTCCCTTTCCTCGTTCAGCTGGATGTGCGGCAAGAGTCAGGGAAGGCATTCCAAAGTAAAGAGCCTTACGGCCATCCTGACACGATGATTGAGGCTGCCGAACAGCTTCGAGATGCGGGTGTTCAGTTCTTGCGAGCTGTCGGAGAGGCTAGCCCTGCGTACGCTGGCGCCTTAGCCTTAACCGTCCTCGGTCAAGACGTACGCCTAGAAACGAGATGAGATATGGCGAGAGAGAAGAGCCCTCATTATGGGGACCTGCAACTGTTGACCGACGCCTTGTTCAAAACGGAAAAAGTCATTCGGCGTCTTGATGCTATTCTGCTTGCTGAGTCTCAAGATCTTCCCGAGGACCTTCTAGAAGTATTGGAACTGCTTCCTCCCGGCCGCTACACGCGCAGACGTTTTTGCGATCAAATAAACTCCTCGATAGCAGGCCACGGTTGGGGCTACGTCTACGGCACTATTGAATAGGGAATGAGCTGTATCTAATTTCCCCTATGCACTTGCTGCAGGGGTAAAGGGAAGAGCCCCACCCCCGATCAAAGGATGAACCCACCTCCAAAAAGGTGGGTGCTCGCAGCTGCTTCCTGGTTTTCGTGTCAACGGACACGAATCTCCAATCTACGCGCTATCTTGAGCTCCCTAAAATAATGCGTCGGTCCATCATTGTAAATGACGCGAGGGTGAAGCTACTTCGAGTATAGCCAGAAAAAGATTTAAATGAAAGTCTTGACACAAATATGTCATTGTGGTGCACTAAGGGCTATGGAGAAATACAGGGATCCAAACCTGTGATGGGAGCTTCTTATTCCATGTTTTGTCCTCATCGTATCCTTCTTTTTACAAATTGCCCTCAGGAACGATGCGGTTCGGTTTACCCCCTTTACAGAGGCGAGTTCCTCCTGGTACAAGTGTATTGGATATGAGGCTGCCGGGCTAAGGGGCCATCGAATGCTGGCTGCGCCAATCACCCCACATTTCCATCTCGCGGCAGTACATACACAGGAGCAAAGGAGCACATATGAAATCGCAAGATGCTTTTCAGAAGGCCAATACGAGCTTGCAAGATATATACTTTGCCGGAGGTTGCTTTTGGGGTGTTGAGGAATACTTCTCACGTATTCCCGGAGTATGCGCCTCAGTAAGCGGATATGCAAACGGGAGTACTGAAAACCCGAGCTACGAAGACGTTTGTTATCGGGAGAGCGGGCACGCCGAGGCTGTGCATGTTCGCTACGATCCTTCTCAGGTGAGCCTAACAACTTTGGTGCGGCAGTTTTTCAAAATCATAGATCCGATGAGTGTTGATAGGCAGGGAAACGACTGGGGGACCCAATATCGAAGTGGAGTGTATTACGGCAACGACACAGATAAGTCGATCATTGAGTCTGTTTTTCGGGAAGTTCAACAAAAGTACAGTGCAGAAATTGCTACCGAGCTGCTTCCTCTACAGCATTTCTATCCCGCGGAAGACTACCATCAGAAATACTTGAAGAAAAATCCAGGAGGCTACTGCCATATCGACTTCAGTTCTTTATCTGAACTTGAATCCGCGGCTCGTGTCGAGGAACAGTCGAGCTTGCCGACGTATACCCGTCCTTCAGAAGAAGAGATCGCAGCCAAACTGACTCCTGAACAATACGAAGTCACCCAAAGGTCTGGGACGGAACCCGCTTTCCAAAATGCCTATTTCAGCAATAAACGACCCGGACTTTACGTAGACATCGTAAGTGGTGAGCCTCTTTTTTCTTCGGTTGACAAATACGATTCAGGGAGTGGATGGCCAAGCTTTACTAAGCCCATCAACCCTGAGGCTGTAGTCGAGTATGAAGATAGGAGCCATGGGCTTTCACGTACCGAGGTCCGCAGCCAGGTAGGAGATTCGCACCTTGGACATCTTTTCCCAGACGGCCCGATAGACAAAGGAGGGCTTCGCTATTGCATCAATAGCCTTGCTCTTCGATTCATTCCGTACAAGAATATGGATGAAGAAGGATACGGAGAGCTCAAGCCTCTTTGCGCCACGTATAGTGAAGCCTAAGTGGGCGAGCACATCCTTTTATATGCTTTAGAGGCATAATTAAAAGTAAGGGTATACAATAGTAATATGGATACTCTTTTTACAGAGATAGAGAATAAGAGAAAGTACGCTCTTGCGCCTTTGGCCGTTCGGATGCGGCCTCGCAGCCTGCGTGAAATACGAGGGCAGGATGCTGCAGTAGGGCAGGGTACTTGGCTGAGAGGCGCTATCGAGCACGATACATTGAGCTCTCTTATACTTTTTGGGCCGGCAGGAACAGGGAAGACCTCTCTGGCACATGTTGTCGCTGAGACAACTAAGGCGGTATTTGTAGAGGTGTCGGCAATAGGGGGTACGGTATCTGACATACGGCGTGAGATTGAGGCCGCTGAAAAACGACTGAGGCTTAACGGCACGCGTACAATCCTGTTTGTCGACGAGATTCACCGCTTCAACAGAAGTCAACAAGACTCCCTCCTGCATGCAGTCGAAAACCGCATCCTTGTTCTCATAGGAGCAACGACTGAAAACCCCTTCTTCGAGGTTAACTCTGCTTTGATATCCCGATCACGGGTAGTTGAGTTGAAACTTTTAGAAGAGGAGGATATCTCGCTTTTGCTTACACGGGCGTTAGAAGACGAGCGGGGTCTGGACGGACGTTTTGAGCTCGACGACGCTGCGCGTAAGGCTATCATACTGCTTTCAGGAGGCGATGCGCGCGTTGCCCTTACCACACTTGAGCTAGCGGCTGAGCTTACGGTAGGAGAGAAAGGCAGCCAGACTGACGACGATACCCCCCTCGTTATTATGTCTGAAGCAGTTGAAAATGCGACCCCGCACAGGGTGCTTCCTTATGACAAAGACAGGGATATGCACTACGACATCGTGTCGGCCTTTATTAAATCTATGCGAGGCTCCGACCCTGATGCTGCTTTGTACTGGCTTGCACGCATGATTGACGGGGGAGAAGATCCAAAATTTATTGCGAGGAGGATATTCATATTCGCCTCTGAAGATATCGGCAATGCCGATCCGCAAGCCTTGCTTGTGGCCGATGCAGTATTCAGGGCGACTGAGGTGATAGGATATCCGGAGTGCCGCATTAACCTGGCACAAGGAGCAGTGTATATGGCACTTGCACCAAAGTCTAATGCCTCCTACCTTGGCATACAGGCTGCAATGGCCGAGGTCAGGAAGGGGTCTTTAGGCAAGGTTCCCGACCATCTGCGCGACCGCCACCGTCCTGGCTCCGAAAAGTACGGCAGCTATCTGTACCCTCATAATTATCCAGCAGGATGGGTCGATCAGCAGTACCTACCCGAAGGTCTCGAGCAGGCTCATTTTTACAAAGCTGGCGATCGCGGATGGGAGGCCTTCAGAACAGAGTCTTTTGCGCGAGATAGAGGGGCTCGAGATGCTTGAGCTATTTTGAACAAGCATTGGCGGCAAGAGGCCGACGTGCCCGAAATTGAGGCTTCCGACCTGCCTGCACAAGTGGAAAAAACTGAAGAAACTTGAGGAGACGCCCTGTATTTCGCTATGAGTTCATCATGAAGAGAAGGAAGGCCCTCAAGAGGAGTTCGGCTAATCGTGATATAGTGTGCATCATAAAATTTAGGAGGATTATATGGACGTCAAAAGCCCAATCGACATCGTAATACCAATACTCTATGTATTGGTTTTTATTGCCTTGATCTGGTTCATAGTCGAGCTTATTTTAACTTTGCGGCGTACGAGATCTACCGTGAAAGATCTTCACGAAAAACTCGAGCCAAGTTTAGAAAACATCGAAGAGATAAGCAACTCGTTGAAGCCAATTGTAAACAAGGTCGACCCTTTAGTCGAGAGAATCTCCTTGACGGTTGATGCTGCAAACTTAGAAATTATGAGAGTCGATCAAATCCTCGAAGACGTGCATGAGGTAACGGACAGCGTTTCTTCTGCTGTTAGCGCAGTGGATACGGCCGCAAACATGCCCATTGAGCTTGTAAGTAGCCTCACATCGAAAATGAGACACGCCCTAAGTTCCAAAAAGGCGAGCAGTGAATCTGTCTCCCTGGGAGAAAAAAAGGCAGCCGAGGCGTTAAGCAATAAAGAAGCTGCGCCGAAACAAGCGGGCATACGGGAGACCGCTAAACAGGTACTGGGCCAGGAATCTGCTTCGCGAGGGCAAAATAGGCGTGAATCAGGCTCTGACGAATCTAAGGCTGCTCGGTCCAACCCAGGGAGTTCAAGCCATGCCGCCGATGGCGATGTGTCGAATATTGATGCCGAGGCGAAACCAAGCCAGTCTGGCTACTACACGTATGCATCGCCCTCCGATACAAGCGGAGAGGCCCGCTGAGCGGAAGTGCGCATACGCGACAGTCGCGGTGTGCCTATACGGGGCTGAGAATACAGGCTGAGGAGAGACTAAGGTTTAGCTTACGGCATCAAGAGGCAATAAGGAGGCGTGAAGACACCAGCTTAAAGCTTGTGGTAACAGGAAAGAAGAAAGTTGTGTCGATGAACAGTTTTGATGCTTCAGCTTCAGGCAAGAAACAGGAGAGCAATGCACGGCGAAACTGTTTTAGGGTCTGGACTCTTATAGGTGCCATTATCTTATCCGTGGTGCTAGCCTACCTGCTTAAAGTGCTTTCTATCCCTGTGGGGATAATCATCTGGTCGGCTATATTTGTCTTCCTCCTGCGCTCGCCCGTGAACTGGCTGGAAAGAAAGGGGCTCAACCGCACGATTGGTACTGCCCTTTCCTATGTGGTCGCTTTCTTAGTTTTAGGATTATTTTTCTTTATCTCATTCTCACCCGCCTTTGGTCTGGGCGGACAGTTTACTAATCTTGTCGAAAATGTGCCTGGCTATATTGAGCAGATTAGTCAATGGTATGCACAGTTTGCCAGCCAATATGAAGGCTTCTTACAGAATGACGTGGTGAAGAGTTGGATTGATGAGGCCGCAAAAAATCTGGCTGCCTGGGGTTCTGGACTGGTACTGTCTTCTGCAGACGGAATAATGGCTATCGGATCTGCTATAGTCAACAGCCTCATGGTAATCGGCTTTGCCCTCGTGGTGGCCTTTTGGATCCTTATGGATTTACCCGCTATTAAAAAGGAATACCATCGCCTCATACCAGAAAGGTTCGAAGAGAGTTCCCAGGCTTTTTATTTGACCCTTACCCGTGTCATGGGTGGATATCTTAAGGCTACGCTCGTACAATGTCTACTCATAGGTCTTGGATGTTCGCTTGCCTTTGCCCTTATTGGCATTCCCAATGCTGCTGCTTTGGGTGTTATCGCAGGTTTGCTGAATATTATTCCTGTAGTGGGCCCTTGGTTCGGTGGTGCACTTGCTGCAATAGTAGGCGTGTTTGTGAGCCCCTTTGCCGCCCTGATTGCTTTCGTGGCAACCATCGCGATACAGCAAGTGATATATACCTTCGTATCGCCTAAGTTGATGTCGAACTCGGTAAATATTCATCCTGCGCTTGTATTTATCGCCTTGTTTTCAGGTTCGGCAATCGGTGGCATGATGGGTGGCCTTATGGGGAGCTTAGTTGGAATGTTGGCTTCGATACCGGCTGTTGCAGTCTTGAGCTCTCTTTTTGTCTATTACTATGAGAGGAAGACAGGTCTGCAGATTAGTTCACCGGACGGGGTGTTTTTTAAAGACTCCTTCGACTTGCATCAACGAAAGAGTTCGGGTTCGGTGGACGAAGAGGAATTGAAGGAAAGAGATGTGGATGCAATTGTAGAAACATCG
>CAYFQW010000003.1:97506-132085 GCA_964345475.1 uncultured Raoultibacter sp.
GGTGGACGAAGAGGAATTGAAGGAAAGAGATGTGGATGCAATTGTAGAAACATCGAAAGTATGTGATCATAGAACTGCAGGCAGTACAGGGCCTGAGAAACGACGTATGAACAAGATCGAAGACGCGTCCGAGGATGAGCATAAAGATACGGTCGAAGACGTGACTGGGAGCAAGGCTGAAGATGTGACCGAGGGCGGCTCCACATACACGTGATAAGGCGCTACTGAGGTCAAGCTCAAAGACAGGACTGAGGACAAGTCTGAACTGACAGGTGGAAACTAGCCATTCTCGTTTCAGCAAAACCTAAAGAAGCTGAAGAGATGCAAAAAACAGAAAGTAGATTGTACCAATGAAAGCATTGAGCACCGCAGAAATTAGAGAGGCATATTTACAATTTTTTGAAGACAAAGGCTGCAAGAGAGTTCCTTCGTCCTCGTTGATACCCGACGATCCCTCCATGTTGCTTACGAGTGCCGGCATGGTTCAATTCAAACCATATTTTTTGCAACAGAAACAGCTTGAAGAGCCTTTTGTCGGAACGGCAACCGTTCAAAAATGCGTACGCACCAATGATATCGATATCATTGGCACCACGGCGCGCCATTTAAGCTTCTTTGAAATGCTGGGCAACTTCAGCTTCGGCGCTTACTTCAAAAAAGAAATGTGCGCATGGGCACTTGAATTCTCCGTAGAGTATTTGGGGCTCGATCCCGAGTTAATCTACTATACGGTGTACGAAGAGGATGAGGAAACTGTCGAGATATGGAAGAACCTCGGGATACCTCCCGAGCACATCTCCCGCCTCGGCGCAGATGACAATTTCTGGACAGCAGGCCCCACAGGCCCCTGTGGACCTTCATCCGAGTTGTATTACGATCGCGGCGAAAGGTTCGGCTGCGGCAGTGAGAGCTGCGCGCCAGGTTGCGACTGCGATCGCTTTCTGGAATACTGGAACCTCGTGTTCACCCAGTACGATCAGCAGGAAGACGGAACCTTAATAGAGCTCCCTAAGAAAAATATCGATACGGGCATGGGGCTTGAGCGTATTGCCTCTATTCTGCAAAATGTTGATTCAAACTACGAGACCGATCTCTTGTATCATCTCATTGAAGTCGGCGAGAAGCTATCTGGTAAAACATACAAAGATTGCGAGCAAGATGATCTCTCCTTGAGGATCATGGCCGACCACGCCCGCTCTGTAACCTTTATGATCGCCGACGGAATCTTGCCTTCAAATGAGGGACGCGGGTATGTGCTCCGCAGGCTTCTGCGCCGATCAGTAATGAAAGCCCATAGCCTCGGCATTGACGGACCTTTTTTAAACGAGTTCGTTGACAAGGTGGTTGAACTTATGGGCGATGCTTATCCCGAGCTTAAAGAAAACAAAGAGCTTATTAGAAGAGTCGTCCTTTCAGAAGAAGAGCGTTTTGGTTCAACCTTGAAACAGGGCCAGGCGTATCTGGAGGACGTGCTCGAAAACTTAGATGGCAGCGTATTGGGAGGCCTTGAGGCCTTCACCCTCCATGACACCTATGGTTTCCCTCTTGAAGTTACTGCAGAAATAGCCTCTTCGCATGGGATTGAGCTTGATTATGAAGGCTTCAACTGTCATATGGACGAACAGAAAAAACGAGCACGGGCCCATGTCAAGGGAGGCGACGAGGCTTGGTCAGCCTATGGTGGGGTGATGAGCAACATTCTGAACGAGCTTGGTCCCACTGAGTTTTTAGGATACGAGAGCCTCGAGGCGCAGGCCCAGGTCCTTGCCCTTGTTTCTGAGGGGGAGCAGGTACCCCTTCTCCAGGCTGGCATGACGGGGCAGGTCGTAACTAATACGACTCCTTTTTACGCAGAAAAAGGTGGCCAGGTTGGCGATACGGGCTTCATGAGCGCAGAAAGTCTGAGTGTTAAAGTTACTGACACCCAAGAGCCAGAAAAGGGGCTTATCGTACACTCGGTCCAGCTTGAGGAAGGGCAACTAGAGCTTGGTACAAGCGTCCATCTCAAAGTTGATGCAGTCCGTCGCGCACGGATATGCCGCAATCACACTGCGACGCACATTCTCCACTGGGCTTTGCGGGAAGTGTTGGGAGAGCACGTCAAGCAGGCAGGAAGCTTCGTTGCTCCTGACAGGCTCAGGTTTGACTACACCCATTTCGAGGCAGCGAAGCCTGAACAGTTGGCCGAGGTCGAGAGGCTTGCCAACCAGAAAATTATGGAAAACTATACGGTTCGCTCGTACAAGACATCTATCGAAGAGGCCCGTGCATCGGGTGTCATCGCTTTGTTTGGTGAAAAATATGACAACGTGGTGCGAGTTCTTGATATAGAAGGCTTTTCCCGGGAGCTTTGTGGCGGTACGCATGTGAGTGCTACCACCGAGATTGGCTTCGTGAAAATCATTGCGGAGTCGAGCGTCGGTGCCAATCTTCGGAGAATCGAGGCCCTTACCAGCTTTGACGCACTTTCCTATGTAAATAAAATTGAAGACGAGCTTAAGAAAACAGCAACAGAGATGAAAGTGCCCCTGTTCAGTGTATACGAGCGCAGCCTTGCAAATAGCAAAGCGATGAAAGAAAAGGGAAGCAAGAAGAAAGACGAGACTCTTTCCAAGAAAGATATCGAAGCCCTGCTGGCACATACTATCGATGTGGGATACCCCCTCGTAATTGCGAAACTTGGACAAAGCAACGAGGGAGAGTTGCGGCACGTGTGGGATATGCTTCGTACGGCACTCCCTCAGCCTGGAGCATGCGTTCTTGCTGCCGACAAAGGCGGAACACCTATACTTCTCGCCGCTGCAAGTGATGAGGCGGTAGGGGCAGGGTTCCATGCCTCGGATGTCATTAAAAGAATTTCTCCTTCTATTCAGGGCGGTGGTGGAGGAAAAGACACCATGGCTCAAGCTGGGGGAAAGAAGAGTGATGGAATCGACGAGGCGCTCGAAGTAGCACGAGCCATGTTCTCTCCGACAGTTTGAGCAGGTAAGGGTTGGTTTTTTGGGAGACCACTCGCCGTGTCCCTCTCAAGACTCACCCGAAGCTCTATAAGGTCCCTTAAGGGGTGCCCCTTAAAAGGTACCCCTTAAAAGATACCCCTTAAAATAACCCTCAAAAGGTATCTGTCAGAACCGATCGGATGCTTGAAAGGTGCGAACATAGCCTCAGAGTGAAGGAGTTGTACCATGCGAGCTATGGCTCTCGATATAGGAGAGGTGCGTGTAGGCGTTGCGATAAGCGACCCTCAGGCGCGTGTTGCCACGCCACTCAAAGTCCTTCCCACGAGGGAGATTACAGAGTGCAGCAAAAACTTTCGCCGTCTCCTCGAGGATTGGGAACCCGAAATCTTGGTGGTAGGAATGCCCTATACCCTTGATGGCAAGGAAGGGCCCCAGGCTCAAGCAATAAGGAAAGCGGCGGGGCAAATATCCCAATCCTCAGGTGTTCCTCACGTGTTTACGGATGAGCGCTTAAGCTCGATTGAGGCTAAACGTAGTTTGCGTGAAGAGGGATACTCGGAACGGGAGATGCGTGGGAAAATAGATATGATAGCCGCAAGTATCTTCTTACAGGCATGGCTCGACACGCGGCATACCTAAGGCACAACAGAAAGCCAAGAAAGGCGTTTATGGCTTCTCGGAGAAACAAAATTACATACTCAAAGCGTCCAAACCATGCGGCACGTACTGCCCATGCAAGAGGCGAATCCCAATTCAAGACCTACGACACCAGCCATATAAGGCCCAAAAGAAGCAAACTGCCCTTAATTGTGGGCATTATCATCATTTTGCTCGTAGGGGTTTTAGGTGTTTGGGGGGGCATGCAGATAATTCAAGGCTGCAACGGTGCCCTTCTTGCCGAAGGTGAAACGGTGGAGATTACGATCGAAGAAGGTTCTTCGACGAAGGATATAGGAAGCCTCCTTTCCCAAAACAAGGTCGTGTCTAATCAAAGCGAGTTTGTAAAGCGTGTAAACGAGCTGGATGCTGCAAAAAACCTGAAGCCAGGGGTCTACACGTTTACAGGAGGCATGTCTCTTGATGAAGTTATCAAGATGCTCCAGGCAGGACCAGGCGGTTTAAGCGATTCCTTCACCATCCCCGAAGGGCTCAAGCTCGAAGAGGTGGCACAGAGGGTAGAGGATGCATATGGGGGAGATATTACAAAAGACGAATTCCTGTCTTGCGCCCAAGATGCCTCAACTTACGAGGCAGACTTTCCCTTTGTGGCTGAAGCCTATGACAACTCCCTCGAAGGCTTTCTTTTCCCAAAAACCTATCCGGTGAACGCAGGTGCAAGCGCTGATTCAGTAGTACGCATGATGCTTTCGCAGTACCAGACAGAAATTGCTCCGATCAGCTTTGCTTACGCTGAAGAACAAGGGCTCAGTGCGTACCAGGTCCTCGTTATGGCTTCCTTGATTGAGCGAGAGGCAAGTCTAGATGAAGAGCGACCGCTTGTTGCTTCCGTTATCTACAATCGCCTTGCAAGCGATATGCTTCTCCAAATCGACGCATCAGTGGCATATGCCCAAGGAGTGGTGGAGCTTACACCAGAAGATTTGCAAATAGAAAGCCCCTATAACACGTATTTGAACAAAGGGCTTCCCCCGGGGCCTATCTGCTCACCGGGCCTTGCCTCGATTCAAGCAGCAACCAGCCCTGCCGAGTCGGAATATCTGTACTATGTAGTGACGGGCGAAGGCGATGGCTCTCATCACTTCAGCACTACCTACGAAGAGCATGTGGCATATATCGAAGAACTATCCTAAGAAGTCGGGGGTGTGTTAATACATGGCTTTTTTTGAGCCTGATAGATATTTCTCCCGGCTGAGTAAAATTGATATCAAAAAAGATATTATTGAAGAAGGCTTGTCGAACGTTCTGCTTGATGTAGATAATACTATCTTGACGCGGGATACGCATGAAATCCCTCGTGATGTAGGGTTTTGGCTTTCTACGGCGCGCAATGCAGGTCTCCAGTTCTGCCTTCTCACAAACAATTGGCATAGCAATGTATACGAGCTTGCGGCATCGCTCGATCTGCCCATTGTCGGAAACGCGTTGAAGCCTCTGCCGCCAGGCTATCTTATGGCTCTGAGAAAAATTGGAGCTCAGCGAAAAAACACGGTCGTCATCGGCGATCAGCTCCTAACAGATGTCTTCGGAGCTCATTTTGTTGGAATGAAGGCTTACCTCCTGCGGCCCTTGGTAAAACATGATTTGAAGCACACTCTACTGCTCAGAAATCTTGAAAACATCATCCTTGGCGATAGGCAACCTGAGGGAGGCTGCCTTGTGACCGAGTTCGATGCAGGCCATGAGCAGGATTCCCCGTCATCTGCGACGGGTCGCATATTGGCAGGGGGGTATGAGGGAACCAAGGAGCGTGAATTCATAGGAGAACCTTTGTTGGCAGAGGAGTCTGATTTCGCGAAAGAGTACAAGGAAGAGATTGTATGAAAAAGAAAGTGTATCTGCTCGGTCATCCCCTGGCTCACTCAAAATCTCCTGTGATGCATAATGCTGTTTTCGAACACCTCGGTCTCGACTGGCGCTATCTGCCTATGGATTGTTCGGACAAAGATGCAGCCCGAACTTTTGTCGAAGACAGAGAATACCTCGGTATGAACATCACCACCCCCCACAAGCCGCTTGCATTTTCTTGTGCTGACGAACAGGAGGACTCTGCGAGGCTTGCAGGAGGTGCCAACGTCCTTGTGAACAGGGAGGGCGTTCTGCTTGCCTATAATATGGATGGCGAAGGTTGCGTAGCAAATTTGCAGCGTAAAGGGTTCGCCTTCCAGGGAGCCCGCATTCTCGTATGCGGAACCGGCCCAACCGCCTTGGCGATTATGCACGCTTCCTCCTGTGCTGGTGCGCAGAGCGTATATCTTGTAGGAAGAGACGCCCACAAGACTGAAGAGGTTCTCCTGGGCTACAAAAAACGTCTAGCCTCCTGCTTGTGTCAGGATGAGGTGGAGGGAAAGTGCCCGTATCATTCCGGCGGCGAGCTGCTTTCCCTTAACTATGATATTGCTGATTTTGAGGATGTCCTTGCCACTGTCGATCTTGTAATAAACGCAACGCCTGTCGGTATGAGGCCGCACGAGCGCCTGCCTTTCAACACGGCAGCCCTGCGTAAGGAGCAGACAGTCTTTGACGCCGTGTACGGGCACGGCGAAACAGATCTTATACGTGCAGCAAGGAATAGGGGCTGTAAGGCGTATGACGGCTCAGGCATGTTGGTAGCCCAGGCTGTTGCTACGGATAAAATCTTGTTTGAAGCAGCCGGGTTTAAGCCTTCTGTGACGGATGACGATATCTTTGACCTCATGGCTGAGACAGCAGGGTTTGAATGTTAGAATCTGTACTAGATTCGACTAAGGTAAAAATGGGCCACACGGGCCAGAGGAGGAGAAATGAATTACATTACTGCAGGTGAGAGCCACGGCCCTCTTCTTACAGCTATTGTAAGCGGGGTTCCTGCAGGGCTTAAAATTTCTGAAACCCTCATTAACAGCGACCTCGAGCGTAGACAGAGCGGCTACGGAAGGGGCGGCAGGCAGAAAATCGAGAAAGATAGGGTACGTATCGTCTCGGGGCTTCGTTTCGGTAAAACCATAGGAAGTCCAGTTGCCCTACAGATAGAGAATAAAGACTGGCAAAATTGGGAAACACGCATGTCTCTTATGGGACAGGCCCCTCAAGGTCTCGTGCGCGAGGTGTGTCCTCGGCCTGGCCATGCCGATTTAGTAGGCTCCCTGAAAACAAACACGGATGATTGCCGTGATGTTCTTGAGCGGGCGAGTGCGCGTGAAACCGCAGCCCGTGTAGCAGCAGCAGGTATTGCACGCGAATTTCTTGCAGAGCTTGGCGTAGAGATATCTTCCTACGTCAATCGTATAGGCTCGGTGATGCTCGAAGAGGATGATACGCTCCTTGCAGCCCCTGATTATGCGCCCCTGGCTATTGAAATGAGCGAAGTGCGTTGTCCTGATGAAAAGACGAGTGAAAAAATGAAGGCCGCTATCGACGAGGCAGCCGAAAGGGGAGAGAGCCTCGGAGGAACCTTCAGGCTCGTCGCGACGGGCCTTATTATGGGCTTGGGCGACTATGCTGAACCGAGCGAAAGGCTCACTTCGCAGCTCGGTGCGGCCTTGTTCTCAATTCCTGCTATAAAGGGGCTCGAGATAGGTCTTGGATTTGAGGCTGCAAGCCGTTTTGGGTCGCAGGTGCATGACCCTATCGTACACAGTAAGAAGCATGGGTTTTCCCGTGAAAGCAATAAGGCAGGAGGGCTCGAAGGTGGCATGACGACAGGGCTACCCCTGATCCTCACCTTGGCCATGAAGCCTATTCCAACTCTGGCTAACCCTCTCAAGACGGTTAATATGGATACCCACGAGCCGGTAGAGGCTTCGACAGAACGAAGCGATATCTGTGCAGTTCCTTCTTGTGCGGTAGTGGCTGAAAGTGAGATGGCCTTTGTGCTTGCACGCGCCTATCTCAAAAAATTCGGCGGCGACAACATGAGTGACATCAAGGCATCCATCAAGGCTTACCAGCGCCGCATAACAACCATGTCACGTTGAGGCTTTCTGTGATGGGAAGGCTCAACGCAGGAGTATACGAACTGAAAAAACCCGTCTTCTTCGTTGGATTCATGGGCGCAGGCAAGACCTCAGTGTCGAGGCGCCTTGCGAGAACATGCCGCCTTGTATCTGTCGACATGGACAGTTTCATCGAGCGGCAAGAGGGAAAAAAGATTTCAGACATCTTCAAGATCCAAGGGGAAAACGCATTTCGAGATCTCGAAAGCGCGCTCCTTACCGATCTGAGCCTGGGTGACCCAAAGTTGATTTCCTGCGGCGGAGGAGTTGTCCTTCGCTCGGAGAATCGTCAGACCCTAAAAGATGAGGGGTATGTGGTATACCTGGAGGTAGAGGCCGACGAAGCAGCCTCGCGCATCAGCAATATTGCGACAAGGCCCCTCTTTAAGGATATACAGAACGCGAGGAAGATTATTGAGGAGCGCATACCTCTGTACGAGGATGTGGTCGACTTGCATATCGATACTAAAGGCAAGTCCGTTTCTTATATCGCCAATGAAGTACAAAGTGGATTACAGAAAGCAGGAATTTTGTGGAAAAAACAAAAATAATCATAGACCTTCCCGACAACAGCTCTTATGACGTGCGCATAGGATCCAATTATTTGGACAGCTTAGGTGCGTATGTCAGAAACAGTAACCCTTCGGAGAAAGCCCTCGTTCTCACAGACTCCCGAGTCGGTCCCCTGTATGCTACCCCCGTCCGCGAGTCTTTAAAAGCCGCAGGATATCAGGTAAGTGAAATAAGCATACCGGAGGGTGAGACGAGCAAAACCCTCGAATGTGTAGAAGAGATAGGCGAAGCTATGGCCCAGAAGGGCTTTACGAGAGACTCCATCGTCTTCGGCTTGGGTGGAGGAGTAGTGGGAGACATTGCAGGCTTTCTTGCTTCTGTGTATATGCGCGGGATCGATCTCGTCCAGGTGCCTACGAGCCTTTTGGCGATGGTGGATTCCTCCGTTGGAGGGAAAACCGGCGTCAATCTCAAGGAAGGGAAAAACCTTATAGGGTCATTTAAACAGCCTCTTTACGTCTGCGCTTCGCTTGACGTGCTCGAGACCCTTTCCGACAATAATTGGGTCTGCGGTTGCGCCGAGATAGCAAAGTCTGCCCTCATCGATTCCGATGACTTTTTCTTTTGGCTTGATGAGCACGCACCCCTCCTTGCGCAGCGTGATGTAGGAGTGACTGGAGAGGCCATAGCGCGAAGTGTCGTTTTCAAGGCTCAGGTTGTTGCGGATGATACCTACGAAAGCAAAGGAATCCGCGAGTGCCTCAACTACGGGCACACGCTCGGGCATGCTATCGAAACACTTGCAGGTTATGGCACGTTTTCTCACGGTCAGGCTGTGGCCGAGGGCATGAGATTTGCATCGCGGCTTGGTGCCGAGCTTGCAGGTACACCCCTCGAGCTTGTTGAGGCGCAAGAGCGGCTTCTCGATAAGCTCGGGCTTTACGAGCTCGATTGGGCAGATGAGCCTGGAGCGATTATAGACGCTATGCACAAAGATAAAAAATCCCGCAAGGGGGCACTGCGCTTTGTTGTTCCCGAGGATATAGGTTCGTGGAAGCTGGTAGAGGTAGAAGATGCCAAAGTCCAAGAACACCTGGAAGCTTGGGCTGCTTCGAAAGGTCTTGAAATATGAAAAAATACTTGCTCTTGAACGGTCCTAATCTGAACTTACTCGGAACCCGTGAGCCCGAGATATACGGGAAGGACAGCCTGGCTTCTATTGAGGAGGAGTTGCAGGCGTATGGGGAAAGCCGCGGCGTCGAGGTAGATTGCTTTCAAAGCAACCACGAAGGGGTTCTCATCGACAAGCTGCATGAGGCCCGCGGACTGTATGAAGGGATCATATATAATCCAGGGGCGCACACTCATTACTCATATGCGCTTCGCGACGCAATAAGCTCCATAGACATCCCGACGGTCGAAGTGCATCTCAGTGATATCGATGCGAGGGAGGGCTTCAGAAGCGTTTCGGTTATGGCTGACGTATGTGTAGCCCAAATAAAAGGTAAAGGCAAGCTCGGCTATAAGGAGGCTCTCGATGTCTTGCTCTCAAGATAGGCTCATACGATTACGAAGCGTCCTTGACGAGAATGGCCTCGATGCGATGTATCTTCGCGATCTTTCAAACATCGCTTGGCTGACGGCTTTTGACGGTGTGTTTGACAGCGAACCCGCCCACGCTCTCATAGTTACACAGGACCAGGTCATACTACATACGGACTCGCGCTATGCCTTGGCTGCATCCAGGGCTGCAGAAGGGACAAGCATCGAGATAGACTCACGCAACGAGCCCCATAGCAAGGTATTGCAGGAGCATCTTGAATGTTTTAATCGGCCTTTTAATACCCCCGGTGAGCAGGCTCCCGACAAAGCTTCAGGGCGTTTTCGTCTCGGTCTAGAGTCTACAATAACGCTTGGCGAGTATCGGCGCCTCGAAAAAAGATTCTCAGCCCTTGCAGACAGGTGGAGCATGCAGGAAACAGAGGGCCTCGTCCTCTCCTTGCGTGAAATAAAGGATGCCGAGGAGATTAAAAGGCTACGTGCCGCGCAGGCCATCACTGACGCAGCTTTTACCCATATTGTGAGTTTCATCAAACCAGGTATGAGCGAGCGAGAGGTACAGCTCGAACTCGAGGCCTTTATGTTGGCCAAGGGAGCAGAAGGACTCGCATTTTCTTCTATCGTCGCTGTGGGTGCAAACGGGGCAAACCCTCATGCAATTGCAGGGGATACTCGGCTTGAGGCCGGACAATCCCTCGTTTTAGATTTCGGGGCCAGGGTGCAGGGATACTGTTCCGATATGACACGAACTGTTTTTATCGGACAACCCAGCCAAAACATGGTCGATGCATATAACACAATTCGGCGGGCAAACGAAGAAGTTTCCGCTTTTTTGAAACCCGGCGTGAGTGGAGCGGATGCGCACATATTAGCCGAAGACATTCTAAAAGAGGGTGGCTTCGAGGGTAAGATGGGTCATGCCCTCGGGCATGGGCTCGGTATCGATATCCATGAAGAGCCGCGGCTCAGCTCCCGTAACACGCACATCTTGGTTGAGGGAAATGTGGTGACGGTCGAGCCGGGCATCTACATACCAGGGGAGTTCGGTATGAGGCTTGAGGATTTCGGTGTGATTGTCAGTGCTGGTTTTGAACTTATTACTCAATCGAAACATGACATGGTTATAATATAAAAAACTACCTGCACGGAGTGTTGCAGCGGTATGTTCCTAAGGGGTCGGCGAAAGGATTGATCGAATGGCCATAAGTACAGCAGATTTTAAAAACGGTATATGTATCGAGTACAACGACAAGCTTTGGACTATTGTTGAGTTTCAACATGTCAAGCCTGGAAAGGGTGGGGCTTTCGTACGTACAAAGCTGCGCGACATCAAAACTGGCCGTATTCTAGAAAATACCTTTAATGCCGGCGTGAAGGTCGAGCAGGTCCGTCTCGAAACGAAGGTTATGCAGTATCTTTATAACGACGGCGTCGACTTTTACCTCATGGACAATGATAGCTATGAGCAAATTGGAATTCCCGCTGACGTAGTAGGCGAAAAGGCTCAATGGATGAAGGAAAACGACGACGTAAGTCTCCTGTATGCAAAAGAGGAGCTCATCAGTATTGAGCCACAAATGTTCGTCGAGCTCGAAGTTACCGAGACTGATCCTGGCTTTAAGGGTGATACGGTACAGGGAGGAAGCAAGCCAGCTACGCTAGAGACAGGTGCCGTCATCCAGGTTCCACTGTTCATCAATCAAGGCGATATGCTTCAGATTGATACCCGGGATGGTCGCTTCGTAAAACGTCTATAAACGGACGCCCTTTGAGGCCTGTGCTACTCTGTGCTTGGCATACGGGACGGTCGAAAATGAAAGTTGTGATTTGGTAAAAAGCAGACAAAATAAACTTGATTTTATAGTAGACGTTGCCTATCTCGCAGTAATTGTGGCGCTTGTTGTATTGGCTATTGTTGCGGTCCCTCTATTTATGCCTTTTTTATTTGCACTTTTATTGGTAGCCATGCTTAATCCCTTAATACGCAAGCTCCATAAGAGCTTTGGCTTTAATAAACGAATAGTATCAATAAGCGCTATCGTGTTGCTCTACATTATTGCTGTTGTTATTATCGCGGGTCTCATTATGGCTTTGGTTTTCGTGAGTAAACAGGCCCTTCATAGCCTTCCTTTGTATTATGTTGATGTTTTAGAGCCGGCAATGGATAGTGTGAACGAGTGGTTAGTTGGGCTTGTGGGGTCCTTTTCCCCCGACGCTTTAGGTGAGTTGAGCTCGCTCCAGTCTTCGATAAGTACGACCATCAGCGATACGGTCAGCTCTCTTTCGAGCAAGGGCATTTCTTACGCGACGGCTTTCATACGCAAAATCCCCGCCTTTTTCATTGCCCTTGTATTCACCGTGCTTCTGTCTTTGTTTATGAGCATACAGTATGACGAGATCCTCGAGTCAATAAAATCTAAAGTCACCCAAGGCGTAGTCGACAAGGCAGAGCAGCTGACGCAGATTCTCAAAGGAACAGTATTCCAGTACTTCAAGGCAATACTCAAACTGATGGTCATTACTTTTATAGAGCTGTGCATCGGTTTGTTTATCCTCGGGGCGGATCACCCTATAGCCTTCGCCGCAGGAATTGCTATATTCGATGCCCTTCCAGTATTTGGAACGGGCGGCATTATGATTCCTTGGGTTATCATTGAGCTCGTTCAGGGAAATTTTAGCCTTGCCCTCGGCCTTGCTATCCTCTATGCCATCATAACGGTAGTCAGAAACTTCATAGAGCCCAAGGTGGTAGGAGACGAGCTTAATATCAACCCTATCATTTCCCTCATTTCAATTTATGCAGGTCTCAAGACCTTCGGCATTATCGGTATGATCCTTTTCCCGATTCTTGCGAGCGTTTTCATCACTTTGTACAAGAACAAATTTTTCGAGAATACGAGAAGCATTAAGATATTTCGTACGGCTGAGGCTTCCGAGGGAGGCGAGCCTGAGCGACCGGCAGAGTGAGACCGAAGGGGCCTGTGAAGAATAGACCTTGTGTGTCCTAGAAGAAAAATCTTACTTCTTTTTGTCGGGATAAGGTAACGGCGGGGTAAGGATACCGCCTTTGTTATCAAGTACGGGTGCATTCCCCGTGAAAATAATTATTATCATCACAATGCCTTGCTTCTTCTTATATAATGTTTCTCTACTTTGTACTACGTTGTTCGAATCCCTGAGCTCCTCAGTGCACAAAATGAGGGGTTATCCCGATTTGAAACTCATACAGCAATTGGGCAGCGGATGCGCTCTGACGTAGCATAGGCTTTTTGAAAATGAGAGATGGAGGAGGTGTGAGTTCATGCCAAAACTTCACATAATGGATACCACGATTCGTGATGGACAGCAGAGTCTTTGGGCTACGCGTATGCAAATCGGAGACATGTTGCCGATCCTGCCTAAAATGGACCGTGTCGGATACTGGGCAATAGAGGCTTGGGGTGGTGCAACCTTTGATACCTGCCTGCGTTTCCTCGATGAGAACCCTTGGGAGCGTCTGCGCTCTATTAAAGCAAAAACTCCTAATACCCCGTTATCTATGCTTTCGCGCGGGCAAAATCTTGTGGGTTACAAGCACTATTCCCGTGACATATGCAATCATTTTATTGCTGCAGCCCATCGTAACGGTATAGATGTCTTCCGCGTGTTCGATGCCTTAAACGATATTCGCAATGTGGTCGATAACGCTGAAGCAATTAAAGAACACGGAGGGCATTTCGAGGGTGCTATTTCCTACACCATGTCCCCCGTCCATACGCTTGATAGCTATTTGGAATACGGTCAGGCATTAAAAGATCTCGGTGCTGATTCTATATGTCTTAAAGATATGGCAGGTATGCTTACGCCCTACCGTACCGAGCGTATGGTAAAGGCATTCAATGCAGAAATCGGCCTTCCAGTGCATATCCACTGTCACTATGTCGGAGGTATGGCGCCGGCCAATATATTGAAGGCAGCTGAAGCAGGGGCCATGATAGCCGACACTGCACACGCCCCCTTAGCTTTTGGAAACAGCCATCCTGCGGTCGAAATGATAGTCGCTGCCCTACAGGAAAGCCGCTACGACACTGGCCTCGACCTTGACCTGCTGTTCGAGATAGCTGAATACTGGGAAGAGGTGCGCAAGCGCGAGCATTACAAGAGAGGCGTCTCCTCATTACTGCATATGCAGGTGTATTCCCACCAGGTGCCCGGCGGCATGATGAGCAACCTCGTTTCGCAGCTCGAAATACAGAACTCGCTCGATCGCTTGTCTGAGGTAATGAAAGAAATTCCAAAGGTTCGCGCAGAGGTTGGATACCCTCCTCTGGTTACACCCCTCTCACAAATAGTCGGCACCCAGGCGGTGTTCAATGTGATAACGGGCAAGCGCTGGAGCGTTGTCTCTAAGGAAATGAAAGATTATATTTGTGGCTACTACGGCAAAGCGCCTGGCCCTATGGATAAAGAAATCGTGAAAAAGGTTGTCGGCGATTCCGAAATGCTTCCACCCGATGTAGCTCCCGGCTCTCTGGCTACCGCTACCTATGAAGGAATGCGTGACGAAATCGGTGATTTGGCTAAATCGGAAGAAGACGTATTGATGTATGCCTTGTTCCCGAACGAGGCACGCACCTATCTCAGCAAGCATCGTGCATCAGGGAAAGTTGATTTTCTGCTCGAGCAAGAATCGAGTGGTACCAAGGAGGATGATTACGTGGATATCAATCAAATTCGCGAACTTGTTCGTGTTGCAGAAGAAAGCGGTGTCGGAGAAATTGTTGTTGAGGAAGAAGGAACCCGCATTGCAGTACGCATGCCAGGTGCCACTCCCTACGAACCAATGCCGAGCGCTGCTCCGACGCACGATCCAAGTCTTGCTGTAACTCAGGCAACTGAAAAGCCAGCGGCCTCGAAGCAGCAAGATGCAGGAGATAGGCCGTCTCACTGGGTTCCTGTCATCTCTCCGATGGTGGGCACCTTCTATGTGGCTCCTGCTCCAAAAGAGCCACCTTTTGTAAGCGTAGGCGATGAAGTTTCCGCTAATCAGACCCTTTGTATTGTTGAGGCAATGAAGCTCATGAACGAAATCAGCGCAGAAGAAATGGGCACCATCCGCGAAGTATGCCTCGAGGATGCTACTCCCGTTGAGTTCGGCACCGTCTTGTTCTACCTTGAGCCTTTGAGCATGCCGACTCCTGTACCGGAGACTGCCTAATGTTTGAAAAGATACTGATTGCAAACCGCGGTGAAATAGCATTGCGGATTATGAGGGCGTGCAAAGAACTTGATGTTAAAACCGTAGCAGTGTACTCGGCTGAAGACGCCGATACACTGCCTGTCGAATATGCCGATGAGTCGGTATGCGTAGGCCCTGCCCAAGTAAATAAAAGCTATCTTGTGATGTCGAGTATTATTGCTGCGGCAAAAAATACGGGAGCAGAGGCAATACATCCCGGCTACGGCTTCTTAGCTGAAAATGCTGAATTCGCGCGTCTTTGCGAAGAAAACGATCTTGTATTCATCGGGCCTAGTCCAGAATGCATTGAGCGTATGGGGGACAAAAGCAGCGCCCGCGAAAGCATGAAGAACTGCGGAGTTCCCACGGTGCCTGGTAGCGACGGCTGCCTTGATACGGTGGAGGAAGCAGCCGCTTTCGCAAAGCGTGTTGGGTATCCAGTGCTTATAAAGGCTACGGCTGGCGGCGGCGGAAAAGGAATGAGGGCCGTCCACCGTGCCGAGGAACTAGAACAGAACTATCAAGCGGCACGCCTCGAAGCCGGGGCAGCCTTCGGAAACGACGAAGTGTACCTTGAGAAGCTTATAACTCGACCGCGCCATGTAGAGATACAAATACTGGCGGATGATTACGGTAACCGGATCTCCCTCTGTGAACGCGACTGCTCAATACAGCGCAGACACCAAAAGCTTATCGAGGAAGCCCCTTCGCCAGCACTTACTCCTGAGATACGACGTGCGATGAGTGTTGCGGCCATAAAGGCCGTTCGTGCGACCGATTATAAAAATGCAGGAACAATCGAGTTTTTGCTCGACGAGGACGGCCACTTTTACTTCATGGAGATGAACACCCGTGTTCAGGTGGAGCATCCAGTGACGGAGATGGTAACAACCACTGATATCATAAAAGAACAGATTCGCATTGCGGCAGGTGAACCCATATCTTGCATTGACAGGGCTCCCTTTACGCCTGTCGGGCATGCTATAGAATTCCGCATTAACGCCGAAGATCCCGACTACGATTTTCGTCCTAGCCCAGGAACGGTAAGCGTGTTCGACATGCCTTCGGGGCCTGGTGTGCGTATTGAGACCTATCTCAGAAATGGTTCGAGAATCTCGCCCTACTATGATTCTCTGCTTGCAAAACTTGTTGTATACGGGCAAGATAGAGAAGAAGTGCTTGCCCGTGCGAAACGCGCATTGCATGAATTTAAGGTTGAAGGCATCAAAACAACGATTCCCTTCCACCTTAAAGTGTTAGAGAATGAATCTTTCAGAGAAGGAGTCTTCTCGACAGACTTTATTGAGACACAGATGGGAGAAGTGCAATGACGGATATAAGCATTGACGGAATGGCCCTTGCGCCAGGGGTGATTGAGACTATCATCTCTATTGCGGCAAACGAAGTCGAAGGTGTTGCTGCAGTTGGGGCTTCCGGATCCAGCAGTCTGCGCTCGGTGTTTTCCTCAAAGCCTCCTACGCAAGGGATAGAGCTTGAAATAGGGGATGATGACAAACTTCAAGTGTCCGTCCGGGTGGATGCCTACTATGGATATGTACTTCCTGAGCTTGCAGAGTCCATCCGTTTTGCAGTTGCTAATGCCGTAGCAGGTCAAATAGGTATTCCTGTTGCGTCTGTCGATGTGTATATCGATGGCATTCAGTTTAATAGTTAAACAGTAAGAAATACTATGTGTGCAAAAAGGCATGAGCGTACATATGCTCGAAGATGCGCTCTGCAAATCTTGTATCAATGTGAGATACTAGGAAAACCTTCATCCTTCGTGATAGACGGGGGCTATTTTATAGACGATGAAATGGTAGTAAGCGATTATGCTAAGCATCTAGCTACGGGCGTGGAAGAACATCTTACCGAGCTCGACTCCTATTTGAAGACGACTTCGGAAAATTGGAGCCTTGAGCGTATGCCTGCTGTCGATCGCTCTATCCTTCGTATGGCAGTCTATGAAATGATCCACGTTGACAAAGTCCCTATTTCGGTTGCGATCAATGAAGCAGTTGAGCTTGCAAAAGATTTTGGTGGCGAGGATGATTCCCCCCGCTTTGTAAATGGCGTATTGGGTAGGATAGCTAAAGTCATTGAGGAAGAGCGGCATGACGCATGATAACAACACTGGATTCCAGGAAATAAAAAATCGACTCGATGAGATTGTCAATCAAGTTTCCGAAGAGGATCTTGCCCTTGACGAAGCCTTGAGCCTCTATGAAGAGGCTATTGATCTAGGGATGCAGGTTTCTAGTCTTCTAGAAGAAAACTTATCGCCAGAAGAAACAGACGAGGCTCTGAACGAACTGGCCGAACTTGAGCAACAGGATGCAGGAATCGATTCAGCAAAGCTTGATGAAGGCTCTGCCGAAAGTGAGCTCGCCATGCTTGAGGAAAAGGCTGTCATAAGCGACTTAGTTGAGCTTGAGCAACAAGTGGATGAAGGATCAGCGGCTGAGAGATCTATGGATGGGGGGCAGGTGCATGACTGAGAGAATCCTTGATATTATTAGTGGCCCCTGCGACCTTTCTTCGTTGACGAGGGAAGAGCTTGATATTCTCTCGTGCGAGATTCGAGAAGAAATTATTTCGGTCACCTCTACAACAGGGGGCCATGTTGCATCGAGTCTAGGTTCTGTAGAGTTGATCGTGGCGCTTCATTCTGTCCTCAACTGTCCTGAAGACAAAATAGTTTTCGATGTCGGACACCAAGCGTATGCTCACAAACTGCTTACAGGGCGGTTATCTAGATTCGATACCCTTCGCACCTACGGGGGCATTTCAGGTTTCTGCAAGCCCACCGAAAGCCCCTTTGATGCCCATTGTTCGGGACACGCCTCCGACTCGCTCTCAATTGCCACAGGCCTTGCGAAAGCCCGCGATCTGCGCGGAACCAGCGAACGTGTCGTAGCGGTCATCGGCGACGCCTCCCTTTCAGGAGGCATGGCCTTCGAGGCAATGAATCATATTGGACATATGAGTGGGCAGATGCTCATCATATTAAACGACAACGAAATGTCGATATCCCGAAACGTCGGAGCGCTTATGAAGCATCTTGGCTTTATGAGGGCATCGAGTCAGTATCGCGAAACGCGTGACTCCTTAGAGGGAATTTTAGAGAATAGAGGAAAACTTGCTCAAGGGTTCGTTTCTTTCGGCAAGAAAACGAGAGAGTCCCTTAAGCAGTTCGTTATTCCCCGGTCTATGATATTCGAGCAGCTAGGTATCGTTTGCACGGCACCTATCGACGGGCATGATATCGGCGCCCTGCAAGAGACTTTTAGAAATGTCCTGTCTGTGGATGTCCCTGTGCTCGTACATGTTGTTACGAAAAAAGGTGCAGGCTATAAACCGGCAGAGGACAACCCCGAACGTTTTCACGGTATTGCTCCTTTCAATATCGAAACGGGAGAGGTGTTGAAGAAAGAAAAGAAAGCACCGAGCTACACAGAGGTGTTTTCACGCGCCCTGCTTGACGAGGCTGAGCGCAACGAGGATATCGTGGCCATCACAGCGGCTATGAAAGACGGAACGGGCCTTGCTCCCTTTGCTGAGAAGTACCCCCAACGATTTATTGATGTAGGCATCGCTGAAGGGCATGCAACAGGCATGGCTGCGGGTCTTGCTACTGGAGGGAAAAAGCCCGTTGTGGCTATATATTCCACCTTTCTCCAAAGAGCGATTGATCAGATGATCATAGACAACTCGCTTGCAGACCTTGACGTCGTGTTCTGTCTTGATCGTGCTGGTGTAGTTGGTGACGATGGGCCAACCCACCACGGGCTTTTCGATATGGTCTACACCCGCATGGTTCCGAACATGAGAGTCTTGGCCCCCTCGAACGAGGCCGAACTCGTGAACGCCCTTCATACAGCCTTAGCCCTAGGTGGGCCGTTTGCGATTCGTTATCCGCGAGGTGAGGCAGTGGGGGTATCTGTGCCGGATACACCCGAAGTCCTCGAGGTCGGTAAGAGCAAACTACTTAAAGAGGGCAGCGATCTTACTATTCTTGCTTTCGGGCGCATGGTTTCAGCAGCTCTTGGTGCTGCTGAGATTTTGGAGACACAAGGAATCAAGGCTGCAGTTGTTGATATGCGCTGGGTGAAGCCTTTGGATACCGAGGCCATACAAAGGGCTGCTGAAGCACATCTTGTAGTAACGGTGGAAGAAGGGGTTCTTAATGGAGGTGCTGGCGAGGCTGTTCTTAAAGAGCTGTCCCGCATAGACGCGAATACGCACAGCCTTTGCCTGGGGATTGACGATGTTTTCCCGGGCCAGGGAAAGATGGATATGCTCCTACACGATGTCGGTCTTGATAGTGAGGGTATTGCCCGCTCGATTCAGGAGAAGTTACATCAGGAAGACAGACATCATGCTTGGCATAAAAGCTGGCACAAAGGCCATCATAAAGGCTAGTGCAAGACTTGGCATAAAGCTGTCACACGGCTCAGCATTGACGGCAGTGCAAAGACGATATTCTTAGCCTATTTTTTTCTCCATTATATAATCGTCCATAACATAGCCTTCGCCAATGTCTGTAACGACTGAATCGATAGTATCGAAGCCCTTGCCCTCATAAGCCCGAATTCCTAATTCGTTGTATTTATTTACGGTCAGGTACATGGCGCCGAGCCCTCGCTCACGACAGAGGTTTTGGTAAAAAGCGATTACCTGAGAGGCGTAGCCCCGCCCTCTCTCTTCTGCAAAGAGATATATTTTGGAGATAAAGAACCTCGAGCTCTCGTGCTCTTCTCGGCCCCCCGTATATCCGACAACTTTCCCATCGGCCTTAAGGATCCAATACTCGTAGCCATTCTCATGTATATCGGTGGTGAAGGCGGCGAGGCTTTGAAACTTTTCTACCATATAGTCAACTTGATCGTCGCTGAGCAGGCTTGGCCAGTACTCATGCCAAATAATATCCGCTATAGCCGTGATCTCTTTAATTTCTTCGCCACTCTTAACGGGCTCAAATCTTAGTTCCATGTATTCCTCTCCAGTAAGGGTGTGCTGGCTTTTAGTTCTTATACAATAAAGTGTAGATATTTTTGTACAATATATTCTTTTTCACATGCAACTAACATCCTTAACCCGAGCCCTGTATCGCATGCTGGCTGAGCTGTTTCAAACACTCTTGAGGTTTCCTTAAGGTATTTTGCTATTTTTCAGCGTATAGTGATATAATACCTGAGCTTGTATGAACTGCAGGCGTAAAAATTGTAGGCCCCCGAGACATGTTTGTTGCCGTGCAAATCTTAAGCTCAAACGTAGCACGAACATGGTGAGTAAAGCTAGCAACCATGACGAAGGGTCCCCGAACGCACTGAAAGGGGTCCGTTTTGACCGAAATTAAAAACACGTCAGTTATCGAGTTCGAGGATATCTCCGACGAACAGATGAACCAGATGATTGATGGTACCTTAACCGAATTCGATGAGGGCGATCTCGTCGATGGTACCGTCGTCAAGATCGAACACGATGAGGTCTTAGTTGACATCGGCTTTAAAAGCGAAGGGGTTATTCCTTCACGTGAGCTCTCTATTCGCAAAGATGCCGATCCTGCCGACATAGTGAGTGTGGGCGACAAGATCGAAGCACTAGTCCTTCAGAAGGAAGATAAAGATGGACGCCTTATTCTCTCGAAAAAACGTGCTGAGTATGAAAGATCATGGATCAGCGTTGAGGATAAATTCAAAGCTGGTGAAGTTGTTACGGGTGAAGTTATTGAGGTGGTCAAAGGCGGCCTCATCCTCGATATCGGCCTGCGGGGCTTCTTACCTGCTTCCCTGGTCGACCTTCGTCGCGTAAAAGATCTTGATATGTACCTCGGTACTGAGATTGAAGCTCGCGTTATCGAAATGGATCGTAATCGCAACAACGTTGTACTATCGCGCCGCGTCATTCTTGAAGAGGGTCGCAAAAATGAGCGCGCTGAAATCCTGGAGAAGCTTACCAAGGGTATGCGCCTTAAAGGTTCAGTATCCTCCATTGTCGACTTCGGTGCCTTTGTTGATTTAGGCGGAATCGATGGTCTGGTTCACATCTCTGAGCTTTCATGGAACCACGTCAACCATCCTTCTGAAGTTGTGAAGGTCGGCGATGAGGTTGAGGTAGAGGTACTCGATGTTGACACAACCCGTGAGCGCATCTCCTTAGGTCTCAAGCAGACTACCGAAGATCCTTGGGTAAAACTCGTAGAGGCATATCCTTTGGGCTCTATTACTGAAGGAAGGGTCACCAAGATAGTTCCCTTTGGTGCCTTTATACAGCTGGGCGATAGCATCGAGGGCTTGGTTCATATTTCAGAAATGTCTATGAAGCATATTGAGTCTCCTGCTCAGGTTGTACATACGAACGATACCGTTAAGGTAAAAGTTATGGAAGTAAACCCTGAGCGTCGCCGCATTTCCCTTTCGATGAAAGCAGCTGCTGAAGAGCTTGGTTTCGAAATTGAGGTCGACGAAAACTACGTTCCTGAAGAGCGCCCTGCAAAGAAGAAGGCAGAGCACAAGGCGGATGCCGCCGACAAACCTGCTGCCGATGCCGAAGAAGCTGTAGAAGCGGCAAGTGAAGCGACAGAGGCAGAAGCTGTAAGCGAGGTCGTTGAGCCTGCTGAGGAGACACAGGCAGAAGATGCGTCTGCTGGAGCTGCCGGTGAGACTGCTGAAAATTCGACTGACACCGCTGAAGAGTCTGTACAAGAGGCTGCGGAGGGCGAAGCTGAGTAAGCGGCTCTCATGTGATGAGTTGGACAGGGGCGCTTGCGGGTGCCCCTGTTTTTTTATACGAGGATTTTTGCAAGCTTGGATGGTCGAGTGAAAAAAAAGGTTCGCATAGCATTAGGTATGAGCGGCGGCGTCGATAGCTCTGTCTCCGTTGCAGTATTGCAGGAGGCGGGCTATGAGGTCGTAGGGGTCACCTGTATATTCGTGGACGATGAGCGATCGCGTAAGGCCGTTGAGGATTCTGTTGCAGTTTGTAAGCATTTTGGAATCGAGCATCGAGTCCATCGCGGCACCAAGTGCTTTGAGCGCGAGGTTATTGATCCTTTCATACAGTCTTACCTTGCAGGAAAAACTCCAAGTCCTTGCCCCGGGTGCAATGCGCGTTGCAAAATACCCCTGCTTCTAGAAGCGGCAGAAGAATTACTCTGCGAGAACGTAGCTACGGGACATTATGCAGGTGTGGCATATCTTGAGGAGAACGGACGATATGTTGTGAGAACAGCTCTCGACCGTTCGAAAGATCAAAGCTATATGTTGGCCACGCTTACACAAGCTCAATTGGCCCGCCTTGTCCTTCCCCTGGCGCATATAAAAAAGACCGAGGTCCGCGAGATGGCGCAAAGCCTCGGTCTACACGGCGCGGATAAACCAGAAAGCCAGGATATTTGTTTTGTCAAGGGCTCGCTGACCGCCTTCCTCGAAACCCAAGGATTGAAAAGGATACCTGGAAATGTGGTCAACGCCGAAGGAGAGGTTGTCGGGAAGCACGAGGGATTATTTGCTTACACCCTTGGACAACGAAAGGGTCTCGGCATAGCGGCTTCCGAACCCTATTATGTTATCGGAAAGCGTACAGACCGCAATGAGCTTGTTGTTGGTTTCGAAAAAGATAGTTTTATACAGGAGCTTGAAGCAGAGACCCTCAACTGGCTTGCCTTCGATAAGCTAGAAGAAAGCTTAAGCTGTGAGGTCAAGCTGCGCTACAGAAGCAATCCGGCTAGCTGTACGATATCGCCTCAGCATGGAAGTCGAGACACAGCCCAAGAGGCCTTGTTGGATACTCCCCCTCAAGGAGGGGAGGTCTTGCGAAATGAAGCACGACTTGCTCAAGAAAAAGTCTCTATACGCTTGAATTCACCTCAAAAAACAACTGCTGCTGGACAGTATGCAGTATTCTATAAGGGAGATATTGTATTAGGCTGTGGCGTGCTGTGCTAGGGAAGCAAAGCAGAGACCCCGGCGGATGCAGTCAGAAAATAGAGGTCGTATGAAAACAGCGTTTATTATCGGGGGTATCGGGTCGGGCAAATCGACCGTAAGCCATCTTTTTGCAGAGGCGGGTTTCCCTGTGCTCGATCTTGATAAGGTTGGGCATGCCATACTCTATATTGACGAAGCTATAGAGGCTCTGACGGAGGCTTTTGGCGCGGACATAATGGGGGAGGATGCAGCTATCGACCGCAAGAAGCTTGCAGGCAAGGCATTCGTTTCACCTGAGGAAACAGCACGGCTCAACAGTGTGCTTGCCCCATATATATTAGCGGAGATGAGACTATGGCTATCTGCTCGCGAGAAGGAGGGCTGCCCAGTGGCCCTTGTGGAGGTATCTGCCTACGACGGACCCCAAGGGGATTACGGACAAGAGACAGATTATCTTATTGCGGTTCTTGCCCCTGAAGACGTGCGTATTCAACGCGCGCTTGAGCGAGGCTTTACCGAAGACGACGTGAGGCATCGCATTGCCCGACAGGCCACCGACGAGCAAAGGCGCGAGTGGGCGCATTTTGTTATCGAGAATGAAGGCAGTCTCGAAGATGTGCGATTTAGCGTCGAATCTGTTTGTCAAGAAATCTCTAAAATGTAAGATATTCCTCGTTTGCCCTAGACGGCAGTCAACATGAATATTATCCTAATAGTAGTATATACAAGAAGATGGATTAACGGACCCATACACCAAGGGGCCCTGTGTATCCGTACGTCAACACGCCAAGGAGGCAACTATGCTGAGAATCCCCGATAAGCGCATCGATTACCTGATACAGGAAGATATTCCTTATCTCGATCTTACGAGCCAAGTATTAGGAATCGGAGACCAGCTGGGGCAGATGGAATACTTTACTCGAGAAGACTGTATTTTAGTGGGAACATCCGAAGTTTCTCGTATTATGGAAAAAATGGACTGTGAGGTTATCCGTTCCCAGAAAGACGGGGATGCCTTGCAGGCAGGGGATACCTACTTTGTGGTTCAAGGCAAGGCAAGCGATCTTCATGCAGCATGGAAAGTATGCCTCAATCTATTCGATCATCTGTCAGCAGTAGCCACAAAAACACGTTCCATGGTGGATTCAGTCCATGCCATAAATCCTCGTTGTGAAGTACTTACCACTCGCAAGAGCATGCCTGGCGTTAAAGACCTGCTTGTTAAGGCAACTCTTACGGGTGGCGCCTTCCCTCACAGGCTGGGCATGTCGGAGACTGTTCTCATCTTCGACCACCATTTGACTTTTGTAGGCGGCTTCGACGCCTTCGTTGAACGACTTCCTGAAATCAAGAGCCGTTGCATTGAGAAGAAGCTCTTTGTAGAAGCAGATGCTGAGCACGCTCGTATTTTGGCGAAAGCAGGAGTTGACGGAATCCAGTTCGACAAGGTTCCGACTGAGATCCTTAAGCCGCTCGTTGAAGAGCTTCGCGAGATACATCCGTGTATCACGCTCATTGCAGCAGGTGGGGTCAACCCTCAGAATGCGGCTGAATATGCGGCCACAGGGGTTGATGGCATAGTCACCACAGCCCTGTTCACGGCGCGCCCTATGGATATGAGTGTCAGGATGACTTGCGTGTCATAAGCCGCAGCGCATGCCTCGAGGGCTTTTCGAGAAAGGTCTAAGAATATCTTTTCGGGGAGCCCAAGAGGGTGGGCCGAGCGGAGCCCAAGCAAGGCCTAAGCGATAGTTCTAGGAAATCTTAAGAGAAAACCTGAAGAGAAAGCCTCAGCAAAAACTTAAAAGAGGGCTCATGCAGACGTAGCCCCTTATAAGGGCAGTCGCGGTTCGGCTTTCGGTCAAATTAAATAAACAATAGATAAACCCAATCATGTATCTCTGAATAGGATAAGCTTCTTATGATAGGCTGAATGGCAAGACGTTTATGCTTAAGGAAGGGCGGATTGGTGTGGGCCATCTTTCAAATCTTGAAGGTGTAGAAATGGAAGGGAAGCTTCCTGATGTACGCTTGGCCAATGTTCCTTTTGAGGTGATTGCCCCCTACGAGATGGCAGGCGATCAACCTCACGCAGTCGAACGTTTGGCGGAGGGTGTCAAAGAGGGGCTGCGCTATCAAACCCTGCTGGGAGTAACAGGCTCTGGGAAAACTTTCACTATGGCGAAAACTATCGAGGCTGTACAAAAGCCTACCTTGATTATGGCGCCTAATAAAACTCTTGCAGCCCAGTTAGCCGCCGAGCTTCGTGAATTTTTCCCGAATAATGCGGTATCCTATTTCGTATCCTATTACGACTATTATCAGCCTGAGGCCTATGTGCCATCAAGCGATACCTTTATAGAAAAAGATGCTTCCATTAATGATGAGGTAGAAAAGCTTCGGCACGCCACCACCTCAGCCCTCCTTTCGCGGCGTGACTGCATCGTTGTTGCCAGCGTGTCCTGCATTTACGGTATAGGCTCTCCGATGGACTATGCGGGGCTTGCGGTATTCCTCGATAAGGAGCGTGAGCTTGATCGCGACAGCTGCATCCACGGGCTTATCGACATACAATACGATCGCAATGATTATGAGCTCAAGCGAGGAACCTTCCGAGTGCGTGGCGATGCCCTCGATATATTCCCGCCCTATGCCGACAACCCGGTGCGCGTGGAATTCTGGGGCGATGAGATCGAGTCTATCACCGAGGTAGATAGGGTGACGGGCGAGACGATGAACTCTTTTGAGGCCTTGCCGATTTGGCCAGCATCGCACTACGTAACCGCCCGCCCCAAGCTTGACAGGGCAATCAAACAGATTCGGGAAGAGCTACGCGATCGTTTGCAGCAGTTTCGTGAGGAGGGGAAGCTGCTTGAGGCACAGCGTTTGGAAATGCGCACGAACTACGATCTTGAGATGCTCGAAACGATGGGGTACTGCTCGGGTGTTGAGAATTATTCTCGACACATGGACGGGCGTGAGCCGGGTGAGCCCCCGTATACCCTGATCGATTATTTCCCTAAAGACTTCCTCTGCATTATTGACGAGAGCCACGTTACCGTCCCTCAGATAAGGGGCATGTATGAAGGGGACCGCTCTCGTAAGGTCACACTTGCCGAGCATGGTTTTCGCCTGCCTTCCTGCTTGGACAACCGCCCTCTGCGCTTCGATGAATTTGAAGCGCGCGTCCCGCAGTTTATTTACACGTCGGCTACTCCAGGCGACTACGAGACAAGCGTTTCGCAAGCGCGTGTTGAGCAGATTATCCGCCCGACTGGTCTTTTAGATCCCGAGGTTATTGTGCGCACCTCGGTATCGCAGATAGACGACATCATCGATGAGGCGCGGGTGAGGGTAGCAAAAAAAGAGCGCGTACTCATTACCACTCTGACCAAGAAAATGGCGGAAGACCTGACTGACCATCTGCTTGATCAAGATATCAAGACACGGTATATGCACTCCGATATTGCAACGCTTGAGCGTGTGGAAATACTGCGCGATCTGCGTGCGGGAGAGTTCGATGTGTTGGTCGGCATCAACCTGCTGCGAGAGGGCCTTGACCTGCCCGAGGTTACGCTCGTGGCGATTCTAGATGCTGATAAAGAGGGTTTCTTGCGCAACCAGCGATCCCTCATTCAGACGATAGGGCGTGCTGCGCGCAATGTTTCTGGCCAGGTAATCATGTACGCCGATAAAATAACTGACTCTATGAGGCGGGCTATCGATGAAACGGCCCGACGTCGGGAAATTCAAATTGCCTATAACAAAGAGCATGGGATCGAGCCGAAGACAATCAGAAAGGCTATTAACGATATTATCGGCTATATACAAGACGAGGTTGGCAGCTCTACTGCTGAGCAGGTAAACAAAGAGCTCGCAGAGCTTTCCCGTGAAGAAGTGTTGCGTATCATATCTTCGATGGAAGACGAAATGGCACGCGCCTCCGAGAATATGGATTATGAAGAGGCTGCTCGCCTGCGCGATCAGGTGGTCAAGCTGCGTGTGCAGGTTGAAGGTTCGTGCGAGGACGAGGTATTAGGAAGGCTGCGCGCAGAAGCGCGCAAGGGGAGTGTTTTCGGCGGTGCTCGCAAAAGCCGTACCAGCTACAAACGCTAGCATGCTTCCCCGTAAGCTTTGCTCGTCAGCTTATATGACGGCAGGAAGCAGCAGATGCTCCGTACGGGGATTTTTGTACATGATGGCTAGATTGTTGATAAGATAATAGTATATATTCAGGGTACCCTCAAAGCCCCTTTGGCCGCGCGTCACTTTGTTGAAGAAGTAGAGCAAGGCATTCTCGATCACCTGAAGAATCTTACGATTGCGGCGATATATCCATCAATCTACAAGCGTGAACGCATTTATTACTGGTTTGGTGTTGGCAACTATATAGTGTTCTATGTTGTTATTGACGATGTGATGGAAGTGCGTCGCTGTGTCTACGGAAGCCGAAACCTCAAAGAGCTTCTTTAGAACGATCAGCAAGAGGGCTGAGGTAGAATGAAGCCATCCCGAATCGCCAGCCCATCTCCTGTTTCCCTGTGCCTAGGTGCAGGTTGAAAAGCATCTTTTCTTGTGGTTTATACATATATGAGGATAAATTTTTTCGGAAAGAAGTAGGGTAGGCAGACGTTTTTTCTCGAAGTTTTGTCCTTGTGGTCTTTCAGGATATAAGCCTTTTCTGAAAGGGGCGTGCAACTCGGTATTTCTGGTCGCTTCAGATAATTTGCACGTAGTGCTTGTACGCGTGCGAGCAAAGAAGGCAGAGGAGCCCTCACAAGGGGGCATTACGAAAGGAGGCTCGATGTCTACTTTTCTGACAAGACGTAAATTCACGCCGGTGATCGTTGTGGCGATTGCTGCACAGGCTATAGAAGGCCGCACTGGCACTATCAATGGCCGAGATAGATGACAGGAATAGATACAAATGTGCTTGTGCGTTTTCTCGTGCAAGATGAGCTTGACCAGAGTTTGTTGGCAAAACAACTGCTCGCTACCTTACGCAGAGACAGCCAGGGGTGTATAAGCCAAGCTCGGCATGAGCCTGCTTGGCTGAATACTGGACCTTCATAGGCGTTCGTCAGCATGTAGCGCAGGATTTGCCGTATTCCTCAACATATTTCCACCCTACACCAACAACCCTGTGCGTGTTGAATTCTGGGGTGATGAGATAGAGCGCATCACTGGGGTTGATAGGCTGACTGGCGAGGCGATGAATCCCTTTTGGGTCTCAAGCGCTTCGTGTTCTTCAAGCGCCTCAGACGAAACCCAGTGTGGCTTAAGACTTGCAGCCTGAGCCCCGCAACTTGTATTATATGGCCTTAACAATATGGCTGCGGGCGAGAAAAGAGTGCATGTGGGAGATATGGGACTGTGAGAAAATACAGGGTTTCGCTGCTGATATGGCTTGCGTTTGAGATTGTCGCAGTTGCACTGTGGCTTTCTTTTGACAACCTCTTCTACCTTTTGAACTTTACCTACATCGGCACCGCGGTTGCCCTCGGCTCGGCCTTCTACATTGCGGAGTTTGCTCATGCAAGGATGGCGGTTCAGATCGCCGTCGGCTCGTACATGCTCGTCTATCTTGGAATAATCTGCCGCGAGAACATGCAGATAGAAGGTTTTTGGTACTACCTGTCCCTGGGTGTGTTCCAGGCGGCGGTTATCCACTACCTCGTGGCGAAGATAGCAGGCCCGCTCTTGTTCGGCAGGGGATGGTGCGGCTACGCCTGCTGGACCGCCATGGTGCTGGACTTCCTCCCGTACAAGGCCCCACGCGAACCGCGGCATGAGAGGCTGGGACGCCTCCGGTTTGTCACCTTCGCCCTGTCGTTTCTATATGTGCTCGTGCTGACCCGCCTGTACCCTGGCAGCCTGGAGCGCCTGATGTTCATCAGCTTTGTCGTAGGCAACATCCTGTACTACGCGGTGGGCATAGCCCTTGCCTTCGCGTTCAAGGACAACCGGGCCTTCTGCAAATACCTCTGCCCGGTGGCAGTATTCCTCAAGCCTGCGAGCTATTTTTCGATGACCCGCATCAAAGTGAACGAAGACACCTGCATCTCCTGCGGGAAATGCAGGGCGGTCTGCCCGATGGACGTGGACATGCTCGATGCAAGCCGCAGCAGGAAAAACGGGACAGAATGCATATTGTGCCTCGAGTGCAGGAAGGTCTGCCCGACAAAGTCTATCTAGGCAGTCTCTATTCTGCCCTAAGATGGGTGCAGCCTTTCGTATGCCCTAAGGTTTTAAAGTCATACATCCATAATTCTATAAGAGCAAATGCAAGGAATAAGAGCATGTTTATGATACGAGGTGGTCATGTGGGAGCTGCAAAGATGCTACCAAACACATCACCCCGTTATCACGGAATCCATCGAAGTGCTTTTAGACCTCCAATAGCGATGAAGCATCGAAATGGCGACAATCTACATTTCGTCGGTGTCGAGGCAGATGGTGAAAGGCCCGCTGTTAACAAGGGAGACGCTCATCATGGCACCGAAGCGTCCTGTCGCTACCGGTGAAATACCGTCTTCTCTTGCGCAACGAACGAAGTGCTCGTACAAGCGCTCGGCTGCATCGGGCGACCCTGCGTTAGTAAACGAGGGGCGATTGCCTTTCTTGCAGTTCGCGTATAGGGTGAATTGCGAGATAATCAAAACCCCGCCTTCCACATCATGAAGAGAGAGATTCGATTTTCCTTGTTCGTCTTCGAAGATGCGGAGCTTTGAAATTTTGCTCCAGAGTTTTTCGGCCTGCTCTTCAGTATCGGCTTGTCCAACACCGAGGAGTATCAAAAAGCCGGAGGCTATAGCCCCTGCGACTTGTCCATCTATTTCAACTTGCGCTTCAGAAACTCGTTGGATTACTGCCCTCATTCATTCCCCCATAGGTACATATTTTTATTGATGCGTCTACTATTGGCCCTCGAGCACCTGCGCCTGTCCCCAGCTTCGGGAAACATCTGCGCCGCCCCGAGCCCCAAGAAGCAGCTGAGCAGTTCCAAGCTGCTTCTTGGGGCAAACGCTTGCAAGTCTTCATTATCAATCCTTGTCAAGCATGGCGGGATTGACGTAGCGACCCCTCGTTTCGGTCTTCTTGCCATATTGTATGGCATGTGCCGGACAACGGTGTATACAGGCGTAACACTGGGTGCATCCCAGCTCGGCCCATCGAGGAGTGCCGTCGATAAGCGTGATCGTGTTAGTAGGGCATATTTCTGCACATTGATTACAATGAGTGCAGGTGGGGAGGGTATAGAACTTCTTGGTTGGCCGAGGTTTCTCTTCTCTGCCAGTAACAAGGGAAACCGCCTGTCCAAAAAGACTTTTGTGTTCGAAGCTGCCTTTTTCTTTTTTCCCGATCTGGATAGCAATTTTTTCTGCCTGCCTGCGTGCCTCGCTCAGCAGGAGGTCACGTTTTTCGCCTTCCGCTGGACCATAGAGCGATACGCAAGTTCCGACAGTCTCAATACTAAATGAGGCGTCAAGGCGGATGGCCTGATTCCTGTAAAGCTGGTCAGCAAAAAACTGCGCTGTCTTCCCGACTGAAAATCCGCAGGTGATAACGAGGTAGCAATAGCCTGGAACGATACTTTCACCTTGTTCGTCAAGGAAGTGGGCCTTTCTGAGGAAACTGTCGACGATGGGTGGTGTAGTCCAGGCATGAGTGGGGAGGACAAAGCCGATATCCTCACCTTGATGGAGCGTGAAGTCGAACTCCTTGTATTTGTAACGAAAGCCGATATCGACAAGAGAGTCGCCATTAGCCTCCGCAATGATTTTGGCGGCTTCGTAAGAGTTCCCGGTTCCTGTAAAATAAAAAATCATAAGAGCGCTCCTTAGACATGGATTTATTTTAGACAAGTAAGGGGGCCTTCAGTCTCTTCTGTTGTCAATTTGCTACATTGATGTCGCTCGTGGGTGCTAGATATTTCGGCTTGCGGTAACAAGGGTATGGCATCGACAGAAAACCCAATCTGAGGTGAGGGAAGAGACATACTGTTGAGTAACGTGCCAACAGGGAGCATTTTCGGGTTACAATGATAGTAATGGATGAGAGATATAAAACAATTTCCGCTCGGGTCACGGCCGAGATCGAAGAGAAGAAGAGTCGATTTATAGCGAATCTTGCGCCCGTGCAAACCGAAGAGCAGGCTGTCGAGCTTATTCAGGAGCTGCGCAGCGAGCACCGTATGGCCCGCCATACGGTGTACGCCTATGTTTTGCGCGAAGGCAATCGCGTCCGGTACTCAGATGATGGCGAGCCTTCAAAAACGGCAGGCCTCCCCGTTTTAGGCGTGCTGCAGCATGAGGGTCTCTACGACGTCATTGCGATAGTCACTCGATATTTCGGGGGGACGCTTTTAGGGACAGGCGGCCTCGTGCGAGCCTACACCCAAGCAACCCAGGCTGCGCTTGAGCAGGCACGAATACTCGTATACGCACGCTGCGTGAAGGTAGACGTCAGCCTACCGTATGCATTGTACGACCGGCTGAACCATCACGTGCAGAAAGAAAAAATAGAGGTATTCAGCTCAAGATTTACCGAAGATGTGGCTCTCCAGCTTGTTGTCAAAGAAAGCCAGCTCGAGGTTTTCTTACGAGACCTGCAGGACCTTTTGCGCGAACAGGGGTCATTCACCGTCGGCGAATCCTTCGATGCCCCCTTACCTTATGGCGATATATGAGGAGCAAAGATAAAATATGCTCGCAGGTTCCGACAAAATTATTTCATAATTCTGACGGAAGCCTCATCAGGGCTAAATATGTGTTGATTTGCACTATCATACAGCCTGTGCTCTGATACAGTTTGAGCTCCGTAAGATAAAGAGTGTTTGCGGTAAGAGAGTGGAGGCGCAATGCTTCTATACGACATGCAGAATAGGGCAGTAAGCGATGATTGATGAAATACGCGTTCGAAATCTGGCTCTTATAAAAGATGAGGCTCTTTCCCCCGCACCTGGTTTGACGGTATTGACGGGTGAAACTGGCGCTGGTAAGACGGCCCTCATATCGGCCTGTAAGCTTTTATGCGGGGAGAGAGCTTCGACTGCTGCTGTGCGTGAGGGTTCAGACGAGCTGCTTGTCGAAGGGCGTTTTTTCTCAGGCGAGGATGAGCATGTTGTAACAAGACGGCTTGGATCTGATGGCCGATCTCGTGTTTCCCTGAACGGCTCGATGGCAACTGTTGGAGAGCTGCAAGCGACCATTGGGCCCTTGGTAGATCTATGCGGACAACACGAGCATCAAAAGCTCTTGAAAATCTCGAGCCATGTTGAAATGCTCGATGATTGGGCCGCACAGTCTGTCGAGGGCGCTAAAGACTCCTATCAGAATGCATACCTAGAGGCTGAAAAGGCAGCCGTCTTGCTCGCAGAAATACAGGATGCTGCAAAAACTTCCTCAGCAAAACTCGATGAGGCCCGTTTTGTCTTACAGAGGATCGATGCTGTCGATCCTGGCGAAAATGAATACGACGACCTCCTCGAGCTTCTTTCTAAGTCGGAGCATGCGGAGGCTCTTGCCCAGGCAAGCGAAGAAGCCTACCGTGCTCTCTCAGGAGAAGACGCTGCAATAGATGAGCTATACAAAGCAATATCCTTGCTCGAAGGGCAATCTGCCTGCGACGAAAAGTTAGGCGGCTTTGCATCAAATTTGCGCGAGGCGGTTTTTATGATTGAAGACGTTTCGCGCGAAACCCGCAGCTATAGCGATTCCATTGAATTTGATGAGCAAGCTCTTGAGGCGGGCCAGGAAAGGATGTTGGCCTTGCAAGGACTGCTTCGTGCGTATGGGCCGCGGATGGAGGATGTTTTTGCCAAGCGAGATGAGGCCGCAACCCTTATATCGCTTGTGGACGACTCTGCCGAACAAGAGGCTCGTGCACAAAAAGCCTTGGAAGAGGCTGAAGAGGCACTTGCCCTGGCGGCGGACGCTTTAGACGAGGCGCGTTGCAAAGAGGCACCCCGCTTTTCGGCTGAGGTCAACGAGCAGCTCGATAAGCTCGAAATGGACGGTGCATCTATCATCTGTGATTTCAAGCGCCAAGCGAGGGATCGCTGGACAAAAGAAAGTCCCTCTCATATCGAATTTTTGTTCCAGCCTGCCGAGGGCATGCAGGCGAGGCCTCTTGCGCGCATTGCGTCTGGCGGAGAAATCAGCCGCGTTATGCTTGCGCTTAAGGTTGTGCTCGGGAATGCCGATAAGGTAGAGACGCTCATTTTCGATGAGGTGGATGCAGGAGTGGGGGGGTCGACAGCTCTTGCCTTAGCCAAGGTTTTGCATTCTTTATCACAGTCGCACCAATTGATTGTAGTCACTCATCTTGCGCAAGTCGCCGTTGCCGGGGACCGACACTACCAAGTCCGTAAAAAAGAAGGCAGCGACGATCAGGTTCCAGAAACTGTTATTGTGCCGCTCGACGAAGAAGAGCGTGTAGCTGAAATCGCCCGAATGCTTTCGGGAGAATTAACCGATGCGTCACGCAAGCATGCGAAGGAGATGTTGGAGAAGTTCTCATGTTAACCATAGGCTGTCATCTCTCTGTATCGAAGGGGTACTTGGCAATGGCGAAGACAGCCGTTTCCATCGGCGCCAACACCTTCCAGTTCTTTACACGAAACCCGCGGGGAGGAGCCGCAAAGGCCCTCGATATGAAAGACATTGAGGCGTATTTGGACTATGCTGCGGGCCAGGTTGAATGTGGCGTTTCTAAGGGAAACGGGCTTGACGAAGACAAGTTCCAAGAAGAAGGCAGCGTAAAAAGTAGGGAAGGGAGAAACTTCCAGCCACGAATATCAAGGGTCCTTGCCCATGCACCCTACACCCTTAATGCTGCCTCAGCGAAGGACCATGTGTATGAATTTGCCCATGAAGTTGTTGCTGAAGACCTTGCCCGCATGGAACATATCCCCTCTCAGGGCTACAATATGCATCCTGGTGCTCACGGCAACCAAGGTGTTGAAGAGGGAATACGTAAAATCTCAAGTCTCTTGAACAAGACTCTACGTCCTAATCAGGCGACGACGGTGCTTCTCGAAACAATGGTGGGAAAGGGTACTGAAATCGGAGGCAGTTTCGAAGAGCTGGCCGCTATCATGCAGCAAGTGGAGGTGCAAGATAAGGTGGGAGTCTGCCTCGACACCTGCCATGTGTGGGATGCTGGTTACGATGTCGCCCATCGGCTTGATGCTGTTTTGGAAGAGTTCGATACGTGTATTGGACTCGAAAGACTCAAGGCTATCCACTTGAATGACAGCTTGAACCCTTGTGGCGCTCGAAAGGATCGCCATGCAAAAATTGGAGAAGGAGAAATAGGCTTCGATGCCTTTGTTGCCATCATCAATCACCCAGCCCTGCGTGACCTGCCTTTTTATCTCGAAACTCCCAATGAGCTTCCCGGCTACGAACAGGAAATACAGATGTTGAGAGAGGCATACCTGCCCTTGCCTTAATTGCGCAGCTGGTTTTGGAGCCAGGAATCCTGAGGCAGGCATCTTCGCTGGCATCAAAGACCCGCAGAGGCCTGTAGCTCCCTGCGGGTCTTCGTGTGTCCTACCACGTCACACGAACTTGGAGTGTATCAGCTCCATTTAAGGACGATACCTGTTCCAGCCTCAGGATAGGCCCAGTCAATAGCATCTACGGGACAGACGTACTGACAAATGCCGCATTCCATGCAGTTCGTCATGCCATATTCCCAAGTTGCCTTTCCGCCCTCACCCGACATTTCAAAAGCTCCTCC